>JANYIH010000117.1 GCA_025358745.1 Hyphomicrobiales bacterium | reverse complement strand
GCCGAGCGCGGGCGAACTGCGACGCGCGACGCTGACGCCGTCCGCGACGGGCGCCGCCCGGGCGACGGCGATCGGTTCGTCGCCGTTCTTCAGGCTCGCCAGCAATTCGCGCTGTTCGGCCGCGCCGGCTTTGCCCGCCTTGCCGAGATAGTCGAGCCGCACCTTGGCCAAACCGCCGCCGTATCCCAACAGGCGCGCGACCCGGTCGGAGACGTCGAGGATTCGGCCGGTGATATAGGGCCCGCGGTCGTTGACGCGCACCACGATGCTGCGCCCGTTATGAAGGTTCGTCACGCGCGCGTAGCAGGGGAGCGGCAGGGTTTTATGCGCGGCGGTGAGGCCGTGCATGTCAAATTTTTCGCCGTTTGCAGTGGGCCTGCCGTGGAAGCCGGGGCCGTAATAGGAAGATACGCCGACGCTGCTCGAAATGACGTGACGGCCGAGCGCGGCGTTGTCGGACGCCTCCTCCGCCGCAGCCGGAGCCGCGATCATCGTGGATGCGGCGATCGCCGCGATTAGGCCCCAACGCGTCAAATGGCGTCCCCCGTTGGAACAAGTTCTAGCCTCCATTCACACAAAATCAACCGTACTTAGAAACTTCCCCGCGGCTTGTTGCCCAAAAGACGCACTCGGCGCCGGGTTGACCTTTCCCGCGCGCTTGGCCAGATGGAGATCCCGCTTTCGCGCCGTCAGAGTCTCGCGCCATGGTCCAACTCACCCTGCCCGAAAATTCACGGCCCAAGGCGGGCAAGACGTGGGGGCCGCCGCAGGGGGCCAGGCGCACGACCGAATTCCGCATTTATCGCTGGAACCCGGACGAGGGCGGCAACCCGACCATCGACGTCTACCAGGTCGACCGCGAGGACTGCGGGCCGATGGTGCTCGACGCGCTGATCTGGATAAAGTCCAAGATCGACCCGACGCTGACCTTCCGCCGCTCCTGCCGCGAGGGCGTGTGCGGCTCCTGCGCGATGAACATCGATGGGCTGAACACGCTCGCCTGCACGCGCGGCATGGATGAGATCAAGGGCGCGATCAAGATCTATCCCCTGCCGCACCTGGAGGTCGTCAAGGACCTGGTGCCGGACCTGACCCACTTTTACGCCCAGCACGCCTCGATCGAGCCCTGGCTCAAGACGACGTCGCCGGCGCCGGAGAAGGAATGGCGCCAGACCCCGGCGGATCGCGCCGAACTCGACGGACTGTACGAGTGCATCTTGTGCGCGTCCTGCTCGACCTCCTGCCCGAGTTATTGGTGGAACGGCGACCGTTACCTCGGGCCCGCCGCCTTGTTGCAGGCCTATCGCTGGTTGATCGATTCGCGCGACGAAGGGCAGGGGGAACGGCTCGACAATCTCGAAGACCCGTTCCGCCTTTACCGCTGCCACACCATCATGAATTGCGCCAAGACCTGCCCGAAGGGGCTGAACCCCGCCAAGGCGATCGCCAATATCAAGAACATGATGACGGAGCGGCGGATTTAGACTTCCGGCTCGAACAGGTCTTCGACGGCGATTTCGAGCCCCGGCGGGTCGAGACGGAGCGGGCCGGCGTGCAGAATCCGGGTCGCCGCCCGCTCGCCGTCCTCGCGCTTGTGGTGGATCACGACGCGTCGGACCGGGTCCAGAATCAGATAATGGGCGAGGCTCGGCAGCGAGAGATAGCCTTCGAGCTTTAGGCTGTGATCGGCCTCCTCCGTTGAAGGCGACAGCACCTCGACGACAATGAGCGGATTGTCGATGTCCACCACGTCGGGCGGCGGTGCGGGGCAGACGACGAGCACGTCGGGCACGAAGGCGCGGTCGCGGCGCACGCGCACGGTGATGCCGTCGACATAGGCGCGGCATGGCAGCTTGGCGCGGCGGATCGCGTCGCGCAGCGCGGCGAATGTTTCCGATTTCGTTCCCGCGTGGCGGACGCGCTCGGGCGACATCGCCACCGGGCGCCCGTCGTGCAACTCGAATTTACCCTCCCGACCCCATGCCCACTCGAGGAAGCTATCGACGGTCATCAACCGTTCCGCAGGCTCGCTCATGTCCTCACTCCTCCGGCTCGACATCGAATCTGAGCGGAAAGCCCATCGCGCGGCCGGCGTCGGTGGCGCGGGTGGCTTTCGTCTCGGCGACGTCGCGGGGATAGACGGAGACGACGCAGACGCCCTTGCGATGCGCGGTCATCATGACCTGAAGCGCCTGCGGCTCGCTGAGGCGGAACTCGCCTTGCAACACCTTGGTGACGAATTCGCGCGGGGTGAAATCGTCGTTGAACAGGATCACCTTATAGAGCTTGGGCCGCTCGACCTTGGTCTCCGGCTTCAGCGTCGGCGTGAGGTTGGTGTCAGCCATGGCTCGATTTCGCGTGCGGCGCCCCAATCTAGTCGCCAGCAGCCCGTACGTCCACGGGCGCGAAGCCGCGCGTCGCGATGTCGTGAAAGCGCCGCCGAAGTTCGCGCGCGACCGGCCCCGGCCGGCCCTCGCCGATGGGGCGCCCGTCGATCTCGATCACCGGCAGCACGACCGTCGTCGCGCTGGAGAGAAAGGCCTCGCGCGCGGCGTAAGCCTCGTCCGGCGCGAAGGCGCGCTGCTCCAGCGCAAAGCCGAGACGGGCGGCGACGTCGATCAGGGTCGCGCGGGTGACGCCGGCCAGAATGGCGGGGTCGGTCGGGCGCGTGACGAGCCGGCCCTGCGCAGTGACGATCCAGGCGTTGGTCGAGGCGCCGTCGGTTATGAATCCTTGCCCATCGACGAACCAGGCCTCGTAGGCGCCCGCCTCGCGCGCGCTCTGCTTGGCCAGCACGTTGGGCAGCAGTTGCAGCGTCTTCACATGCGGATGCGCCCAGCGTTCGTCGGGCCGCGTGACGACTTTCACGCCGCCGAGCGCGCGCGCCTCGTTGGCGCTCGGATCGAGCGATTTCGCCGTGACGACCAGGCCAGGCCGCGCGGCGGCGGGAAAGGCGTGATCGCGTCGAGCCGCCCCGCGCGAGACCTGCAAATAGACGAGCCCGTCGCGCACGCGGTTGCGGGCGATCACCTCGCCCATCACGCGGGCCAGCGCCGCCTCGCCGAGCGGGGCCTCGATCCGCAGCGCCGCCAGCGAACGGGCGAGCCGGGCCAGATGACGGGGCGCGTCGGTGGGAACGCCGTCCCGCACCTCGCAGACTTCATAGACCCCGTCGCCGAACACGAAGGCGCGGTCGTCGATCGACACGCCGGCGCTGGCGTGGCGGAGATAGCGGCCGTTGACGTAGGCGATGCGACTCATGGCGCTTTGTGACGGGAGAACGCGATTTCGTCCACTTTCCGCCTGGGTTGCGTAAGGGCGGGAAGCTGCTATCAAGCGCCGCCCGCGCGGGGTGTCCGCGCTCACCCGAGGCTTCCTATGCTCGCTATGACGCGCCGCGCTTTGGTCGCTCTTGCCCTTGCCGCCGCGCTGCCGGCCTTCGCGCAAGATGCGCCGACCCACACCGTCGTTCTCAAGACCAAGAACGGCGACGTCGTCATCAAGTTGCTGCCCGACATCGCGCCCAAGCACGTCAAGCAGATCCAGGCGCTCGTCGCGCGCCACTTCTACGACGGCATCGTGTTCCACCGCGTCATCCCCGGCTTCATGGCGCAGACCGGCGATCCCACGGGTACGGGCGGCGGCGGCTCCGATCTTCCGAACGTGCCGCTGGAGGCTTCTGCCACGCCGTTCAAGCGCGGCAGCGTCGGCATGGCGCGCTCGCAGGACCCGGATTCGGCCAATTCGCAATTCTTCATCTGCACCGCCGACACCTCTTTCCTGAACGGCAATTACACGGTGTTCGGCGAGGTCGTGTCGGGCATGGACGTGGTCGACAAGATCAAGGCGGGCACGCAGGCCAACAACGGGGCGGTGAAAAACCCCGACAAGATCGTTTCCCTGCGCTTTGCGCCGGACGGCAACTAAGGAGATTGACATGAGCGCCGAAGGCAACACCCTGACATTGGAGACGACCAAGGGACCGGTCGTGATCGAGATGAACCCGGTCCTTGCGCCGGGCCACGTCGCCCATATCAAGAAGCTCGTCGGCGAAGGGTTCTACGACGGAATCGTATTCCATCGCGTGATCGACGGCTTCATGGCGCAGACCGGCTGCCCAAACGGCACCGGCACCGGCGGCTCGAAATACCCGAACCTCAAACAGGAATTCAACGCTGAGCCGCATGTGCGCGGCACCTGCTCGATGGCGCGCGCGCAGAGCCCGGATTCCGCCAATTCGCAGTTCTTCATCTGCTTTGGCGACGCCTCCTTCCTCGATAAGCAATATACGGTGTGGGGCAAGGTCGTGTCGGGCATGGAGAATGTCGACAAGATCAAGCGCGGCGAGCCGGTCCGCGATCCCGACAGAATCGTCAAAGCCTCGCTGAGCTGAGGCGCCGGCCGCCTCGGCGGCCGCTCCCATGCGCGTCGATCTGTTCGACTACACGCTGCCGCCCGAGCGCATCGCGCTCGCGCCCGCGAGCCCGCGCGAGAGCGGGCGGCTGCTGCATGTCCCCGCCGTTGGCCCGTTCGTCGATCTCACCGTCGCCGATCTGCCCCGGCTGATCCGCCCCGGCGATGCCGTGGTGGTCAACGACACCCGGGTCATCCCCGCGCGGCTTTACGGCCGGCGCGTGCGGGGCGAGGCAGTCGCGCGGATCGAGGCGATGCTGCTCAAGCGGCTTGACGCCAGCCGCTGGCTGGCGCTCGCGCGGCCCGCAAAGAAGCTCAAGATCGGCGAGCGAGTCGCTTTCGGCGAGACGAGTGACCGCGCCTGCCTGCTGGGCGCGCTGGACGCGACGGTCGAGGCCAAAGGCGAGGCCGGCGAGACGGTGCTCGCATTCGATTTTTCCGGGCCGGCGCTGGACGAGGCGCTGGAACGGGTGGGGCGCGTGCCTTTGCCGCCCTATATCGAAGCGCGCCGGCCGGCCGGCCCCGCCGACCGCGCCGACTACCAGACCATCTTCGCCGACGAACCCGGCGCTGTCGCCGCGCCGACCGCGGGGCTGCATTTCACGTCAGCGCTGCGCGAACGGATCGTCAAGGCGGGCGCGACGTTGCATCGGGTGACGCTGCATGTCGGCGGCGGCACGTTCCTGCCGGTCAAGAGCGACGACACCGCCGATCATCGGATGCATGCGGAATGGGGCCGGCTCGACGCCGCCACCGCGCGGGCGCTCAACGCGACGCGCGCGAGCGGTGGGCGCATCCTCGCCATCGGCACCACCTCGCTGCGGTTGTTGGAGAGCGCGGCGGAAGCGGACGGCGGTTTGCGGCCCTTTGCCGGCGACACCGACATTTTCATTACACCGGGTTATCGGTTCCGCGCGGTTGACGCCTTATTCACCAACTTTCATCTTCCCCGCTCGACATTGCTGATGCTCGTCTGCGCGTTTTCGGGCCGCGAGCGCATGTTGGCCGCTTACGATCATGCGATTGAAAGCGGCTATCGCTTCTACAGCTATGGCGACGCTACGTTTCTGGAGAGGCGGAGTTAACGCGGCTTCGAAATTGGCGGGTTATGTTCGCCGGGCGCTTGCAGGGAAATTGTAGGGAGTTCTGTGCAACCGTAAAGATATGACGGGCCTCTTTCGCAATCTAGGCATGCAAAGCCACGAAGTTCGGCCAGCGCCGAGCGCCGCTTCGGACGAGGCGCTGGTCGCCTATCTCGTCGGCACGATTCACACCGCGCGCGCGCCGCTTGCCGCGTCGATGATCATGGCGGCGCTGATTACGCTCGCCGCGTTCGAGATCACGGGCGCATATGTGTTCGTCGCCCACCTCTTCGCCCATGTCGCGATCGGTATCGCTCGTCTTGAACGGCTCGCGGTCTTTAAAGGCTACGAGCGTGCGGGATTAAGCAAGACGGACGCCGAGTCTTGCGACAATTCCTTCGCGTTCTGGTCCATGCTTTATGCGCTGACCATCGGCCTGACCTGCTACGAACTGACCGCGCGCGCGGCGTCCAGCGATCCTTCCGCTCTGGCGCTCGCCACCTGCACCGGCTTCACCCTGGCCTTCGTGACGCGCGGCGCGGGCCGTCCGCGCACCTTGAGGTTGCAGATCGTCGCGGTTTGCGGGCCTGAGATCTATGCGCTGCTGACCCTGCCGGTGTCGCACGGCGCTGTTTATGCGGTGATCGTGCTGGGCCTTGTCGGCGCCTCGCTGGTGATTGGTCGTCATGGCCATTCGCGCATCGTCGCCCTGTTCCGCGCGGACGAAGCCAACCGGCAGATGGCGCGCTGCGACATGTTGACGGGGCTTATGAACCGATACGCCATCTCTCAGACGTTCGACGAGATGGTTGCCGGGGCGAAAGGCGGCGCGGCCGAGGCGCTGGTCGTCTATCTCCTCGACCTCGACCGCTTCAAGGAGATCAACGACACGCTTGGCCACAGCGTCGGCGACGCCGTGATTGTGGAAGTCGCCCGGCGGCTCGCGACCGAGCGCGACGCCGAGGTCGCGCGCATGGGCGGCGATGAATTCATGCTGATCGCGCGCGGCAAACGCGCCGATCCCGCGAAGATCCATGCCTTCGCAGGGTCGCTGCTCGCGCGCCTGTCGCAACCCTTCGAGATCGACGGAATGGCGATTCCGCTCGGCGGCAGCGTCGGAGCCGCCGTCTATCCCGACCACGGTCAGGAGATGGCGGAACTCATGAAATACGCGGACTGCGCGTTGTACGAAGCCAAACGCAACGGCCGCGGCGGCTTCCGGCTGTTCGACGACACGCTGAAGAGCCAGCTGGTCGAGGAACGCAAGTTGGAGAGGGAGCTCGAACAGGCGATCCGCGAAGATGAGTTTGAAGTTTGGTATCAACCGATCTTATGCCTGCGAACCGGCGTCTTGCGTGGCTACGAAGCGCTGGTCAGGTGGCGCCATCCGACGCGCGGCCTCGTCATGCCCGACCGTTTCGTGCCGCTCGCCGAGCAGAACGGGACGATCTTCCGCCTGGGTCAGATCGTGCTGGAAAAAGCCTGCGCCGAGGCGGCGGGCTGGGACCGGCACATAACCATCGCCGTCAACCTGAGCCCGCAGCAGTTCCGCCGACCCGAGCTTCTGGTCGAGGTCGTCAAGCAGGCATTGGAAAAATCCGGTCTGGAGCCTTCGCGGCTATTCCTGGAAATCACCGAGTCGTTCCTGATGGACGACAGCGCGCAAACACGAAAGGCGATCAACGATCTGGCCGACCACGGCGTGAAATTCTCGCTCGACGATTTCGGCGCCGGCTATTCCTCGCTCGCCTATGTCAAGCACTACCCGTTCTCGAAGATCAAGATCGACCGCAGTTTCGTCGAGAACATTCACACCGACAACGTCTCCAACGCCATCATCGCCTCGGTCTGCGTGCTGGCCGAGCGCATTCAGGTCGAAGTTGTGGCCGAGGGGATCGAGACCCTGGGCCAGCAACGAGCGCTCGCCGAACTCGGCGTCGATCTGGGCCAGGGCTATCTGTTCGGCCGCCCGGCGCAGAGCGTGACGCCGCCGCCGCAATTGCAACGCGTGGCGTCGCGCTAGGGTTTGCCCGAACGCGGCGAAGCGGCTACGGGACGGCGCTATTTTCGCCGCTCCCAGGGTTTTCCGCGCATGGCCGACGACATCAGCTTCTCCTTTCGCCTGCTCGCGCGCGACGGCGCGGCGCGGCGCGGGGAGATCGTCACTCCGCGCGGGACGATCCGCACCCCCGCCTTCATGCCGGTCGGCACCGCCGGCACGGTGAAAGCGATGTATGCGCACGAGGTCGAGGCGCTCGGCGCCGACATCGTGCTCGGCAACACCTATCATCTGATGCTCAACCCCGGCGCCGAGCGCGTCGCCCGGCTCGGCGGGCTGCACGAACTGATGCAGTGGAAGCGCCCGATTCTCACCGATTCCGGCGGCTTTCAGGTGATGAGCCTGTCGAAATTGCGCAAGCTCGACGAGCGCGGCGTCGTGTTCCAGTCCCATATCGACGGATCGCGCCACGAGCTGACGCCGGAGCGGGCGATGGCGGTGCAGGCGCTGCTCGGCTCCGACATCCAGATGCAGTTCGACGAATGCGTGCGGTTGCCCTGCTCGCTGGAGGAGGCGGAGCGGGCGATGCGGCTGTCGCTGCGCTGGGCCGAGCGCTCGCGCCGCGCCTTCTCGGGTGGGCCGGGACAGGCGGCGTTCGGCATCGTGCAGGGCGGCGCGGATCGCGCGTTGCGGGTGGAAAGCGCGCGCGCGCTGGCCGGCATGGATTTCCACGGCCTCGCGATCGGCGGGCTGGCGGTTGGCGAGCCGCAGGCGGTGATGCTCGACATGATCGAGACCGTCGAGCCGCATCTCCCGCCTGACAAGCCGCGCTATCTCATGGGCGTCGGCACGCCCGACGACCTGTTGCAATCGCTGGCGCGCGGCGTCGACATGTTCGACTGCGTGATGCCGACGCGGGCGGGACGGCACGGCCTGGCCTACACGCGCGAAGGGCGGATGAATCTCAAGAACGTGCGCTTTCTCGACGACCCGCGCCCGATTGATGAAAATTCGGCCGCCTACGCCGGTCGCCATTTCTCGCGCGCCTATCTGCGCCATCTCGTCAAGTCAGGCGAGATTCTCGGCATGATGGCGCTGACGGCGATCAACCTTGGCTATTACCAATCGCTGATGGCGGATGCGCGCGCGGCGATCGACGCCGGCAGGCTCACCGATTTTATCGCCGAGACGCGCGAGGGATGGGCGCGCGGCGAGCAAGGCGGCGCCCAAAAGTAAGGCGGACGGCGACGAAGGGTTCCAAAGTAAACAAGGCCGAAGCTTTCGCTCCGGCCTTGTATTATCGCCCGTTCCTTTTTGGCGGAAAATTCGGCTTCGCGTCTGAAACTCTTGTGGAGTCGCGCGAATTTGACTTTCTCGCCTCTCGTCCTCCCACAGACTCGGCGTATGGCGCTCCCCTCGGGTTGGGGCGGCGGCCTCCTTTTGTTACGCAAAGGTCTTCTAGAACATCGTTTGCGCAGAGTCACCATCTTGGGCAGGGCTGCCATGCATTTTTTTTGAATTCGCCGCAAAAATGTCCATTTGCTGAGCAGGCGAGACAAATGTTCGATACTTTATATGGCGCCGCTTTCGTTACGCGTTGCGATGGCGTAAACAGCGCGCGTTTTTCGGGCGCCGCGCCGCGCTTGTCCCCTTGCCTGATCGGAGCCGACATGACCGCCATCATCGACATCGCCGCGCGCGAGATTCTGGACTCTCGCGGCAATCCGACGGTCGAGGTCGACGTGACATTGGAAGACGGTTCGATGGGTCGCGCGGCGGCGCCCTCCGGGGCCTCGACGGGCGCGCATGAGGCGGTCGTACTGCGCGACGGCGTCAAGGGCCGGTTCGGCGGCAAGGGCGTGCTGAAGGCGGTCGATTCGGTCAATCGCGACATTTTCGACGCCATTTCGGGTCTTGAGGCCGAGGATCAGGTCAAGATCGACGAGACCATGATCGCGCTCGACGGCACGCCCAACAAGGCCAAGCTCGGCGCCAATGCGATTCTCGGCGTTTCGCTGGCGGTCGCCAAAGCGGCGGCGGAAGCTTCCGGCCTGCCGCTCTACCGCTATGTCGGGGGGACCACGGCGCGCGTGCTGCCCGTGCCGATGATGAACATTCTCAACGGCGGCGTGCACGCCGACAATCCGATCGACTTCCAGGAATTCATGATCCTGCCGCTCGGCGCCCCCTCGCTGAAGGAGGCGGTGCGCTGGGGCGCGGAAGTGTTCCAGACCTTGAAGGGGCAGCTCAAGAAGGCCGGGCATAACACCAATGTCGGCGACGAGGGCGGTTTTGCGCCCAATCTACCCTCGGCCGAGGCCGCGCTCGACTTCTGCATGAAGGCGATCGAGAGCGCCGGCTTCAAGGCCGGCGCCGAGATCGCGCTCGGCCTCGACTGCGCCGCGACCGAGTTCTTCAAGGACGGCGCCTATGTCTATGGCGGCGAGGGCAAGACCCGCTCCATCGCCGAGCAAGTCGCCTATTTGAAGGGGCTGTCCGAGCAATATCCTATCGTCAGCATCGAGGACGGCATGTCGGAGGACGATTGGGAGGGTTGGGCGCAACTCACCCGCGCCGTCGGCTCCAAGATCCAGCTCGTCGGCGACGATCTGTTCGTGACCAATGTCACGCGGCTGTCGCGCGGCGTGAAGGAAGGGATCGCCAATTCGATCCTCGTCAAGGTCAACCAGATCGGCACGCTGACCGAGACGCTGGCCGCCGTCGATATGGCGCATCGCGCCGGCTACACCGCCGTGATGTCGCACCGCTCCGGCGAGACCGAGGATTCCACCATCGCCGATCTGGCCGTGGCGACCAATTGCGGGCAGATCAAGACCGGCTCGCTCGCCCGCTCCGACCGGCTCGCCAAATATAATCAGCTCATCCGCATCGAGGAGGAACTGGGGCCGCAATCCAAATTCGCCGGCCGGGCTGCGTTGAAGGCGCGCTGAGGCGAAGACGCGGGCGGCGGTTGCGGCGCCCGCTCATCGCCACAAATAGAGATCGTAAAATTGCCAATCCGTGCCTGAAGCATATTCCAGTATATCGTCGACGGGACCATTCTCCACGCCGCGAAAGAATCGATAGGGGAAAGATTCGACGATTTCGCGAAACAGACGCTGGTCGAATGCAGGCTTCTCTATTCGCCATATTTCAATGCAGGCAAACCTGACCCTGCGCCAGACATCGAGGGGAATTCGCGTGGCGATGGTTTCGTCCATCCCTTGAGTGTCGGTCTTCAGGATTATGCGCTCGCTCCCCGCCAAATGTTGGCGGGCCCAATCCTGTGCGTCGATGACGGGAACTTCCGCCTGATCGAACTGGCGGTTGCGCATCGCATCCGGGTTCAGCGAGAAATTGCCGATATTGTCGCGGTCGCGAAACAGCGTCGCCTGTCCCGAGGCGCTAGCGAGAGCGAAGGGGAAAAGCGTCAGATCGAGCTCGACGAACGGCGCCAGGTTCGCCCGCATCGCCTCGAAATTTCGGGAATCGGGCTCGACGCAGAGGCATCGCCGGACGCCCTTGAACGCGAGGATGAACTGGCGCGAGAACAGCCCGACATTGGCGCCGATGTCCACCACGGTGTAACCGGCATCCGGATCGAGATGTTTCAGCGCAAATTCCAGCGGCTCGGTGTGCCATTGCCCGTGTTCGAGCAAATAGGGCAGCAGCACGGCGTCGGTTGGCGACAGGATTCGGTCGCCCTTGCGCCCGAGCGCGCTGTCGCGCTGCAATTCGACCCACACGCCGACCGGCCGCGTCGCTTCCGTCGGCGCAAAGGCGCCGGGCAGCCGTTCGGCGGCGGCGGCGACATCGTACAGCGGGTTGCGATAGAAGCTGGTCGAATATCGGTTTCGCGACAGTTTCGGGAACGTCCCGTTCAGCGGCGTCGCTCCGAATCGCGCGACGATCAGGCCGTCGCCGCTGAAGGATTCGTGCAGGTCGTGTTCGACCTCGATGACGGCGCCGAGGTCTTTCAGCCGGGCCAGACATTTCTGGTGCGTCAGCGGGTCGCCGGTAATCGCAGCGCCGTGGGTGGACACGAACAGCCAACCCACGCGACCCGCGCGAAACAGGGCGTCGCAGCTCTCAAGCAATTCCGTTTCCGCGCCCTGCGCGTCGCAATGTAAGAGATCGACGAAGCTCAGACCTTTCGACGCAAGGAGGCTAGGAACGTCGATTGCCGGCGGCGGGTCAGGGAGGCCGCTTACAAGATTGGCGTAAGCTTGGCCAATGTAACCCCACACGGGCTCCGCCGTCAGATTATTGAGCGCGAGGTTCTTCTTCGCCAACGCCACGCCGTTGGGATCGGGCTCGACAACGATCGCGCGGCGGTCCGGACGATTCTGGAGAAACCACAGGCTGTAATATGACCAGGAGCCGCCGATTTCGATCATGACCGCGCGCTCGCTCAAGGCGGCGACGACGTTGTGGAACGCGAATTCCTCCTGCGGTTCGTGATGTCCGCGGCAGCGTTCGATCAGACGCGTCATCCAGGCGCCGCAATAGCCGTCCGCCACGACCTTGAGCCCGTTGTGCATGCGTTGCAGCCGCTCGCCGTTCGCATCGTCGAAGACGGCGCCGGCGCCGGCGACCTTGGGCACGACGTCGCAGTCGCGCGCCGAGGCCGTCATCTCGATGCGCTGCTCCAGGGACATTTCCGCCGGAGGAGCGATCAGAGGCCACGCAGGTTTCATCGTGGAGTCCCCCTTGACCGCCGGCGCTAAACGGCCGCGCAAGCGCAGGCCGTGCGGAATTCGTCGGAGACGAATATCTCATGGAGCATTTGCCGTACGGTCAGATTCCGGCCCGCAATCAAGCCGTCGGCCTCGCCGGCGCGGGGCTCGCGCGCCAGTATTTGACGGAGCGCCCACTGGCAATGACCATGCGTAGCCGGCCCATCGAGAAAATTCGGAGCCAGGTCGCGGACGAAGATTGCAAGCGGATCGAGAGCGCCGCTGGCGAGATAGCGAAGCAGGACCTTGGAGGTGCGCAGCGCGAACTCGTGGCTCGGGTGCAACCGGTTGAGCATCGGCTCGCCGAAATCCTCAAAGCGCTGAATGGGATCGAAAGCGTTGGGCGGCGAGGCGAAGCAGCGGGCGTATTCGGGCGACTCGTTGCGCAGATAATAGCGATTGAGGCCATCGAAATACACAAAGGCGTATCCGCTCGCGACGACGGCGCTCTCCCATGCATCGAAGTTTGGTCGAGGGGGCCGCGTCGGAGTGACCGCCTCGATCAACAGGACGATCGGGCGCCAGCGTCGCAAATCAAGGCCGGACAGGACTTTGTCCTCCGCCCCTTCGACGTCGATCTTGAGAAACTGCAAGGTTTCCACGCCGTGCTCGGCGAAGATGTCGTTCAGCGTGCGTGTGTTGACTTCGATCGGCCAGACATCGTTGGTCGCCGCGCGCGTATCGAGGAATTCGCTTGTCAGCGACGAAAGCCCGCCGGCGCCCGCGGTTCGGTGCAGGACAAACCGGCCTTCACGATCCGACGCCGCCGCCTCGACGACGATATCGCGCGGCCGCGCCCAGCGCAGCTCCTGGGCGCGTTCCGGGATGGGTTCGACGTTGAGCCCGCGCCAGCCTTTGAGATAAAAGTTCAGCGATACGCTGTGCGCCGCCGGCGCCGCGGCCCCCACATCGACGTAAAAGCCGCTCGGCAGCTCGGAAAAGCATCGGTTGAGGAGGACGTCCTCAAAATTTTGCGCAAAGGAAAAACGCATCGCTCTTCAGGTCCGGGCTGCGCGTTCGCGATATCCCGGAAGCGCGCTGAAGACCACTCAAACTTCGAATGCGCGGGCGAGCGCACGACGCGAGCGGCCGGCTGTGGTTCAACCGGGGAAAAGACGCCGTTTCCCGCAGGCTTGGCAACGCATAATTAACCTAACGCCCGCCAATGTCGCGCCATGGTCGTCAGAAGCCGCGCGCGCGCCATCCTCGTTCCGCTGTTCTTCTACCTCGTGCTGGGGAGCGCGAGCGCCTATCTCGTCAAGAACGCCTCGCGGGGCCAGCACGGCACGGAGGCGCGGACGGCGTTCGATCGCGAATCCGCCGACCTCAGGGCGAAACTCGACGCCGTGCAGCAGGAGCGCGAAAGCTGGCGCCATCGCGTCGATTCGTTGCGTAACGAATCGATCGACCGCGACCTGCTGGAGCAGGAAGCGCGCGCCCGGCTCGACCGCGTCGGCAAGGACGAGGTGGTGATCTTCACCGACCCGCGTCCTCGCCGTTAAACCTTACAGCGTCGCCGCCATCAGCTCGATCAGCGCCTTCGTGCCGTGCTCGCGCGCGCCGTTGTCCTCGTAGCCGTCGAGAAAGGCGCCCTGTTCGGTGATTTTCAGCCGCGCGCCCTTCGGCGTGGCGCTGATTTCGACCGTGGCGAGCGAGACAGAGATTTTGCGCGCGTCGAGAAACATCGTGTAGGCGTAGACGAGCCGCTCGCCCGGCACGACGTCGAGGTAGTGCGCCTCAAACCGCGACACGACGCCGCTTTTCCATCGCGCTTCCGCGATTTCGCGGCCGCCGACCCGTACGTCCATCTCTCGCTCGGTCAGCGTCAGATCGCCGACGCCGGCAAACCACCTCGCTTTCGCTTTGGGATCGGCGAAGGCGCGGTAGACGGCGGCGGGGGCGTGCGGCAGGTCTCGGCTGAGCGAGAACATGCCGTGCGCGGCCGCGCCTTCGTCGCGCGCGAGTTCGCGGGCGAGCTTGTCGAGCGTGCTGCGCCAGCCTTCGCGCGCGCCCGTCGGGGCGGCGGCGAAATTGGCGTCGTATAGCTCGTAGTTCTGGCGCACGCTCATGCGCGTCTGCGCGCCTTCGCTGACGAAATCGACAATCGTGCGCACCTTGAACCGCGCCGCGCCGCCCATCTCGACCTCCATGTCGAAAGCGAGCCGGGCGAGCGGGCTGACCTCGGTGAACGCGCCGCGACAGAGGCTGTCCTGCCCGTCGGGCAGCCGCATGGTCACGGCGAAGGCGCCGCCGGGGCGGAAGTCGACCTCCGCCTTCGGCACGCTGCAACCTTCCGGACTGAACCAGCGGGCGACGCGCTCGCCCGTCGACCAGGCGGCGAACACCCGCTCGCGTGGCGCGTCGAACAGGCGGGAAATCTCCACGGCCTCGGGTTGATTTTTCATTCGGTCTCTCCTTGTTGGGAAGTTTGCAGATAGGCTTCGAGCCGGTCGAGCCGGCGTTCCCATTCGCCGCGCTGGGCGCTGAGCCATTGCTCGGCGCGGGCGACGGCGGCCGCGTCCAGCCGGCAGGTGCGGACCCGGCCCGACTTCGCGCTGACGACGAGGCCGGCGGCCTCCAGCACGCTCAGATGTTGCAGCACGGCGGGCAGCGACATCGGCAGCGGTCGGGCGAGTTCGCTGACGCTGAGCGGGCCGCCGGCGAGACGGGCGATCATCTCGCGGCGGGTGGAATCGCTGAGCGCCTGAAACGCCAGATCGAGCGATCGGTTAAGCATGTACTTAACTATCATGACGCGGATAGGAAAGCAAGCGCTTAAGTGTTTCAGGCGCACCGAGCGGGCGCGGCTGGACCGCGCCTTGCCAAGTCGATGCTGACGGGGCAAACCTTGCGCGAGGGGGAAGACAAGTATGAAACGGATCTCCTGCGGGCTGCTTTTGCTGATGGCGCCAGGTCTGGCCGGCTGCGTGTCGCTCGGGCTCGGCAGCCCGGAGCCGGCGCCCGCGCCGCGTGTCGAAGCCGACCCCGCGCCTTATTCGGTCGACCGGCTCATCGGCGCCTGGGGCGTCGCCTCCTACCGCGAGGAGAAGGACCGCCCGCGCACCGAGGCGCAGGCGCGCGCGCAATGCAAACTGCCCTATGTCATCAAGCGCGGCCCGACCGACGGCGTCATCATGCATGTCGCCGATGACGCCAAGCCGCACGAGCTGGGGCTGAAGAAGGGCGACGACGGCAAGGTCTATCTGGGCTTCGCCGGCCCGGCGGGCGACGCGCAGGATCGCGTGATCCTGTCGCTCACGGAGCGCGAATTCGTCGCCCGCTATGTCGACCCCGACACCAACGCGCGTTATGGCACGCTGGTCTATGTCCGCTGCGCCAAGGCTTAAGAGGTCGCTATGAAGGTGAAATTGGCGCTGGCTTTCGCGCTTGGCTTATCCTGGGCGCACGCGGCTCGCGCCGACGAGGGCGCGCCGAAGGTCGTCACGTTGGATGTGAGCGAGGAGCCGGGCCGCGTCTCGACCGAGGAGACGGTGATCGAGGACGGGCCCTACAAGCGGCAGGTCGTGTTCTACCGCACGAGCGTGCAGCCGGGCACGCTGGTCATCGCGACCTCCGAACGGTTTCTCTATCTGGTGCTGGGCAACAATCACGCGCTGCGCTACGGCATCGGCGTCGGCCGGCAAGGTTTCCAATGGTCGGGCATGGTCAAGATCACCCGCAAGACCGCCTGGCCCGACTGGACGCCCCCGCCCGAGATGATCGAGCGCCAGCCCTATCTGCCGCGTTTCATGGCCGGCGGGCCGGGCAACCCGATGGGGGCGCGCGCGCTCTATCTCGGCGCGACGGTCTATCGCGTTCACGGCACCAACCAGCCGGAAACGATTGGGCAGGCGATATCGTCGGGCTGCTTCCGGCTCGCCAATGGCGATGTGGTCGATCTGTTCGAACGCGCGCCGGTGGGAACGAAAGTGATTGTCCGACAGGCGCCGGAACTTTGAGGGGAAACGCCATGTGGCTGAGGATTCTGGCGCCGCTGACGGCGGCGTGGCTCGCGCTTGGGCTGGCGCAGGCGAATACGCTCGATACGGTCAAGAGCCGCGGCGAAGTCGCCTGCGGCGTCAGCACCGGACTGCCCGGTTTTTCCGATCGCGACGATAAGGGAAACTGGAGCGGATTCGACGTCGATTTCTGCCGCGCGCTGGCGGCGGCTTTGTTCGACGATCCCGCCAAGGTGACTTACGTGCCGCTCAACGCGGCCGAACGGTTCGACGCGCTGAAGGCGGGCAAGATCGACGTGCTGAGCCGCAATTCCACCTGGACGATCGAGCGCGAGGCGACGCTCGGGCTGCTGTTCACCGCGATCCTCTATCACGACGGCCAGGGCTTTCTCGTGCTGCGCCATCCCGACATGACCTCGGCGCTGGAACTGGATCACGCGAAAATCTGCGTGCAGAAGGGCACCACCAGCGAACTCAATCTGCCCGATTATTTCCACTACAACAACATGACGCTCGACCTGCACGTTCGCGACACGGTCGAGGAGGCGATGAAGGAATTGCAGGCCGGCGGCTGCGACGTGTTCACCGCCGACCAATCCGCCCTCTACGCCGAGCGCACGGAACTGCAAAAACCCGCCGACGCCGTGATCCTGCCCGACGTGATCTCGAAGGAGCCGCTCGGGCCGGTGGTGCGCGGCGACGACGTAGCGTGGTTCAACCTCGTCAAATGGGTCGCCTTCGGCCTGGTGGACGCCGAGGAACTGGGCGTGACCTCGCAAAATCTCGATAAGGCGCGGGAGTCGAAGAAGCCGGAGGTGCGCCGCCTGATCGGGGCGGAGGGCGATTTCGGGCCAAGGCTCGGCGTCGACAACGCTTTTGTCGCGCGCGCGGTGAAGGCGGTCGGCAATTACAGCGAAATGTTCGAGCGCAATCTGGGGACGGGCTCGAAGCTGCGGATTCCGCGCGGACTGAACCAGCTCTGGTCGGCGGGCGGGGTGATGTACGCGCCGCCGATGCGGTGAGGCGAGGGGGGAGTTAAATGAAGACAGCGCTCATCACCGGCGCGGCGCGCGGCATTGGCCTTGCGACCGCGCATCGTTTCCTCGACGACGGTTGGTCGGTGGCGATGCTCGACCGCGACGGCGCTGAACTCGACGCCAGCATCCACGGCCTTTCCCCCGCGCTCGCCGTGCGCGCCGACGTATCCATCGCCGCCGACGCTGCGCGCGCGGTGGAGGAGACCCTGGGCCGTTTCGGCAGCATCGACGCGCTGGTCAACAATGCCGGGGTCGCGGAATTCCTCTCCATCGAGGAGACGGATTTCGCGCGCTGGCGACGCGTCATGGAGACCAATCTCGACGGCGTCTTCCTGATGACCCAGGCGGCGCTGCCGGCGCTGAAGGCGGCCAAGGGGGCGATCGTCAATATCGCGTCGATATCGGGGATACGAGCCTCTACCCTGCGGGTCGCCTATGGCGCGTCCAAGGCCGCCGTCATCCACTTGACCAAGCAACAGGCGATGGAGCTGGGCGAACACGGCGTGCGCGCCAATTGCGTCGCGCCGGGTCCGGTTCGCACCAAGCTGTCCTCGGCGGTGCACAGCCCGGAAATCATCACCGCCTATTTCGACGCCATCCCCTTGAACCGCTACGGCGAGGCGAGCGAAATCGCCGAGGTCGTGCATTTCCTCTGTAGCGCGCGCGCCTCCTACGTCACGGGCCAGTGCGTCGCCGTCGACGGCGGATTTGAAGCGGCGGGCATAGGGTTGCCGGCGTTGCGCAGGTGAGGGCGGCCACGCTGATGGCGGGTGTACGCTTCTGCAAGGCGGTGATCGCAAGACGCTTTGCTGGCGTAGCTGAAGTTCATTTAAGTGCGAAGGAGTTTCGCTGCAGCGTCTTGTTTTTGCACTTGCTGTGAGATAATTAACGATACGCGAGTTGCTAGAATGTTTCCCGTCGCAAAGAACGTTTGGGGGATGATTTGCAGAACATCGCCGCGCTTGATCCGAATTTTGTCAAATGGGTGTTCACCCTTGCGGCAACATTTGTGCTTTTTTCGGTCTTTGCGGCGAGCGCACTTGCGTTTATTCTGATGGTGTTCGGAGCGCTAAAACCGGACGGTGCTGCGAAAAAATTCCTCTACGCTGTTTTCTCCGTTTCTACGGTGTCGCTGTTCGTGGGGCTTGCCACCGGCTTCCTGAACCCAGCGAGCACTCTCAACAAAATCCGCACCGATGCGTCCCGCGAAGCGGCCTTGGAATCGGCGCAGACGGCGCCGTTGCCGACAATCTCGCCGATGGCGACCAATACTCCGACGCCGTTGAGCACGCCTTCCGCTTCACCGTCTGTCGCACCGACCCTCGCCAACGCCAGAATTGTCATCTTCACCCAGGTCGGGTCGGAAGCCGACCTAGGCAAAGGGCGCGCGCTCAATAACTCCTTGCCCAAGGCCAAGTACGCGACTCCCGCCGTTGACAACGTGGATATGAAAATTTCCGAAAATCAGATTCGATACTGCAGCGCCGACAATAAGAACGACGCGGACGAATTGGCTAAGCTACTGAAATCCTATTCCTTCAACCCATTCACGGTAGTTCAGATCAAGAACTGCGATCAAAAGAAGAACCTGAACATTCTCGAAGTCTGGATTCAGTCCCGCTCCTGATCGCAAGCTGAGGGGGACCCGCCGGAATTTTGCTCAGTCTGTACGGCTTTCGCGCCCGCCACTGCCGTGATAAGCGGCGCGCCCGACTAGACCCAGGGTGACGCCCATGACCGCCGCGCCGATCCGCTCGAACTCCTTCTTCTCCGCCGACCTCGCCTCGGCAGACCCTGAGATCGCCCGCGCCATCGCGCTCGAACTCGGTCGCCAGCGCGACGAGATCGAACTGATCGCTTCCGAGAACATCGTCTCCAAGGCGGTGTTGGAGGCGCAAGGTTCGGTGATGACCAACAAATATGCGGAGGGGTATCCGGGCCGGCGTTATTATGGCGGCTGCCAATATGTCGATATCGCGGAAAAGCTCGCCATCGAGCGCGCGACAAAACTGTTCGAGTGCAAATTCGCCAATGTGCAGCCCAATTCCGGCAGCCAGGCCAACCAGGCGGTGTTTCTGGCGCTGATGCAGCCGGGCGACACTTTTATGGGGCTCGATCTCGCCGCCGGGGGCCATCTCACCCATGGCTCGCCGGTCAACATGTCGGGCAAGTGGTTCAAATGCGTGTCCTATGGGGTGGACCGGGCGACGCAGCGGATCGACATGGAGGCGGTGGCGAAGCTTGCGCGCGAGCACCGGCCGAAGATGATCATCGCGGGCGGCTCGGCTTACGCCCGGCATTGGGACTTTGAGCGCTTCCGGGCAATCGCCGACGAGGTCGGGGCTTATTTCATGTGCGACATCGCCCATTTCGCCGGGCTGGTGGCGGGCGGGGCGCATCCCTCGCCTTTCCCGCACGCCCATGTCGTCACCACCACCACGCACAAGACCCTGCGCGGCCCGCGCGGCGGCATGGTCATGACCAATGACGAGGACATCGCCAAGAAGATCAATTCGGCGGTGTTTCCGGGCTTGCAAGGCGGGCCGCTGATGCATGTGATCGCGGCCAAGGCGGTCTCCTTCCACGAGGCGCTGACGCCGGAATTCCGCAACTACGCGCACGCGGTGGTCGCCAACGCCAAGGCGATGGCGGAAAAGATTCTGGCCGGCGGCTACAAACTTGTCACTGGCGGCACCGACAACCATCTGATGCTGGTCGATCTGACGCCGAAAAAGCTGACCGGCAAGGCAGCCGAGGCGGCTTTGGGGCGCGCCCATATCACCTGCAACAAGAACGGCATCCCGTTCGACCCGGAAAAGCCGATGACGACCTCGGGCGTCCGGCTCGGCTCGCCGGCCGCGACCTCGCGCGGGTTCGGGACTGCCGAGTTCGGAAAAGTTGGCGATCTCATCGTCGAGACGCTGGACGGCTTGGCGGCGAACGGAGAATCGGGCAACGCTGCGACGGAAGCCCGCGTGCGCGAGGGCGTGGCCGAACTGACGCGCCGCTTCCCGATCTACTGAGGCGTCGGGACGCGGCGCAGGAGAGACTTCCATGCGCTGTCCCTATTGCGGCGGCCCCGACACCCAGGTGAAGGATTCGCGCCCGACCGAGGACAATTCCTCGATCCGGCGCCGTCGCGCCTGCCCCGATTGCGGCGGCCGCTTCACCACCTTCGAGCGCGTGCAATTGCGCGAACTGATGGTGATGAAGAAAAGCGGGCGCCGCGTCGCATTCGACCGCGACAAGCTGCAACGCTCGGTCGAGATCGCGTTGCGCAAGCGCGATGTCGCGCCCGAGCGGGTCGAGCGGATGCTCAACGGCGTGGTGCGCCAACTCGAAGCGCAGGGCGACGGCGACGTGCCGACCGACCGGATCGGCGAACTGGTGATGGAGGGCCTGAAAACCCTCGACGGCATCGCCTATGTCCGCTTCGCCTCGGTGTACCGAAATTTCCGCGAGGCGCGCGAATTCAACGCCATCGTCGGCGAGTTGGAGAGCGAGCCGGAGGCGGCGAAATGAGCGATGCGCGCTTCATGGACGCGGCCCTTGCGCTGGGACGACGCAACCTTGGCCTGACCGCGCCCAACCCCAGCGTCGGCGCGCTGATCGTGCGCGGCGATGTCGTGGTCGGCGCGGGCGTGACGGCGCCGGGCGGGCGCCCCCATGCGGAGACGCTGGCGCTGGCGGAAGCGGGCGAACTTGCGCGCGGCGCGACGGCCTATCTCACGCTGGAGCCATGTTCGCACCACGGCCGGACGCCGCCTTGTGCGGAGGCGCTGGTCGCAGCGGGTGTGGCCCGCGTCGTCTGCGCGCTGGAGGATTCCGACTCGCGGGTGGCGGGGCAGGGCTTCGCGCGACTGCGGGCGGCGGGAATCGAGGTTGTCGTCGGCGTCGGCGGAAGGGAAGCGCGGCGCGACCATGTCGGGCATATTCTGCGCGTGACCGAAGGCCGACCGATGGTGACGCTGAAGCTCGCCCGCACGGCGGACGGATTCGCCGCCGGCGACGAGCACGATCCGCGCCTCGCCATCACCGGCGAGATCGCCAATCGCCGCACGCAGACTTTCCGCGCTTTGCATGACGCGATCATGGTCGGCGTCGGCACTGCGATCGCCGACGATCCGCTGCTGACGGTGCGACAGATCGGCCTTGACCAGAAACCGTTGCGCGTCGTGCTCGACAGTGGCGTGCATCTGCCGCTGGACTCGCGGCTCTGCGCCACGGCGGAGACCTATCCGACGCTGGCGATCGCCTCCGCGCAAGCGCCGGCGGAGCGCGAGGCGGAGTTACACGCGCGGGGCGTCGAGGTGGAGCGCCTCGGCGCGGAAGGGCGGCTGGATTTGCGCGAGGCGTTGCGCGCGCTGGGCCGACGCGGCGTGACGCGGGTGTTCAGCGAGGGCGGCCCGATGGTCGGCTCGGCGTTGATCCGCGCGGGATTGGCCGACGAGGTGTTTCTGCTCACGGCGGAGAAGCCGCTCGGCCGGCCGGGTCGCGCGGCGTTGGAGGCGGATGCGCTTGCCGCGCTCGCCGACGGCGGGCGCTACCTGGAAGGGGCGGGCGCGAACTACGGCCCCGACAGCCTGCGGCGCTGGGAGCGGCGGCTCAATCCGTAGCCCGCCGACCCTTGGTTCTGCGGTAGGTTTGCGCCATGGCGATGCAGACGCGCAATGAGGCTTCGTCGATGGGCTTGTCGAGGTTCAGCAAGAGGGCGCGATCGCCGGAATAGCCGAACGCTTCGGGGTAAATGTCGCGAAACGTCGAAACCAGATTCGTGCGGCAATTGAAATAGACCGCCGCGCAATCGGGATGGGCCTTGGGCCAGCCCAGGCGGACCGTGCTGCCGCTGCCGCTGGCGGCGGTCAAATAAGCGGGCTCGCCCCACTTCAAAGTTTCGTCAATGGGGCCGACGCCGCGGGTCTCGCGCGCGGCCTCGAATATAAGCGTCCTGATCCTTTCGAGGCGGGCGCGCACGCGCTGCGGGAATTGGTCGAAGGCGGCGCGAACATGGTCGGGCATCGCTGGGTTCGACGGCGCGGTCATTGGCCGCGCTCCTGGGGGAGACAGTCGGGTTCGCCCGCCAACCGCGTGATAGCGGCGAGGTAGTCGGCGCGAAAGCGGGACGCCTCGACCTCCAGCGCGACGCCGATCCGTCCCGGCTCGCCCCGGAAATCGGCGATCGTCTGGCCGCGCGTCAACTCGCCGCGCGTCTCCACGTCGACGGGCAGCGCCGTTGTCCTCACGAGGCTGGGGTCGAGTGCGACGGCGACGGCGAGCGGGTCGTGCATCACCAGCGCGCGCGGGCGGCCGCGGCGTTGCATCAGGTCGAAATAATGCCGTGCGGCGTCGCGCAGGAACGTGGTCAGCGCGGGGCCGTTGGGGGCATCGGCGCAGGTGGCGGCGAGAGCGTCGAGATCGGCTTCGCTGAGCAGGCATTGCCGCGTCACGTCGAGGCCGATCAGGATCGTCGGCGCCGCGCCCTCCTGCGAGAAAGCGCGCAGAACGATGCGTGCCGCTTCCGGGTCGTGCCAGATGTTGAACTCGGCGGCGGCGGTCACATTGCCGCCGACGGCGAAGGCGCCGCCCATGACGACGAAACGGGCGAGGCGGCGGGGCAGGTCGGGATCGCGCGCCACCGCCAGCGCGATATTGGTCAAGGGCCCGGTGGCGACGAGCACGAGCCGGCCCTCGTGGTCGCGCGCGGCGGCGAGGAACGCGTCTACAGCATGGGCCGCGACGGGCGCGGGCGCCGGTTCGGGCAGGAGCGCATGGCCGAGGCCGCTGTCCCCGTGAATGTCGCTGGCGTCGCCGACGTGGCCCAGCAGCGGCGCGGCGGCGCCCGGCCAGACCGGAATATCGGGTCGCCCCGCGAGCGCCAGCACGGCGCGGGTGTTGCGAACGGCCTTCGCTAGATTCACGTTGCCGGCGACCGCCGAGACGCCGAGCAGGCGCGCATCGGGACGGCTAAGCGCGTAGAGCAGGCCGAAGGCGTCGTCGATGCCGGTGTCGACGTCGAGAATGAGCGGGATCATGCGATCTCCTTGCGCCAGAAACCGGCGCGGATTTTACCGCGCCAGCGCACGAACAGCATCAGCGCCACCGCCGTCAGCCCGACCGCCAGCCCGATCCAGAGGCCAGAACCGCCGAGCGGGGTTAGAAAGCCAAGCGCCAGCCCCGTCGGCGCGCCGATCCCCCAATAGCCGATCATCGCCATCGCCATCGGCACACGCGAATCCTGCACGCCGCGCAGCATGTTGGAGAGCGCGGCCTGGGCGCCGTCCACGAGTTGGAACAATGCGGCGATGCGCACGAAGGCGAGCGCGAAGCCGAGTGTGGCGGCGTTGCGCGGCGCCTGCGTGTCGAGGAAGGCGGAAATGAGCAGCCGCGGCGCCAGCGCCATCAACGCCGCCGTGCCGGCGACGAAGGCGAGCGCCAGGCCCAAGGCGGTCCAGCCGGCGC
>JANYIH010000110.1 GCA_025358745.1 Hyphomicrobiales bacterium | reverse complement strand
TCGGCGGCCGTCGGCAACCGGCCGTTCGGCGTCAGGTTGTTGACGAGCTTGGGCAGCACTTGGGCCAACCCCTGCATGAGTTGTTCCTGCGTCAGACCGGTGCGCGCGGCGAGTTGGGCGAGCACGTCGGGCCCCAGTGCGTTGCCCAGATGCGAGGGGTCGATCGACTGGTTGGGGCCGCTGCCGACCCAGGAATTGACCTGGTTGCCGGCGCCGCCGCCGGCGAGCTTGCCGACCAGACCGCTCAAACCGCCGAGCAGCCCGCCGCCTTCGAGAAATCCGCCGCCGCCCGCCTGCGGCATCGGAGCGGGGGCCGGCGCCTGCGCCGGCGCTGGCGTCGCGGCGCTGCCGCCGAAGAAATGATGCAGCAACAGCGCGCCCGCCGCGATGGCGATCGGCGTCGCGATATTGCCGCCCGGCACCGCATCCTGCAGCGCGTCGTCGAAAAAGCTCATCTATGCCTCCTTGGCTTTGGCGGTCCAATCCTAACGCCTTGCGTTTTTCACGTCTATGACGTCAAACCTTCCGCAGGGGCGCTTTTGTGGCGCTCGCCTCAGAGGGACGCATCATGGGTTGGATCGCCTGGATCATTCTCGGCCTCATCAGCGGCTTCATCGGCAGCAAGCTGGTCAACAAGTCCGGCTCCGGAATCATGTTGGACATCGTGATCGGCGTCGTCGGCGCGATCGTGGGCGGCTTCGTCGGCTCCAAGCTCGGGCTCGGCGGGGTCGACGGTCTGAACCTTTGGAGCATCCTGCTCTCGGTGGGCGGCGCCGTGGTCGTGCTGTTGATCTACAACGCCGTCTCCCGGCGCGCCTAAGGCGCGCGCCAGCGGGCGGCCGAGGCGTCGTCGGCGTCCTTCGCCTCGACCCAGCCCTGAACCGCGCCATCCACGCCTCGGGCGCGTTTCCAGAACGGCGCCCGGGTCTTCATGTAATCCATCAGGAATTCGGCGGCCGCGAAAGCGGCGCCGCGATGGCTCGACGCGGTCGCCACCATCACGATCTGGTCGCCCGGCGCGAGGCGCCCGTAGCGGTGGATGACGCGCAGGCCCAGCAGCGGCCAGCGCTGGCGGGCTTCCTCGACCACAAGCGCGATCTCGGCTTCCGCCATGCCGGGATAATGCTCGATCTCCAGCGCCGCCAGCTTGCCCCCTTCGTCGCGGCAAAGCCCTACGAAGGTGACGACCGCGCCGACATCGGCGCGCGAGCGCGTCAGCGCGAGGGCCTCCTCGGAGGCCACGAAATCCTCGCGTTGGACGCGGATCTCCACTCAACCCCCCGTCATCGGCGGGAAGAACGCGACCTCGCGCGCGCCGGCCAGCGCGGCGTCCGGTTTCACATGCGCGCGGTCGAGCGCGGCGCGGATGGTGCGCGGGTTCTCGAATGCATGGGCGTAGCCCTCGTCGCGGCGGCTGAGCCAGCCGATCAGGTCCGCGACGGTGACGACTTCGGCGGGCGGGTCGATCTCCTCTTCGGCCTTGCCGATGCGCTCGCGCACCCAGGCGAAATAGACGGCTTTCATGGCGCTAATCTCCGCCGACGTGCTGGTAGCTCGCCTTCATATAGTCCCAGCCGGTGTAAAGCGTCAGCATGGCGGCGATCCACAACATGCCGATGCCGACGATATGGACGCCCGGCACGATCTTTTCGCCCGCTGGCCCGACGATGAGAAAGCCCAGCGCCACGAGTTGCACCGTCGTCTTCCATTTCGCCACCGCCGTCACCGGCACCGATACGCGCAGTTCCGCCAGATATTCGCGCAGGCCCGAGACGAGGATCTCGCGGCAGAGAATCACGATCGCCGCCCATAGGCTCGCGCCGGCGATCGCGCCGTCCGCCGACAGCATCAAAAGCGCGGCCGCCACCAGCAGCTTGTCGGCGATCGGGTCGAGCATGCGCCCGAGCGACGATTGCTGCGACCAGGCGCGGGCGAGATAACCGTCGAAAAAATCAGTGATCGCGGCCACGACATAGACGCCCAGCGCGCTCCAGCGCGCCCAGTCCTCGTCGGGCCAGAACAATAGCGCCACGACCACGGGCACGGCGGCGACGCGGCCATAGGTCAGAATATTCGGCAGATTCCAGGCGCCGCCCGCGGCGGCCGTTTTCGTTTCGGCCATGAGTTCCCAAGTGGCAGTTTACCCCCCGGCGCGTCAATAGAGCGGCGCGCTCGGGGCGAAAGCTGGGGATAGGCGGCGCCATGCGGGCGCCGATTGCGCTAGAGCAGAAAAAGCCGAAGGAGACCGCCCCCATGTCGAACGTTCACGTCGTCGATCACCCCCTGGTGCAGCACAAATTGACGCTGATGCGCGACAAGGTGGTCTCCACCAAGGGTTTTCGCCAGTTGCTGAACGAGATCGGCATGTTGCTCGCCTATGAGGTGACGCGCGACTTGCCGATCGAAATGGTCGATGTCGAAACCCCGCTGGCGCGCATGAAGGCGCCGTCGATTTCGGGCAAGAAACTGGTGTTCGCGCCGATCCTGCGCGCGGGGGTGGGCTTTCTCGACGGCATGCTCAATCTCGTTCCAAGCGCCCGCGTGGCCCATATCGGCCTCTACCGCAATCCCGAGACGCTGGAGGCGGTCGAATATTATTTCAAGGCGCCGGCCGACGTCGCCGACCGCCTCGTGATCGTGATGGACCCGATGCTGGCGACCGCCAATTCGGCGGTCGCCGCCATTGACAGGCTGAAGGCGCGCGGCGTCAAGGACATCCGCTTCGTCTGCCTGCTGGCGGCCCCGGAGGGGATCGCGCGGTTGACCAAGGCGCATCCCGATGTGGAGATCTGGACAGCGGCGATCGACGAAAAGCTCAACGATCACGGCTATATCGTGCCCGGTCTGGGCGACGCCGGCGACCGCATGTTCGGGACGAAATAGGCGCGCCCTCGCGCTACCGCCGACGCCCGGCCGCGAGCCGCCGCTCCATGGCGGCGGAATAGCGCGACATCGCGTAGCAGAACACGAAATAGAACATCGCCGCGAAGATATAGCCGGTCGGGAAGATCGCCGGCCCCGACCATTCCGGGTCTTTCATGGCGTGGTCGAGCGCTTCGAGGAAATCGTTGATGCCGACGATCGAGACCAGCGTCGTGTCCTTGAACAGGCCGATGAAATTGTTGACGATGCCGGGAATGACCAGCGTCAGCGCCTGCGGCAGGACGACGAGCGCCATCATCAGGCGGTAATTGAGCCCCAGCGCCATCGCGCCCTCGTACTGGCCACTCGGCAGGGTTTGCAACCCGCCGCGCACTTCTTCGGCCATATAGGCGGCCGAGAACAGCGCGATGCCGACCAGCGGGCGCAGGAAACGGTCGGGCTCGACGCCGGGCGGCAGGAACAGCGGCAGCATGTTATTGGCCATAAACAGCACCGTGATGAACGGCACGCCGCGCACCACCTCGATGAACACAACGCTCGCCGCGCGCACCAACGGCAGTTGCGAGCGCCGTCCCAGCGCCAGCAGCACGCCGAGCGGCAACGACACGACGATGCCCACCAGCGCCGTTAGCAGCGACACGAACACCCCGCCCCACAGCAAAGTGTCGACATGGGCGAGGCCCAGCGAAGGGGCCCCCGCCAGCAGCACGAACGCGATCACGGGATAGACGAGGAAAAACAACGCCGAGCCGAGGCCGCGCCGCGGCGCGCCGGGCCATAGCAACCAGACGATCAGCGCCGCGCCCATCGCTTCCGTCGCATCGACGCGCCAGCGCTGCCCCTCGGGGTAGGAGCCATAGAGGAGATAGCCGAGCTTGCGGCCGATGAAGGCCCAGCAGGCGCCGTCGGGATGGGCGCGACACAATTCGCCATTGGGCGCGCTCCACACCGCATTGACCGCGCCCCAGGCGATCAGCGGCGGAATCAGCCACAGCGCCAAGGCCAGCAGCGCCAGCGTGGTCGCGGCGTTGGCGGGGGAGGAGAACAGATTCTCGCGCGCCCAGGCGAGCGGGCCGCTCGTCAGCAGCGGGGGCGGCAGCTCCGGCTCGGGCGCCACGCGCACAAACGCCATGGTTCAGCGCTCCTTCAGCGCGATGCGCGCGTTGAAAAGGTTGAGCGCGGAGGAGATGATGAGCGAGATCACGAGATAGACGCCCATTGTCACCGCCATCACCTGCATCGCGGCCTGGGTCTGGTTGAGCACGGTGCCGGCGAACACCAGCACCAGATCGGGATAGCCGATGAACACGGCGAGCGACGAGTTCTTGACGATGTTGAGCCATTGGCTCGTCAGCGGCGGAATGATCAGCCGCAGGGCCTGCGGAATCACCACCAGATTGAGGATGCGACGGCGCGGCAGGCCGAGCGCGGCGGCGGCTTCCGTCTGGCCGCGCGACACCGCGCTGACCCCGGCGCGCACGATCTCGGCGATGAAGCCGGCGGTGTAGGTGACAAGCCCGAACACCAGCGCGACGAATTCGGGATAAAGCTGCATCCCGCCGCGCAGGTTGAAGCCTTTCAACTCGGCGATGTCGAGACTGATCGGGCGCCCGGCCAGCAGATAGGCGGCCAGCGGCGGCGCGACGACGGCCAGCAGCGCAACCCGCCCGACCGGAGAAATGCGGCCGGTCTCAGCCTGCAAGCGGCGCGCGTAAGCCCAATAGGCGAGGGCGAGGGCGAGGC
>JANYIH010000067.1 GCA_025358745.1 Hyphomicrobiales bacterium | reverse complement strand
TCGGCGGCGAGAATGAAGGCCCCGCGCAATTCGTCGTCGAGTTGCACCGATTTGAGCGCGGCATCGGCCTTGGCGCGGGCCAGCCGGTTGGCACAGGCCCGCGGCAACTCGCCCCGCTTCGGGGTCTCGTCGACATCGGCGGGGCGCAGCGCATCGGGTTCGATGCCGGCCTGGTTGAGCAGGCCGAGACGTCGCGGCGAACCGGAAGCAAGAACGAATTTGGGGCGGCCTAGCATGCGGGTTTTTGTCGGCGGGAGGGATTCGGAGTTGAATGCGCGCGGAACCTATCGGAAGGCATCCCATTCCACAACCGGGCAACAAGCTATTGTGGAGACACCAAGATTCCTTGTCGCGCCCGCCGGCGCAGGGACCACAGCATGACTGCTTTACCCGCTCGCCGCGCCCACCTTCGAAAACCGCTTGCGGATGCGCAGCAACAGCCCGTTGCAGACCTCGCGATAGGCCTGCAGCTTCTGCTCGCGATTGCCTTCGGCGCCGGTCGGATCGAGCGTCGGCCAGTATTCCACGTCGGCCGCCAGCGTGCGCGTCAGTTCCAGCGCCTTGTGATGCGCCTCGGGCGCCAGCGTGATGATCAGGTCGAAGTTGAGCCCCTCCCAATCGTCCAGTTCCTCAAAGGTCATCGGCTTATGCCCCGAGATGTCCTGGCCGAGTTCCGCCATCACGGCGACCGCGAACGGATCGAGCTCGCCCTTCCGGACGCCGGCGGACTTGACGTAAAGCGCGTGGGGAAACATGTGCTTCAGCAGGCTCTCCGCCATCGGCGAGCGCACGCTGTTCAAACCGCATGCGAACAGCACGGCTTGCGGAGCGCGCACGCGCGGCGGCGCCGCCATGGCTATGCTTCTTTGATTTGACGGATGGCCAGAGCGCTTATCCCTTCCAGTGCAGGACGGAGATCAGCGTGAACAGCCGACGGGCGGTTTCGAAGTCGACCCGGACCTTGCCTTTCAACCGTTCCTGCAGCGTCCGCGACCCTTCATCGTGGATGCCGCGGCGGCCCATGTCGATGGCCTCGATCTTGTCCGGCGTTCCGGTGCGAATCGCCTGATAATAGCTGTCGCAGATCATGAAGTAGTCCTTCACGATTCGCCGGAACGGCGTCAGCGACAACAGATGCGCCACCACCGGCGTGCCGTCCTCGCGGCGGATGTCGAACATCAGCCGGTTGCCGGTGATGCCGATATGCAGCGTGAACGGCCCGTTGTCGGCGCCCTCTGGTGCGAACAAATTCTTCTCGACGAGGTCGTAGATCGCGATCGCGCGTTCATGCTCGATGTCGGGGCCGGAACGCCCGATCGATTCCTCATCGAGCGTCACCGCGACGATGCGGTGGTTGGCGTCCTCCTCTGCGGGCGGTTTGTTCATGGCAAATTGAGGCGCAATCCGACCGAGCGGGCATGGGCATCGAGGCCTTCGGCCTTGCCGAGCGTCATCGCCGCCGGTCCCAAGGCGCGCAACTGCTCCGGCCCGCATTTAAGGATCGAGGTCCGTTTCATGAAGTCGAGCACGCCGAGCCCGGATGAAAATCTCGCCGAACGCGCCGTCGGCAATACATGGTTGGAGCCGCCGACATAGTCCCCGATCGCTTCAGGAGTATGCGGCCCCAGGAAGATCGCGCCAGCGTTGCGGATTTTCGCTGAAAGCGCTTCCGGATCCGACGTCATGATTTCCAGATGCTCGGCGGCAATCGCGTTCGCCAGATCGGCAGCCTCGTCGAGGTTCTTGACCCGGATCACGGCGCCGAACCCGTTCCACGAGGCCCGCGCGATTGGCGCGCGCGGCAAGGTGTCGAGCTGGGATTCGACCGCGCGCACGACATCGTCGGCCAGCGCGGCATCGTCGGTGATCAGAATCGACTGCGCGTTGACGTCGTGCTCGGCCTGCGCCAGCAGATCGGCGGCGATCCAGCCGGCATTGCCGGTGGCGTCCGCAATCACAAGCACTTCCGAGGGCCCCGCGATCATGTCGATGCCGACCTTGCCGAACACCAGCCGCTTGGCGGCGGCGACATAGGCGTTGCCGGGGCCGACGATCTTGGCGACCGGCGCGATGGTCGCGGTGCCCCAGGCCAGTGCGGCCACCGCCTGCGCGCCGCCGACGCGATAGATCTCGTCGATCCCGGCGATCCGCGCCGCCGCCAGCACCAACGGATTGAGGCGGCCTTGCCGAGCCGGGGCGACCATCGCCACGCGCTGGCAGCCCGCCACCTTGGCCGGTACGGCGTTCATCAGCACGGAAGAGGGATAGCTCGCCGCGCCGCCGGGCACATAAAGCCCGACCGCTTGAATCGCACGCCAGCGCCAACCGAGCTTGACGCCCAGCGCGTCGGTGAACATTTCGTCCCGAGGCGATTGCCTGCGATGAAAGGCGAGGATGCGCTCATGCGCGAAGGCCAGCGCGTCGAGCGCTTCGCGCGGACAGGCGGCGACTGCCGCGTCCACTTCCGCCGCCGTGACGCGCAGGCTCACTCGGGCGAAATCGATTCCATCGAAGCGCAGCGAATATTCGGCCAGCGCCGCGTCGCCGCGCGCGCGCACGTCGGCGATGATCTGTGCCGCCGCCTCGTCGACATCGGCCGCCGCCTCGCGTTTGGCGGCGAGCAGGGCGGCGAACTTCGGCTCGAAATCCGCCGCGCCCGCGTCAAGGAACATCGCCATCGACCACTCCGCCCCAGGCGCCCGTGTAAGACGCGGCGGCTAAAGGGGTCCGACGGCCTTGTCAAATATTTGGGCGCTCGTCACCCCGTCATGCGCTGCGCATAACCCATGCGCGCGTTGATCTGTTCCATCAGAGCGATGGCGGCTTGCGGGATCACCGTGCCCGGCGGGAAGATGGCGTCGACGCCGGCTGCGCGCAACGGGGCGAAATCCTGTTCGGGAATGACGCCGCCGACCACGATCATCGCCTCGCTTAGGCCAACCTCGTTCAGCGCGCGCTTCAGGGCCGGCGCCAGCGCGAGATGGCCGGCGGCGAGCGAGGACACGCCGACGATATGCGCTTGCCCTTTTTTCGCCAGCGCGGCGACCTCCTCGGGCGTGGCGAACAGCGGTCCGATCTCGACCTCGAAGCCGAGATCGGCAAACGCCGAGGCGATGATTTTCTGGCCGCGATCATGGCCGTCCTGGCCCATCTTGGCGACCAGAATGCGCGGGCGACCGCCTGAGTTTTCCGCAAACGCCCGCGTCATCTCCTGCGCGCGCGCGTTGGCTTCCGATGCGGGGCCGGAGGCGGCGAGATAGACGCCGGAGATCGATTTCGCCACCGCGACATGGCGGCCGAACACTTTTTCCAAGCTGAGCGAAATTTCGCCCACCGTCGCCTTGGCGCGAGCCGCCTCGACGGCGAGTTGCAGCAGGTTGGCGCCGCCGCGCGCGCCCTCGGTCAGCCTCAGGAGCGCCGCCTGACAGGCCGCCTCGTCGCGCTCGGCGCGCAAAGCGCGCAGCTTCTCGATCTGCTGCGCCCGCACGCTGGCGGCGTCGACCTTCAGCACGTTGAGTTCGCGCTCGACCGTCGGAGGAAACAGGTTGACGCCGATCACCGGCTGCTGGCGGGAATCGATGCGCGCCTGGGTGCGCGCGGCCGCCTCCTCGATGCGGCGCTTCGGCAGCCCCTGCTCGATCGCTTTGGCCATGCCGCCGAGCGCCTCAATCTCGTCGATGTGGGTTTGCGCGCGGGCGGCGAGATCGGCGGTCAGACGTTCCACGTAATAGGAGCCGCCCCAGGGATCGATCACCCTGTTGACGCCGCTCTCCTCGATCAGGAACAGTTGCGTATTGCGGGCGATGCGGGCGGAGAACGGGGTCGGCAAGGCTAGCGCCTCGTCGAGCGCGTTGGTGTGCAGAGATTGCGTGTGGCCCTGCGTCGCCGCCATCGCCTCGATCTGGGTGCGCACGATATTGTTGAACGGGTCCTGCGCTGTGAGCGACCAACCCGAGGTCTGGCTGTGGGTGCGCAACGCCAGCGACTTCTCCGACTTCGGGTTGAAGCCTTTGACGAGATTTGCCCACAACAGCCGCGCGGCGCGCAGCTTGGCGACCTCCATGAAGAAGTTCATGCCGATCGCCCAGAAGAACGACAGCCGCGGCGCGAACAGGTCGACGCTCATCCCCGCCGCAATCCCGGCGCGGATATATTCGACGCCGTCGGCGAGCGTGTA
>JANYIH010000017.1 GCA_025358745.1 Hyphomicrobiales bacterium | reverse complement strand
GAACTCGCGCCGGGGGGGGCGCTCGCCCTCGCTGCGGGCGGGCTTGGCGGTGAACTCGCGCCGGGGCGGCCGCTCGCCGCCTTCGCTGCGGGCGGGGCGCGGGGCGAACTCGCGCCGAGGCGGGCGGTCTGCGCCGCCGCTGCGCGTGGGTCTGGCGCCGGCGTCGTCGTCGCGGCGTAAGCTCGGCGGGCGTGCGCCCGTGCCTTTCCCGAAACGTCCGTCGGCGCGTGGGCCAAATCCGGCTTCGCGCGGCGCGCGCGCGGAGGGGACGCCCTCGCGACGGCCGCGCGGGCGGGGCGCTTCCTCGACGGGACGGGCGATGGAGATGCGCTCGACCTTCACTTCGCGACCCTTGCGGTCGGCGGTGGCGCTGCGGGCGATGCGTTTGCGCGGGCCGGCGGCTTCGTCGCGCGCTTCCGAGCGCAGCACGGAGACGTGCTTGCGTTTGGGCGGGGCGGCGTCCTCGCGGCGCGTCGGGGGCGCTTCCGGGTGGGCGGCGCGGCGCGGACGATCGCCGCGCGCGGGCGGCGGCGCGATCTCCGCCAACGAGACCTCGGCGGGCTCTTCGAAATTCACGCCCGCCCTTTTCGCCAGCTTCGGCCCGAGCTGATCGCGCAGCACCCGCGTGCGGACCTCGAACAGTTCACCCTCCGGCAGGTCGGCGAGTTCGAACGGGCCGAACGAGACGCGGATGAGCCGATTGACGCTGAGCCCCATGTGTTCGAGCACGCGCTTGATCTCGCGGTTCTTGCCCTCGCGCAGGCCCATCGTGATCCAGACGTTGGAGCCTTGCTGGCGCTCGAACTTCGCCTCGATGCCGAGGTAGTTGATCCCCTCGATCGTGATTCCGTCGCGCAGGCCGTCGAGTTGCTCCTGGGTCACCTCGCCGTGGGCGCGCACGCGGTAGCGCCGCAGCCAGCCGGTCGAAGGCAGCTCCAGCACCCGCGACAAGCCGCCGTCGTTGGTCAGCAGCAATAGCCCCTCGGTGTTGATGTCGAGCCGGCCGACCGCCACGACGCGCGGCAATTCCTCGGGCAGGGCGTCGAAGATGGTCGCGCGGCCCTCCGGGTCCTTCGCGGTGGTGACGAGGCCGCGCGGTTTGTGGAACAGAAACAGTCGGGTGCGCTCGGCCGCGCGCAGAGGCTCGCCATCGATGCGCACATCGTCGGCGTCGCTGACGTTGAAGGCCGGGCTCGTCAGCACCTCGCCATTGACGCTGACGCGACCCTCCGCGATCCATTGCTCCGCGTCGCGCCGCGAACATAGCCCCGCGCGCGCCATCACCTTGGCGATGCGACTGCCTTCGCGCGCATCCGTATTGTCGGCTTGAATCGTCATGCGCGCCGCTCTAGCAGCTTCATGCGCCGATGTCGCGCGCGGAAGATTTGAGGGAATGGGCGAAGATCCGATGAGCGTCGCGTTCGCGCAGGCGCGTGCGGCGCAGGCGCGCGGCGAGGCGCCGATCGGCGCGGCGATCACGCGCGACGGCATGGTGATCGCCCGCGCCGGCAACCGCACGCGCGCCGACAACGACCCGACCGCGCATTCGGAAATGCTGGCGATCCGCGCGGCGGCGCTTGCGCTGCGCAATTTCCGGCTCGACGATTGCGATCTCTACGTAACGCTGGAGCCTTGCGCGATGTGCGCCGGCGCGATCAGCCATGCGCGGCTGCGCCGGCTCTATTTCGCCGCGCCCGATCCCAAAGGCGGGGCGGTCGAGCACGGCCCGCGCTTCTTCGCGCAGCCCACCTGCCTGCATGCGCCCGAGGTCTATGGCGGCATAAGGGAAAGCGAGGCGGCCGAACTGCTGCGCGCGTTCTTTCGCGCAAGGCGGGGGCTTAGAACGGAAAATTGATCACGAATTCGCGCGCAGTCCCGTCGCAAAGCTCGTTGAACTCGATCACAAGCCCGTCGCGGAATCGAAAGGTGTCGACGCTGTCGAAGGTGAGACGTTTGCCGCCGCCGCGCGACTGCACCTGGCAGGTGCGATAGACGATCGCCTGGTCGCCGTCTATCAGGATGCGATGGATCGTCGAGGGCAGGATGGCATAGTTGACCTCCCTCAGCAGGAACGCCTCGCGCACCGCCGCCTTTCCGCGCAGCGTATAGGGATAGCGCGCATGGCCCCAATTTGTCGCGGGGAAGCAGACGACTTCGTCGGCGACATAAGCCATCAGTCCTTCGATGTCGCCCGCCACGCGTAGCGCGAATATCTCCTGAATTCGCTTCTGGATGAGCGCCCGACCGGACGGTTCGCCCCCGCCCGTGGCTGCGCTCGCATCTGAATACATCATCGCCGGCGCGACCTTAGTGGGGGAAATTGATCACCGCGTCGTAGGCTGTCCCATCGGGCAATTCGCTGAATTCGACGATGAGGCCGTCACGGAAACGGAAGAAATCGACCGCGTCGAAGGTGAGCGCGTCGCCGCCGCCGCGCTCGCGGATTTTGGTCGTGCGATGGACGGCCGCGGAATCGCCGTCGATCAGCAAGCGATGAACCGTCGATTCCAGGGTGACGTACTTGATGTGGCGCTGCCAGAATGCTTCGCGCACCGCGTCCTTGCCGACGATCGGGCGCGGGTAGCGCGCAAAACCCCAGCTCGTGCCGGGGAAGCAGACGATGTCGGCCGCCACCAAATTCATCATCCCGTCGAGGTCACCCGCCTTGCGGTGCGCGAACAGCGATTTCAATACATTGGCGATGAGTTCCCTGTCCGCCTCACACAGCAGCCTGGTCGTCGCCAGCATTTGCACGTCGAAATCTCGCAACATCATCGCTTTAGATGACGCACTGTAGGCGGCGAGTCTCTTGTTGTCGACACGTTGCGTTAGTGTGCGGCATTTGATTGATTGTAACGTTAAAATTAATTGATATCAAAACATTAATTGGCAAGCGGCTCTGTCATTGCGGACTTTGGGTTGCGTTTATGTGCGTCGCGAAGGCGATCCGCGGCGCGATTGTATTTCGCATCACAATTAAGGGCTATCAACCGGCGCCTTACATCGGTCCGCTGTAATTTGAGCATCCCCCTCGAACATGGGGTTGCGGCGAGGGCGCGCGCTGTTCGCGGGCGCTGAAATCGGCGCGGCGCTCGCCTCAGGCCGTCAGCACGTCCTTTGCGGCGACGGTCGAATCCGACTTCAGCCGATAGACCAGCGGCACGCCGGTGGCGAGCTCCATGGCGGGAATTGTCTCCGGCGTCAGGCCGTCGAGCACCATCACGAGCGCGCGAAGGGAATTGCCGTGCGCGGCCACCAGCACACGCTCGCCGCGCAGCACGGCGGGGAGGATATGCTGGCAATAATAGGGCAGTGCGCGCGCGACGGTGTCCTTCAGGCTTTCGCCGCCCGGCGGAGGCACGTCGTAGCTGCGCCGCCACAGATGCACCTGATCCTCGCCCCAGCGCTTGCGCGCGTCGTCCTTGTTGAGGCCGGAGAGATCGCCGTAGTCGCGCTCGTTGAGCGCGGAATCGCGCATGATGGGCAGGCCGGTCTGGCCCAGTTCGGCCAGCGTGAGTTCGAGCGTGCGCTGGGCGCGCAAAAGCGCCGAGGTGAAGCAGGTGTCGAAGGAAAGCCCGCGCGCCTTCAGCCGTTGACCGGCCTGTCTGGCCTCTTCGACGCCCGTTTCGGTGAGATCGGGGTCTTTCCATCCGGTGAACAGGTTCTTGAGGTTCCACTCGCTTTGGCCGTGGCGCAGCAGAACGAGCAGGTGATCGGACATCGGTCCCCCCGGGCAAGCGAATCGGGCGCTAGAAAGCACGTAACGCCGGCGGCGCCAATCCGCGCGCTTGCTTTGCAAACGCGGACTCAAGCGGGGCGGCGGCTCGCGGTGGGGGCGAGCGCGGGCTCCAGCCGGATCAGGCGCTTCTGCGCCAGTCGGCGCGCGCCGACGGGGCGGTGGACCTGCTTGATCGCCTCGACGATATGCACGCCGGCGAACGGCAGCCCCAGCGTCGCGCCGATCCGCTCGATCGCCGGCCCCCAGGTGATGAACACGCGACGGCGGAACGGCGGGGCGTAGAGCGCCTCGCCCCAGAACACCGAGGAGAACGCCGCGTCGCGCACGAGATCGCGCAATTGCCCGCGCGAGAACGGCTGGCCGTGGCCGAACGGCGTGCCGTCGACCCGCGCCCAGACGCCGCGTCGGGACGGCGCGACGATGATCGCGCGGCCCTCCGGCGCCAGCACGCGCCAGACCTCCTCCAGCACGGCGCTGGGATGCTCGGCCGATTCGAGGGCATGGGCGACCAGCACGCGGTCGAGGCAGGCGTCGGGCAGCGGCAGCATGTCGTCGACCACCAGCGCCGCCGCGTTGCGCTCGCCCGGCGGCCAAAGCGAAACCCCTTGCGCGGCCGGCATCAGCGCCAGCGTGCGCGTCGCCTCGTCGCGGAAGCGGTCGAGATAGGGGCCGCAGAACCCCAACCCCATCAACGACAGGCCGTCGCAGCTCTCCCAGCGCGCGCGCAGCACGCGCCCGATCAGCCGACGCGAGGCTTCGCCCAGCGGAGAGGCGTAGAAGGCGTTAAGTTCGTGGACGTCGAGCGTCATGCGGTCACGGTTTGTCCCCTTGCCCGATCATCATAGCCACTGCGCGCGCGACAGGCTATCAAGCCGCCGTCGAGCGAGCCTCAAGGAGCCGATATGACGACGCATGTGTTTCAGTTCCCCTGCCTCTCCGACAATTTCGGCGTTCTGATCCACGATTCCGGCTCCGGCCGCACCGCCGCCATCGACGCGCCCGACGGCGAAGCGGTGATCGCAGCGGCCAAGGCGCAGGGGTGGAAGCTCACCGATCTGCTCATCACGCACCACCACGCCGATCACGTGCAGGGCGTCCCGGCCGTGCGCGCCGCCTTTCCCGGCCTGCGCGTCGTCGGCCCCGCCAAAGAGGCGGCGCGGATCGGGGCGATCGACGTCGAAGTGAAAGAGGGCGACTATGTCGAGATCGGCGCGCTCAAGGCGCGCGTGATCGAGACGCCGGGCCACACCGCGGGGCAGGTGAACTATGTGTTCGAGGAAGATCAGATCGCCTTCACCGGCGACACCTTGTTCTCGCTGGGCTGTGGGCGGGTGCTCGAAACGCCGCTGCCGGTAATGTGGAGTTCGCTCGCCAAGCTCGCCGCTCTGCCGGGCGAGACGCAGGTCTATTGCGGCCACGAATACACCGAAGCCAACGCCCGCTTCGCGCTGTCGATCGAACCCGGCAATGTCGACCTCGTCGCGCGCGCCGACGCGGTGAAGGCGCTGCGCGCCAAAGGCCAACCGACGCTGCCGACCACGATCGCGCTCGAACTCGCCACCAACCCGTTTCTGCGCGCGGAAGTCCCCGCCGTGCAAAAGGCGGTCGGGCTCGAAGGCGCCGACCCGGCGCAGGTGTTCGCCGAGATCCGGCGTCGCAAGGACAGTTTCTGAACTCCCGACTTAAGCGGGCATTAACCGCTATCGACGCAGATTGCCGGCCAGACGCCGGCGGCTTTTCTCGCCGCGCGACAGCCAGAGGCGGCGAGGTTTGGCCAGTCTGCAACCGACCCACGCGACGCCGTTGCGCGACGGCGAAAATCCGATCGCCATCCTCAATGCGCTCGACGCTGTGGTCTACGACTGGGAGATCGCCAGCGACCGGCTGACCCACGGCCCCAACGCGGGCCGCGCCTTGCGCGGCTTGCCGGAGACAGCCCTGACCACAGGCGCTGGCTACGCCGCGCTGGTGACCGCCGATTCCGACGCCTCGCGTTATCTCGCCGTGTTCAACGGCCTGACCGCCGACGAGGGCGGCGGCGCGCCGTTTCGCGTCCATTACAATCTGAGCGACGGCGCCGGCGGCGCCCTCGGGGTCGAGGATTTCGGCCGCTGGTTCGCCGACGCCGACGGCCGCCCGAGCCGGGTGCATGGCCTGTTGCGCGTGCTATCGCGCGGGGGGCAGGCGCCGGCCAATGTCGTGGAGGCGGAGGAGGGCGGCGAGCGGACGCTTTGCAGTCGCCGCGCTTTCAACGCCTGGGTCGACGAACGTTGCGCCGAACCGCGCGCCCCCGATTCGGCGCTCGCGCTGATGGTCGTCGGTTTGGCCGATCTCGCCGCGATCAACGCCCGCCACGGCTATGACGCCGGCGACGAACTGATCCGGGCGGCCGGGCGCCGGCTGGCGCTGAGCCTGCGCGGCGGCGACAAGCTCGTGCGCTATTCCGGGGGAAAATTCGCGCTGCTGGTCGCGCTGGGGAGCAACGATCAACCCTCGGTGGCGGCCGCGCGGCTGGCCAAGCGCGTCAACGCCGAATTCTATCCCACCTCCGAGGGGCCGCTGCGCGCCAAGGCGCGCGTTGGGGTCGCGTTGAGCCCGCGCCACGCCCGCAGCGCGCATCTGCTGCTGCAACGCGCCGACGAGGCGCTAAGCCATGCGTTCGACGCCGGCGAACCCGTCGCGGTCTATACCGCCAATGACGCGCAGGCGGAGACGCGGCGGCGCGAGGCTTGGGTCGGCGACGAAATCGTCGCCGCGCTCAACGACCGCCGGCTCGAAATCGCTTTCCAGCCGATCGCTCCGACCGGCCCCCGTGCGTCGCCGTTCGACGAGGCGCTGGTGCGTTTGCGCCTGACAGACGGAGGGATTCTCGACGCCGACGCGATCGTGCCGGTGGCGGAAAAGCTTGGACTGATCGAGATGGTCGATGAGCGCGTGCTGGAGATCGTCGTCGCGCAACTCGCCGCCGAGCCGCTGCGGCGCTTGTCGCTCAACGTCTCGATCGCCTCGCTCATGTCGCCGGGCTGGTTCGAGCGGCTGCGCGACCGGCTGGCGCGCGCGCCGGGTGCGGCCGAGCGGTTGACGATCGAGGTCGTCGAAGCCCAGGCGGTGGTCAAAATCGCCGAGACGGCGCGCGCGCTCGCTCAGGCGAAAACGCTCGGCCTGCGCGTGGCGATGGACGATTTCGGCGCCGGTCACACCTCGTTGAAGACCCTGCGCAGCCTCGGCGTCGACATGGTCAAGATCGACGGCGCCTTCGTGCAGGCGTTGGCGAGCTCGGCCGACGACCGGTTTTTCGTGCGCTCGCTCGCGGCTCTCGCGCGCCACCTTGGCATCGCCACGGTGGCGGAATGGGTCGAGGACGAGGAATCGGCCCGCCTGCTGCGGGACTGGGGCGTGGACTACTTACAGGGTCACTTCATCGGCCGCGCGCAGACCCGCAGCGCCGCGCCCGCTCAGGTCAGCGCCTGAAACTCACTTCTTGTCGGCCATCTCGTCGAGCCGGCGCTTCATGTCGCTCAGCTGGTCGCGCAATTCGCTGATTTCCGAATGGCCCTCTTTCGCGGGCGGGGCGGCCGCCGCCGCCGATCCCGGGCCGCCAGGGAAGGGGGAGAACATGCCGAGCGCCTTGTTGAAAGCCGCCAGATTCTTTCGCGTCATCTCCTGCAGCGCGCTGAACGAGGCGGCGGAATAGGCGCTCGGGTCGAGCGCGCCCGACATCGATTCGCGCATCTTGTGCTGCTCGCCGGTGAAGCGGTCGATCGAATATTCGAGATAGCTTGGCAGCAGCGCCTGCACGCTGTCGCCGTAGAAGCGGATCACCTGGCGCAGGAAGGAGATCGGCAACACCGACTGCCCCTCGACCCCTTCCTGTTCAAAGATGATCTGCGTCAGGACCGAGCGGGTGATTTCCTCGTTAGTCTTGGCGTCGTATACGACGAAGTCCTCGCCCGACTTGACCATCTTGGCGAGGTCGGCCAACGTAACGTAGGCGCTGGAGGCTGTATTATAGAGCCGGCGATTTGCGTATTTCTTGATCGTGATCGGTGTTCCGGCGTTCGTCATATCGTGCGCGCCTGTTGCGAAATGCGGTGTTGATCACAGAATAAGCAGATTTTTTCGTTTGGGAACAGCAATTTTCGCAATTGCGAGATCGATTGCGCCGCAGCGCGGCGCCTTGTGCGCGATTGACAAGCCGGGCTTGGCCCGCAAACCTCGCCCGGCATGACGCCGATCCGCGCAAGACCCCTCCCTGTCGCCGGCCTGCCCTCGTGAAGCGCGGGCTGCTGCAACTCACCGGCGCGGTGATCGACATTTTGCAGAAGGTCGAACGGCTGCCGCGACCGGGCGAGGAAGTCCCCGCGCAGGCGGCGCTTATCGCGCCCGGCGGGGGATTTAACGCGCTGGCCGCCGCGCGCCGGGCGGGCGCCGACGTCGCCTATGGCGGCGCGCTGGGGACGGGGCCGTTCGCCGACATGGTGCGTACGGCGTTGGCGGCGGAGGGGGTGGAGGCGCTGCAAAAGCGGGCGCTGGAGATCGACCAGGGGTTCTGCGTCGTGCTGGTCGAGCGCGGCGGCGAGCGCGCCTATGTCGTCAATCCCGGCGCCGAGCGCGCGGCGACGGCGCAAGACCTCGCCAGCCTGCCATTGGCGGATTTTCAATGGGCGCTGCTCGGCGGCTATGCCGCGCCCGACCCGCCCGAGCCCGACATTTTCGCCGACCTGCTCGCCGCCTTGCCGCGCAACGTCAAGCTGATGTTCGACCCGACGCCCCTTGCCATGGTCGTCGGCCGCGCGCGGGTAGGGCGAGCGCTGGCCCGCGCCGATTGGGTCAGCGCCAACTGGCGTGAGGCGCAGGCGCTGACCGGCGAACCCGACCCGGCCAAAGCCGCGCGGTCGCTGGCGGCAGGCCGCGAGGGGGCGCTGGTGCGCGACGGGGCGAACGGCTGCTGGCTGGCGGAGGGCGGGGCGGCGCAGCGGATTGCCGGCTTCGCGGTCGAGGCGGTTGATACGACGGGCGCGGGCGACGCGCATGTCGGGGCCTTCATCGCCGCGCTGCTGGCGGGGAGGCCGGCGGCGGAGGCAGCCCGTTTCTCCAATGCGGCGGCTGCAATCAGCGTGACGCGGCTGGGGGCGGCGAGCGCGCCGAGGCTGGCCGAAACGCTAGCTTTTCTGGCCAAGCGCGGCGGCTGAAGTTTACCTGCGGGTGTGGGGAAACGCCGCCGCTTCCGCCGCGGTCCGCTCCGCCGCGTCGCGGTCCCCATAGCGCGGCCATGCTTGCTCCCCGCCGCCAATAATCGAAACTCCAATGCACGGGCCGAGTACGAGAGAGCATCGCTGTGCATTTGACTTAGATGTCGCCCAAGAGTTCAGCTAGAGGGAAAGAAAAGCATGTGTTAGCCTCCCCTCGGTAGGCGGCAATAAGGACATTTTGGGAGGGAAGATGAAAATCTACGATTGGCATATCGCGCCCAACCCGCGGCGTTTGAACATCTATCTCGCCGAAAAGGGTCTCAAGGTGGAATTGGTGGAGGTCGGGCAGGAAGACCTCTCGCTGGCGCCCTGGTTCAAGGCGAAATATCCGCACGCGATGGTGCCGATGCTTGAACTCGACGACGGCACGATGATCGGCGAAGCGATGGCGATCGCCCGCTATTTCGAAGAAATCCATCCGGCGCCGCCGCTGATGGGCGTCGATCCCCGCGACAAGGCGATCGTCGAGATGTGGGAGAAGCGGGCGAATGAGGAGGGCATGCTGCCGGCCTCGGAGCTTTTTCGCAATACTCACGAGAAATTCGCCGAGCGGGGCCTGCCGGGCGCCGCCGATGCGATCCCGGCGATCCCCGAATTGCGTGATCGGGGACGTGCGCGTCTCACGCGGTTCTTCGAGAAATTCGACCGCCAACTCGCCGAGAACGAATTCGTCGCCGGCAAGCGCTGGACTGTCGCGGACGCAACCACGCTGGCCGCCGTGGACTTCGCCGGATGGTCGGACGTGAAAATCCCAGCGAGCTGCCGGAACCTGCAACGCTGGTATGACGCCGTCAGCGCACGTCTGAGCGCCAAGGCTTAGCCGCGCGCCCTGCGGCGAACGGAGCGAGGGGCTGGCTACCGACCCTACCCCCGCCCCCGCAAAAACGCCTCCGCCTCGACCGCGATCCGCTCCGCCGCCTTGCCGTCCCACAGCGCGGGCTTTCTCCCGCGTTTGCCGCCGGTGCGCAGGATGTCGTCGACGATGGGGCCGATGCGGGCGGGGTCGGCGCCGATCAGGGTGTTGGTGCCCTCTTCAATCGTGATCGGGCGCTCGGTGTTGTCGCGCACGGTGATGCAGGGCACGCCGAGCGCGGTGGTCTCCTCCTGCATCCCCCCGGAATCGGTGACGACGACTTTCGCGTCGCGCATCAGGCCGAGCGAGGCGAGATAGGCGAGCGGCTCGCAGGCGAGCAGGCCGGGCGCCTTCAGCGTCTCGGCCAGGCCGGCTTTCTCGATGTTGCCGCGCGTGCGCGGATGCACGGCGAACACCAGCGGCAGTTTTTCCGACACTTTCGCCAGCGCTTGGATCAGCCCTTTGAGCTTGACCGGATCGTCCACGTTGGAAGGCCGGTGCAACGTGGCGAAGCCGAAACCGTTCGCCGCCCGCTCGCGAAACGCCGCCGATGCGCCGAGCGTCGCAAACGTGTCGGGCGCGGGGACGGCGCGCTCCAGCGCGTCATAGGCGGTGTCGATCATCACATTGCCGACGAACTTGATCCGCTCTGGCGCGACCCGCTCGGCGATGAGGTTGGCCTGACCCTCTTTCTCGGTGACGAAATGCAGGTCGGAGAGTTGGTCCACCACCAGCCGGTTCAGTTCCTCGGGCATTTCGCGGTCGAACGAGCGCAGGCCCGCCTCGACGTGAGCGATGGGAATGCGCAGGCAGGAGGCGGTCAGCGCCGCCGCTACCGTCGAGTTCACGTCACCGACGACGACCAGCAGGTGCGGCCGATCCTCAACGAAAAGCGGATGCAGCGCCAGCATGATTTTCGCCACCTGCTCGGAAGCGGGCCCGGAGCCGATTTTCAGGTTGACGTCGGGCGCGGGAATGCGCAGTTCCTCGAAAAACACGCGATCCATGAGAAAGTCATAATGCTGGCCTGTATGGATCAGCCGCGGCGCGAAAGTTCCCTTCGCCCGCAGCGCGCGCACGATCGGCGCGATTTTCACGAAATTGGGACGGGCGCCGACGATGAGGTCGACGCGGAAGGGCGGGGTCATCTTGATCTCGCTGTGGCGGTGTAAGTCAAAGGCGGCGGCTATCTGGCGAGGCGAAGCGCCGGAAAAAAGGCGAAGGGGCGGTTTCCAGCATGCGCATCCTGTTTTTTACGCATTATTACCCGCCGGAGGTGAATGCGCCCGCCTCGCGCACCTCGGAGCATTGCCGCGCCTGGGCGCAATCGGGGGCGCAGGTCACCGTTGTCACCTGCGCGCCCAACCACCCCAACGGCAAGGTCTATCCCGGCTATCGCAACAAGCTGTGGCAAAGCGAGAGCCGCGACGGGGTGCGAATCGTGCGGCTGTGGACCTGGCTCGCCGCCAACGAGGGTTTCCTGCCGCGCGTGCTCAATTACGTCAGCTACCTGGTCGCCGCCATCCTCGCGCTGCCGTTCCTGCCCAAGGCGGATGTGGTCGTGACGACCTCGCCGCAGTTTTTTTGCGGCCTCGTCGGCCTGTTCGCAAGGCCGATCAAGCGCGCGCCCTGGGTGCTGGAGATCCGCGACATCTGGCCCGAGAGCATCGTTGCGGTCGGCGCGATGAGGAAGGGCGTCGCGATCCGCTGCCTCGAATGGCTGGAAGCCTTTGCCTACAGGCAGGCGGACGCGATCGTCTCGCTGACGCGCGGGTTCATTCCCCATATCGCCGCCCGCTGCGGCGACGCGTCGAAGATCGCGGTGTTCATGAACGGAGCCGACCTCTCCGCTTTCAGCAAGAGCGGCGACGGCGACGAGGTCAAGCGCAAGCTCGGGCTGGAGGGCAAGTTCGTCGCGGCTTACGTCGGCACGCATGGGATGGCGCATGGGCTCGGCACGATCCTCGACGCGGCGGAATTGTTGAAGCACGAGCCGCGCTTCGCTTTCCTGATGGCGGGCGGCGGCGCGGAGGAGACGCGGCTGCGCGGCGAGCGCGATACGCGAAAACTCGACAATGTCGTGATGCTGGGGCAACGCCCGAAAGCCGAGATGCCGGGTCTGTGGAGCGCAACCGACGCCAGCCTGATCCTGCTTAAGCGCTCCGACACGTTCAAGACCGTCTACCCCTCGAAAATGTCGGAAGCGATGGCGATGCAATGCCCCGTCATCCTCGGCGTCGAAGGCGAGGCGAAGGACGTGCTGGAGGCGGCGGGCGCGGGGATAGCCATCACGCCGGAGAGCGCGCCGGAGCTCGCCGCCGCGATGCGGCGCCTGGCCGACGATCCCGCTTTGGCGGCGTCCTACGGCCGCGCGGGCCGCGCTTATGCCGACCAGAATCTCGACCGCGCCAAGGTTGCGGCGCGGTTCCTCGCGCTGCTGAACAAGGTCGCGGCGCGCGAGCCGATCGGCGAAACCGCGGCGGCGCGCTGACCCTTGCTCGACCGCTTGCGCCAATCCCTCGCCTTCGCGCGCCACATCCCGCCGCGCCGCGCGCTGCGTCGGCTGACTCTGAGCCTGCGTCGCGCGATCCGCGACCGAGCGGGCTGGCGGGCGCCGAAGGCGCCCGCGCCCGCGCTTGCCCCGTCGCCGCCGCAGCCGTTGTTCGCGCCGCGTTCGGGCATGGTTGAAGATGACGCGTTCACCTTTCTCGGCCGCACGGTCTGCATGGAAGGGCGCGTCGATTGGCGCACGCCGCAGGATCAACTCTGGCGCATGAACCTGCATTACATGGAATATCTGGAGGAAGTCGACGACGCGCGGTTTCAGCAGCTGATCGAACAGTGGATCGCGGCCAATCCCGCCGGCCGGCCGGGCGCCTGGAGGGACAGTCACAATTCTTACGCGCTTTCGCTGCGCGTGGTGGTGTGGATGCAGCAGTTCGCCCGCCGGACCTTGTCTGAAGCGGCGCGCGCGAGAATCGCGGCCAATCTTGCCGAGCAGATGCGGTTTCTCGAACAGAACCTGGAAACCGATCTCGGCGGCAATCATCTGATCAAGAACATCAAGGCGCTGATCTGGGCCTCGGCGTTCTTTGCAGGGCGGCCGGCGAAACGCTGGCGTGCGAAGGGGCTCAAGCTGCTGCGCGAGGCGATTGAGGAACAGATATTGCCCGACGGCGTGCATTTCGAACGCTCGCCCTCCTATCACGCGCAGGTCTACGCCGATCTCTTGGAATGCCGCCACGCGCTGGGCGACGCGGCGCCGGACGCGCTCGACGAGATCTGCAAGGCGATGGCGCAGCCGACCGCCGATCTCGTCCATCCCGACGGGTTCGCGGCGCAGTTCAACGATTCCGGCCTGACGATGGCCTATTCGCCTGCGGAATGCCTGGCCGCGCATCAGACGTTGTTCAATCAAAGCGCCGCGCCGGCGCCGGTGTTCGCCTATCCCGACGCCGGCTATTTCGGCCGTCGCGAGGGCGGTGATTTTTTTATCGCCGATTGCGGCCGGATCGGCCCCGACGCGCTGCCAGCCCATGCGCATGGCGATGTGCTGTCGTTTGAATTGAGTCTGGAGGGCGAACGGATCGTCGTCGATCCCGGTGT
>JANYIH010000350.1 GCA_025358745.1 Hyphomicrobiales bacterium | reverse complement strand
TATCCGGCCCCGCCGTCCAAATTATGGAGGCTCGTTCGGCAGATAGAAACGACGCCTTCTCATAAGCAACTGGGCAGCCTATAAATTTTGAACCGAAAGTAGAGACAATGCTCTCAAAATCATCCATGCGAGCTTTCTCGGTTTTCACCAATGCGATATACTGATCGCAGTGCACATAGTGAGCATTGTCTGATTCTTTGTTCACAAATAGATAGCCATTCGTAATAAGAATCGAACATAATCCTAATCCAGCCACAATAATAGATATTTTGATAAAGCGAAATATTGATAACACAAATGCAATGGCTGCAGTCATTGCAAATTCGAAACTCGACCAGCCTACCATTTCTTTCCAAGGTGACCCAAGAACAACAGAAAGCCCCGATAGAGCAAGCGCCACGAGCGCAAGGGTTACCCCAGTCTTGTCGCCAGTAGAAAATTTCATCGGAATCGAAACTACCCTCCCCACAGCTACAAACTATGCCATCGCCCTGCGCGTCGACTTCCGTTTTATTAATTCAATTGCGATCAAAGCGATATAGTTCAAAAAATAACACCTGTAGGATATAATTATATTAAGACGTTACTATTCGCGTTCAAAAGAGACACGGCGGTTGTATCGCATAGGGCGTAGCTTGACGCAATTATCCGCATAGTTTGGCTTAATGGTTGTCGGCCCCCTCACCTCACCTCCACCCGCGCCAGCCATTGCGACCCCGGCGCCAACTCGCCCTGATCCGCCTTGCCGAACGGCGGCGTGGTGGGGTCGTCGGGCGGGGAGGCGATTTGGTTGAGGTCGACGGCGTAGGGGGAACCGACGAGGCCGTGGTCGGTCAAGGCCATCCGATAATAGAGGCCGTTCCAGAGGTTGGCGCCGACTTCCGACTGTTTCTTCGTCAGGAACAACAGGGCGTGCTCCAGCCAGGCGAAATCGGTTGCGGTGACAAAGCCGGGGTTCTTGTAGGGGTAGGGGACGCGGCAGGCGATCTCCGCGCCGCCGTCGAGGCATTTGAACTCGCGCATCGACAGGAAATAATCGCCGAATTTTGCAGCGTCGATCGCCACGGCGAAGCGTGCGCCGGCGCCGTCGGGCGTGAACACGACGTGGCCGATGGGGATTTCGCGGCCTTCGCGCGTCACGGCGACGAGACTTTTCTCGCCCGACAAGTCCCAAGCTTGGGCGGGTGCGGCCAGCGTCAGCGCGGCGCAGAGGGCGAGGCTTTGCAGTCGCATTGGGGTGTCTCCCGCCTCAGCCGATCACGCCGCGCGCGCGCCAATCGTCAATAACGCCCGCGTCGTAGCCCAGCCCCGCCAGCACCGCCTCCGTATGCTCGCCCAAGCGTGGCGCCGCACGCTCGGCGACATGCCCGACGCCGTCGATCACGATCGGGGCGCGCTGCGCGGGAGCCTTTCCGCCGCGCGCGTCAGTGGCGGGCAGATCGAGCCGCATTCCCCGCGCCAAAGCCTGCGGGTCGGCGAAAGCCTCCGCAACCGTGTTGATCGGGCCGGCGGGGACGTTGGCGGCCTCCAGCGCGGCGAGCAGGTCGGCGCGGCGCATCCTTCGCGTCGCGGCCGTCAGTTCGGCGATATAGGCCGCGCGGCCCCGGATGCGGTCGGCGTTGGTGCGGTAGGCCGGATCGTCGGCGAGGTCGGCGCGCCCGACCAGGCGGCAGAAATCGCGCGCCTGCCGGTCGTTGCCGGTGGCGACAATAAGAGGGCCGTCCGACGCCTCGAACACCTGATAGGGGACGAGGTTGGGATGGGCGTTGCCCATCCGGCGCGGCGACTGGCCGGAGACGAAGCAATTCATCGCCTGATTGGCGAGCACGGCGAGTTGGGTGTCGAACAAGGCCATGTCGATCTCGGCGCCTTGTCCCGTGATCTCGCGCCGGCGCAGCGCCGCCTGGATGGCGATGACGCTGTAGAGGCCGGTGAAAATGTCGGCGAAGGCGACGCCGGGCTTTTGCGGCTCGCCGTCGGGTTCGCCGGTCAGGTCCATCATGCCGCCCATGCCCTGGATGATGAAATCGTAGCCGGGACGGTGCGCGTAGGGGCCGTCATGGCCAAAGCCCGTGATCGAGCAATAGATCAGGCGCGGGTTGAGCGCGGCGAGGCTGGCGTAGTCGAGACCGTATTTGGCCAACCCCCCGGTCTTGAAGTTCTCGATCACGACGTCGGCTTGCCGCGCCAGCTTGCGCACGATCTCGCGGCCCTCGGGCTGCTCGAAATCGACGGCGAGCGAGCGTTTGCCGCGATTGCAGGCGTGGAAATAGGCCGCGTCGAGCCGCTCGCCGTGCTCGCCTTCGAGGAACGGCGGACCCCAGCCGCGCGTGTCGTCGCCGGCGCCGGGGCGCTCGACCTTGACCACGTCGGCGCCGAGATCGGCCAGCGCTTGCCCGGCCCAGGGGCCGGCGAGGATGCGGGCGAGTTCCACCACCTTCAGGCCTTCTAGCGGTTTCATGGCGGCTCCCCTACCGTGACACGCATAAAGCGCGCCCGCGCCCGCGCCGCAAGCGGGAGCGGTTTAGTAAAAGCGTCACAAGCGGTTAGAAAATCTTGTTGAGTTGTTCATGTAGCGTTCCTTGCGGACCTCACGAGGACGTGATCCCTTCGCCGCGAGGCAAGGCGAATCATGGAATTTCAGGAGGTTGAGGGCGTCAGGCGGACCGTGGAATGGCAGACCCTGGCGTTGGCGGTTTTCATCTACGGCCTGTGGTTCGCGGCGACCTATTTTTGGCGCGCGCTGCCATGGCCGGCGCTGGTCGCGCTCGGCGGCGTCTGCGTCGCCTGGCACATGAGCCTGCAACACGAAATCATCCACAACCACCCGACGCGCTGGCGCCGCCTCAACCGGGCGCTGGGGTCATGGCCGCTGGCGATCTGGCTGCCGTTCGAGATCTATCGCATCACCCATCTCCAGCATCACAACGACGTCAGGCTGACCGACCCGCTGGAGGACCCGGAGTCCTACTATTTCACGTCGGCGCAATGGCGCGCGCTGGGGCCGCTCGGCCAGGCGATTGCGCGCGCGCAATCGACGCTGCTCGGCCGGTTGATCCTCGGCCCCGCCTGGGCGATGGCGCGGTTCTGGGCCGGCGAGGCGGCGCTGATCGGGCGCGGAAACTGGCGCCACGCGTCGATCGCGGTGCGTCATTTCATCCAGTGCGCACTGGTGCTGGCCTGGGTGGTCGGCGTGTGCGGGATGCCGTTCTGGCTCTATTTCTGGGCCTTCGCCTATGTCGGCACGTCGCTGGCGCTGATCCGCTCCTTCGCCGAGCATCGCGCCGAGGCGGAAGTTGAGCGCCGCACCGCCGTCGTCGAGTCCAGCTGGCTGCTCGGGCCGCTGTTCCTGTTCAACAATCTGCATGTCGTGCATCACTTGCGCGCGAGCCTGCCGTGGTATGAGATCCCGCGCTGGTACCGGCTCAATCGCGCGGCGGTGCTTGCGCGCAACGGCGGGCTGGTTTATCGCAGCTATTTCGACGTCGCGCGGCGCTATCTGCTGACGCCGCACCATGTCCCGGTGCATCCCGCGCAGTCGGCGCCATCAGAGGCCGGCGTACCAATCGTAACCATTGTCCTCCCAATAGCCGCCGCGTCCGCCGTCTATGCCGGCGAAGCTGTCGACCACCTCAAGGCTTGAGAGATATTTGGGCATCTTGTAGCCGAGCTGGCGCTCCACGCGCAGACGCAATGGCGCGCCATGCGCCACAGGCAGCGGCGCGCCGTTCATGGCGTAAGCGAGGATCGTCTGGGCGTGGAAGGCGTCGACGAGGTCGACGCTCTCATAATAGCGCGCCGGTGTGAGCGAGCCGTCGTCCATCGTGTCGAAACAGCGGAACACGACGTAGCGCGCCTGAGGCTTGATCTGCGCGCGCTCCAGCAAAGCGCGCAAGGGAACGCCGGTCCATTGGCCGATGCAGCTCCAGCCCTCGACGCAATCATGGCGGGTGATTTGCGTACGGGCGGGCAACGCACGCAATTCGTCGAGCGAAATCTCGAAGGGATGTTCGACAAGGCCGCCGACCTTCAGGCGATAGGCGGCGAATTGATCGGCGACCAGCGCCTTGTAGGTCGCGTCCTGCGGGTCGGTGGAGCCGTTCGGCTTGAAAATGGCGGAGACGGCGCTGGCGGAATATTCGCGCGCCAGATTTTGCGGGCGCAACAGCAGGCGCTGCACGAAATGGGTTGCGTCCTCGCCCGCCTGCAACGAGGTCTGTCCCACGCGCGACGAGGCGACGCGGCTGCAGCCGCCCAGCGCGAGGGCGCCGAGCAGGAACCCGCGCCGGTCGATGGCAATCCTTCTCATGTCTCCTCCCTTTCCGCGCGCACGGCGAACCAGCCGGTGATCATGCCGCGGAGTTGGTTGATCGGACCCGTCAGCAGCACCATCGCGACATGGACGAACACGAACAGCACGAGCAGCGCGGCGATGACGAAATGAACCGTGCGCGCGCTCTGCCGGCCGCCGAACGCCTCGGGCAGCCAGGGCGCGAAGGCGTCGAAGCCGGGCGACATGGCGAGGCCGGCGAGAATCTGCAGCGGCAGCAGGCCGAGCACGACGACGAGATAGGTCAGCTTTTGCAGGACGTTGTAGCGCGCTTCTCCCTTCGGGAAATGCAGCGTCAGATGTTGGCGGATCGAGGCGCCGATGTGGCCGAGTTCGCTGACGCCGGGGACGAGGCGGCGGCGCAACTGGCCGGAGGACAGGCCATAAGCGAGGTAGACGAGGCCGTTGGCGAAAAAAATCCAGGCGAACAGAAAGTGCCAGCGCCGGCCGGTGGCGAGATCCTGCTCCGCCGGCAGCGTGATCCAGGCGGGAAAGCCGCGTTCGGTCGGCTGGCCGCCAAACCGGGAGACGCCGAGCAGCCCGGTCGCGCCAAAGCGATGGCCCAAGACCTCGACGTAGCCGCGATCCGGCGTCTCGCCCGTCGCGCCGATGGCGGCCAGCGGATGCTCGAAATTCGAGGTCGCGCCGATGTCCAGCGCGGGATGGGCGTTGAAGATTTGCAGGCCGCTCATCAAAAGGATCGTCAACGCCACGACGTTCAGCCAATGCGCGAGGCGGATCGGCAAGGGATGGCGGAATACGAGCGGGGCAACATTGGACATGAAAGGTCTCCACCTCAGTTACGCACCCCCCGGACAACGGTTTCGCGTCGTCGCCCGAATTCGCCCCCGCCCGCCTTTGCAAAGCCGCGTTCCGGCTCTACATAGAAGGCTGCGGAGCTGGGGGGCTCGTCAGGACACTTTTCCTCGGGGCCGTACGATCCTCATGGGAGCTGTCCCTGTCCTTGCCCGTGGGCTTGGGTACACGGCGCCCACCTACTCACGTAGGCGCCCGGGATCACCGTCCAACGGCTTGCTCGGCTCCGCGCTCCTCTCTAAAGCTCGGGGGTCATGACCCCCGACGCTTGCCCAAAAGCCCAATTGCGCCGCGCCGCCCTCGGCCGCCGCGCCGCCCTGCCCGAAGCCTTGCGCGTGCATTTTTCCGCGCGGCTAAAGAGCGAGGGCGTTGCGTTGGCCGCCCGGCATGGCTCGGCGACCGTTTCCGCCTTCTATCCCATTCGCGACGAGCCGGATACGCTGGCGCTGCTGGACGCGCTCGCCGACGCGGGCCGCGCGACGGCGCTGCCGGTCACCGGCGCGCGCGGGACGGCTTTGACGTTCCGCCGCTGGCGTCCCGGCGATCCGACCTCGCTCGGACAGATGCGAATCCCCGAGCCAAGCGGGGACGCGCCCGAACTCGAACCTGATCTCTTGTTCGTGCCGCTGGCCGCCTTCGACCGTCGCGGCCATCGCATCGGCTATGGCGCGGGCCATTACGATTGCACGCTGGCGCGGCTCAGGGCGCGCAAGCCCATCGTGTCGGTCGGCGTCGCCTATGGCGTGTGCGAGATCGACGCCGTGCCCAACGAGCCGCACGACGAGCCGCTCGACTATATCCTGACCGAGGCCGAACTGATCCAGCCGAGGGCGGTCTGATGCGCCTTCTGTTCGTCGGCGACGTTGTCGGACGCTCCGGGCGCGCGGTCCTGTGCGAGCATCTGCCTGATTTGCGCCAACGCTGGCGGCTCGACGTGGTCGTCGTCAACGGCGAAAACGCGGCCGGCGGATTTGGCGTCACGGAGGCGATCCACCAGGAGTTTCTCGACGCCGGCGCCGACGCGGTCACGCTTGGCAATCATGCCTTCGATCAGAAAGAGGCCATGAGCTTCATCGGGCGCCAGCCAAGGCTGTTGCGTCCGCTCAACTATCCCCCGGGCGCGCCCGGACGCGGCGCGGCTGTGGTGGAATCGCGCACCGGCGCGCGCGCGCTCGTTGTCAATCTGATGGGGCGGGTGTTCATGGACGCGCTGGACGATCCGTTCCGCGCCATCGATGTCGAACTCGAAGCCTGCCCGCTGGGGCGGGGATGCGATGTGGCGATCCTGGATTTCCACGCCGAGGCGTCGAGCGAGAAACAGGCGTTCGGCCATTATGTCGACGGGCGCGCGAGTCTGGTCGTGGGCACGCATACCCATGTGCCGACCGCCGACGCGCGCATCCTCAACGCCGGCACGGCCTTTATGACCGACGTCGGCATGACCGGAGACTACGATTCGGTGATCGGCATGGCGAAAGAGGAACCGATCCGGCGCTTCCTCAAGAAAATCCCCGGCGCGCGAATGGAGCCGGCGACCGGCCCCGCGACGCTGAGCGCGGTGGCGGTGGAGACCGGCGCGGGCGGACTCGCCACAAGAATCGCGCCGGTGCGGATAGGCGGCAGGCTGGCGCCGGCGGCGCCGGATTTCTGGTAAGGGAGGCTCACATGGCCAAGGCGTTCGCGTCGCAAGGCGACATGACGGCGAAGACAATCTCCTTCGTCGAGATCGGACGTGGCGTTTACGCCTTCACCGCGCAGGGCGATCCCAACACCGGGGTGGTGATCGGCGACGACGCCGTGATGGTGGTGGACGCGCAGGCGACGCCCGTGATGGCCAAACAAGTTATCGAGCAAATCCGCACGGTCACCGACAAGCCGATCAAATATGTCGTGCTGTCGCATTATCACGCCGTGCGCGTGCTGGGCGCCAGCGGTTATGGCGCGCAGGAGATCGTCGCCTCGCACACATGCCGGGCCATGATTCACGAGCGCGGACAGGAAGACTGGGACTCCGAATTCGCGCGCTTTCCCCGCCTGTTCCAGGCCGCCGAGTCGATTCCCGGCCTGACCTGGCCGACGATGACGTTTCAGCGCCAGATGACGCTCTATCTGGGCAAGCGGCGCGTCGATCTGATGCATCTGGGCCGCGCCCACACCGCCGGCGACGTTGTCGCTTATGTGCCGGACGCAGGCGTAATGCTGACCGGCGACATCGTCGAATATCGCTCCGCCTGCTATTGCGGCGACGCGCATTTCCAGGATTGGCCAGGCACGCTCGACGCGATCGCGCGGTTTTCGCCCGACGCCATCGCGCCGGGACGCGGCGATGCGCTGATTGGACGCGCGACGGTCGAGGAGGCGCTGGCGCTGACGCGCGATTTCGTGGCCTCGACCTATGCGCCGGCTGCGCGCGTGGCCGCGCGCGGCGGTTCGCTGAAAGAAGCGTGGGACGCGGTGCGGGCGGCCTGCGATCCGAAATTTTCGAGCTACGCCATCTACGAACATTGCCTGCCGTTCAACGTAGCGCGCGCTTATGACGAGGCGCTCGGCATCGACACGCCGCGCATCTGGACCGCCCAGCGCGACAAGGAGATGTGGGCGAGCTTGCAGGGCTGACGATGCCGCCGATCTTCGAGACGCCGCTCTATCCCTACCAGCGCTCGCCCGATCAGGATGGCGCGACGCCGGCGCGCCATGCGGTCGTGGTGGTCGGCGCCGGGCCGGTCGGGCTCGCGGCGGCGATTGATCTGGCGCTGCACGACATTCCCGTCGTCGTGCTCGACGAGAACGACAAGGTGAGTTTTGGCTCGCGCGCGATCTGTTTTGCCAAGCGTCCGCTCGAAATATTTGATCGCCTCGGCTGCGGCGAACCGCTGGTCGAGAAGGGCGTGCAATGGCGGCTTGGCAAGGTGTTCTTCCGCGACAGCCTGATCTACGGCTTCGACCTGCTGCCCGAGGCGGGGCACAAGCGGCCGGCCTTCATCAACCTGCAACAATATTATCTCGAATCTCATCTGGTCAAGCGGGTGCGTCAGTTGCAGGCGCAGGGCAAGCGCATTGAAATACGCGGCATGAACCGGGTTGCGGGGCTGAAGGTCGAAGCCGATCACGCCGCGCTCGAAGTGACGACGCCCGAGGGGGGCTACGGCCTCGAAGCCGATTGGTTGATCGCCTGCGACGGCGCGGGCTCGACGGTGCGCTCTCTGATGGGGCTAGATTTCGTCGGCCGCGCCTTCGAGGACAATTTCCTCATCGCCGACGTGACGATGGACGCGGAATTTCCCACCGAGCGCTGGTTCTGGTTCGACCCGCCGTTCAACAAGGGGCAATCGGCGCTGCTGCACAAACAACCCGACGGCGTGTGGCGGATCGATCTGCAACTGGGCTGGAACATCGATCGCGAACACGAGAAAGAACCGGAGCGCGTCAAGGCGCGGCTGAAGGCGATGCTCGGCGAGGGCGTCGAATTCAAGCTGGAATGGGTGTCGATCTACACGTTCCAGTGCCGTCGGATGGAAAAGTTCCGCCACGGCCGGGTGCTGTTCGCCGGCGACAGCGCGCATCAGGTGTCGCCGTTCGGCGCGCGCGGCGCCAATTCCGGCATTCAGGATACCGACAATCTGATCTGGAAACTGAAACTGGTGCGCGACGGTCTCGCGCCGGATTCGCTGCTCGACACATATGACGACGAGCGCGTCTTTGCAGCGGACGAAAACATCCGCCATTCCACGCGTTCGACCGAATTCATCACGCCGAAGTCGCAGGCGAGCCGGGCCTTTCGCGACGCCGCGCTCGATCTGGCGGCGCGCTTTCCCTTCGCGCGGCCGCTGGTCAATTCGGGCCGGTTGTCGACGCCGAGCGTCTATGATCATTCCCCGCTCAATGGCGTCGACGGTCCCACGCTGCCACCCGTCGCGCGCCCCGGCGCGCCGGCGCCCGACGCGCCGCTGGCCAAGGGCTGGTTGCTGGACCGGCTCGGCGGGCGGTTTCAATTGCTCGCCATCGGCATGGATGCGCCGCCGCTCGACATCGAAGTGGTGCGGCTCGATGCCAGCGAGGCGCTGGCGCGGCGTTATCTCGGCGACGCGCGCGCGGCGCTCTATCTGTTGCGGCCCGACCAGCATGTCGCCGCGCGATGGACCGCCTATGACGAGGGAAAGGTCCGCGCGGCGCTGGCCCGAGCGATGGGGAAGGGTTGAATGGCTAAGCTCATCACGACGCTCCACATCGACGGGGCGGACGATTTCTACGCTGAACTGATCGCCCTGCACGCCGAGCGCACACGGGAGGAAAGCGAGGCGATCAACGCGCGGTTGATCCTGCTGCTGTGCAACCATGTCGGCGACCGCGAGACGCTGCGCGAAGCCTTTACCGAGGCTAGGCGCGACGGCGCTGCGTCGCTGGCGTGACAAGATCAATCCCTGCGACGCGACGGTAGTAGGCTTCCAACCGGTCGAGCATCAAAGCTGTCGTGAACTGGGCCTCGTAGGTCGCGCGCGCGTTGCGGCCGATCCGCTCGCGCAAGCCCTGGTCAGCGACGAGGCGGGAAACGCAGGCGGCGAGCTCAGCGGGATCGTCGGGCGAGGCGAGCAGACCGTCGACGCCGTTCCGGATCAATTCCGCCGCGCCGCCGACGTCGTAGGCGACAGTCGGTTTGCCGAAGCACATCGCCTCGATGAAGATCAGGCCGAACGATTCGTATTTCGACGGCGCGACGAAGATGTCGCAGGCGGCGTATTGGGCGATGACCTGTTCGCGCGACAGCGCGCCGTAGAACCGGGTGCGCGCCATGATCTCGGGATGGGCCGCGTTCTCGATCTCGTAGCGCCGTCGCAGCGTCGTGTCGGCGATGACGATGCCGTCGTCGCCGACGATATGGGCGACCAGCGTCGGATGCGCGGCGAGCAGGCCCGGCAGTTGCGCCAGCAGAACGTCGGCGCCCTTGCGCTCCTCCAGCCGGCCGACGAACAGGAGATGCACCTGACCGTCGGGCGCGGGCCGGGGCGGCGCGTCGAGGCTGAGATCGCTGATCCCATGCGGCACGATCTCGATCCGGTCGCGCTCGATCTTCATCCCGTGCGCGGCTTCGATGTCGGCGACGATGGTGCGCGAATTGGCGAGGATATGCCGACCCTTCGTCATCAACGCGCTTTCGCTGGCGATTGCCGGCTCGACGTGGCCGGCCAGATAGTCCGGGCGCGACAACCAATCGGGCTTGTAGGGCAGCGACAGCTTGTAGGTCGTGTGCAGGCTGACGATCACCGGCGTATGCGCGCGGGCGAGACACACCATCGGCTCCAGATCGGCGATCGGGCCGGAGACGACGTCGAAGCGACGGCGCGCGTCGATGCGTTCGTATTCGCCGAACAAGGCGAGCGAATAGGCGGTGAGGCTCGCCGGCGCCGGCGCAAAGGCGGCGGCCTCCTCCTGCGTGATGGCCAAGGAGTCGATGCGATGCACCCAGACGCCTTCGACGAAATCGATGCGCGCCGGCCCCTCAAGCGCGCGGGCGATCACCGTCACCTCGTGACCGCGCGCGGCGAGGCCGGTCGCCACTTCGCGCGTCCATTGGGCGATGCCGCCATGGCCTTGCGGCGGATATTCGCGCGTGAACAGGCATACGCGCAGCCGCTCTGGGGCGGGCAGCCGCGGCCAAAACGGCTGGAAGCTGTCGTTGCGCGCCAGCGCCAGCGTCGCCGGCGAGAGTAGCGCGGGCGTGGTCAGACGAAAGGCGTCGGCGACGCCGTCCTCAACGCCGCGTTCGACCTCGCCGATCAACCGGTCGATGGTGGCCTGATCGACGCCGTCATGCGCAAGGCCGCGCTTCCAGGCGCGCTCCTTGGCGACGTAATCGGCGATATAGCCGAGCACGTCGGCCAAGCGCCTGCGGCCGAGGTTGTGGCGCACGCAGAAATAGGCCTTTGAGCGCAATTGCGGATACATGGTGCGCGGCGTCGACGTGCGGGTGCGGGTGAGGCCGGCTTCGTATTTGTGGTGGATCTCGGCGTCGGGCGCGACGGCGAAGCGCCAGCCGCGATCGCGCATCCGCAGATTGACGTCGGTCTCGTCGAGGAACCAGATATATTCCTCGTCGAAGCCGCCGATTGCGAGCAGATTCTCCCGGCGCGCCGAGAAGTTCGTGCCGGTGAGGCTGAGGAACAGATCGCCTTCGAGTTTGAAAGCGTCGGGGCTCTGATATTGCCGCGCGTCGCCGAAACGGTCGCAGACGGTGTAGCGGGCCTGGAAGTCGAAGCCGCGGGTGTCGCGGATGAAGCCGCCGACGCTGATCACCTCAGGGTTGGCGTAGGGACGCAGCAGATTTTCCAGCCAATCGGGCTCGGGCACGGCGTCGTCGTCGATGAAGACGACGATATCGCCGCGGGCATGGGCCAGGCCGATGTTGCGCGACACCGAGATGTTGCCCTGATCGGTGGAATAGACGCGCAGCGCGCGGGCATGTCGCGAGATGACCTGCGCCGTATGGTCGGTGGAGGGGCCGTTGACGACGACGACCTCGAAATGGGGATAGCGAATCTGATGCAGGCTCGTCAGCGTGCGATCGAGCGAGTCGGCCCGGTTGACGGTGACGATGACGAGGGAAGCTGTAAGCGGCATGAGATCCACGTTCCCTCTCACGCC
>JANYIH010000326.1 GCA_025358745.1 Hyphomicrobiales bacterium | reverse complement strand
CCGCCGGTGATCTTCCGGCCGCCGACTTCACCATCGGGGCCGGCGCGACGAACGCCAATCAGCACATTATCTACAATTCCGGGACCGGAGCCCTGTTCTACGATTCCGATGGAAACGGGGCCTCGGCGGCCGTGCAATTCGCCACATTGTCGACTGGCCTCGCCATGACGGCCTCGAACTTTACGGTCTCGTAAATCGGTCGGGACGAATGTCGCCGCACGGCTTCGTCTCGGGGCTCAGCCCCGCGCATCCGACGATTCGCCGTAGCGCGGGGCGCGATTGACGTTCGCTATTTCGCCGGCTTGGCCGCCGGCGAAGCCGGGGCCGGCGCCGTCGGCTGCTTCTCGATCTGCTCGCGCTGCTCCTTGGCCTTCTTTTCCAGTTGATCCTGCAGCGCCTTGTTCTGCTCTTCGATCTTCTTGGGATCGACCGCGGGACCGTCGAGCGCGGCGGCGAAGTCGTGCATCGGCACGTTGAAAGTCACTTCCGCGCCGATCTGGTTGCGCACCACGATCGAGGCGATCTGCGCCTTTTTCAACAGGTTGAGCTGGGCGTTATTGATCTCCGCCTCGGCGAAGCAGGAGCCGCCGGCGCAGATCGAATAGCGTCCGTCGACCGGATCGGCCTTTTCCATCACCAGACGGAAACCGGGACGCAGCAACAGGCCTTCGGGCAATTGCATGCGCACGATCTTCTTTTCCTCGCCGCTCAACGCGTCGATCGCCATCGCGAGCGTCGGCGGCTGGTCGGCCGCCTGCCCGAAGGCGCGGATGGTGCGGCAGAATTCCTTCGCCCCAGACGGGTCTTTCTGGCAGACCTTGGTCCATGGCGCCTGCAACGGAATGAGGTCGAGCTTGATGGGTTGCGGCGCGGCGGCGGCGCCTGCCGGGGGCGATTTTGGCGCCTGCGCGAGCGCGAGGGAGGCTCCAAACACGGTCGCAAGGGCCAGGGCGCCGAGGCGCGTAAGCCGGATCTTCATCCATCGTCCTTTCGTTCTCGATGCAAGCGCGGGCGCGAAGTCGCCGATCCGCAATCCATCGGACGCCCGTCCTCGCTCGGAAAGCGCGCCCTCTTTCCATATTCGGCGCTGCAATCCAACATCTTTTTCGCCTCGCATTTCCCCGAGGTGATATTCGCGCCGGAGTTCGCCGACATGAGATTGTCTTATAGACGATGAGGGGCCTGGCTTTACGGGGTTTGACGGCGGCCGCCTGCCTGCTCGCTGCGGCTGCGCAGGCGGCCGCCGATGCGCCCGCGCCGGCTCTGGCGATGCATGGCGATCCGGCGCTGCCGGCTGACTTCGTCGCCTTCCCCTACGTCAATCCCGCCGCGCCGAAAGGCGGCGCGCTGCGGCTCGCCTATCTCGGGACATTCGACAGCCTGAACCCGTTCAACGTCAAGGCGCTCTCGACCGCCGAAGGGCTTTCGGGCCATGTGTTCGAGACGCTGATGGCGCGCTCGCACGACGAGCCGTTCACGCTCTATAGCCTCGTCGCCCAGTCGGTCGAAACCGACCCGACGCGCCAATTTGCGACCTTCCGCCTCAACCCGGCCGCGCATTTTTCCGACGGCTCGCCCATCACGTCGCAGGACGTGCGCTTCAGCTTCGATCTGCTGCGCACGAAAGGACGGCCACCGCAGCGCGCCGCCTTCGCCCTCGTCAAGGCGGTCTCGACGCCCGACCCGCTGACGATCCGCTTCGACCTGAGCGGCGCCGACGACCGCGAACTGCCGCTGATTCTGGCGCTGCTGCCGGTGCTGAGCCGCGCCCATACCGATTCCGCGCATTTCGACGAAGCGACGCTCGACATTCCCGTCGGCTCGGGGCCTTACGTGGTCGAGAGCGTCGATCCCGGCCGGCGCATCGTCTACGCCCGCGATCCCCACTATTGGGGCCGCGATCTTCCCGTTTCGCGCGGTCGCCATAATTTCCAGACCATCGCCATCGACTATTACCGCGACGACAATTCGCTGTTCGCCGCCTTCCAGGCCGGCCTCTACGACGTGCGTTTCGAGGACGACGCCAGCCGCTGGGCGCGCGCCTATGATTTTCCGGCGCGGCGGCGCGGCGAGATCGTCGTCGAGACCTTCCCGGTCGGGCTGCCCAAGGGCATGGCGGGCTTCGCCTTCAACACCCGCCGCGCGATCTTCGCCGACCCCCGCGTGCGTGAGGCTTTGTCAACGGTGTTCGATTTCGAATGGCTCAACGCGACGCTGTACGCCGGCGCGTTCGTGCGCGACGACAGTTTTTTCGGCGACAGCCTGCTCTCCAGCGCCGGCCGTGCGGCCGACGCGGCGGAAAGGGCGCTGCTCGCGCCCTTTCCCGCGGCGGTGCGCCCCGACATTCTTGAAGGCCGTTGGCGCCCGCGCGTCAGCGACGGATCGGGCCGCGACCGCCTCGCCGCCCGCGACGCGCTGGCGCAACTCGCAGCCGCCGGCTTTACGTTGAAAGGCGACACTCTTAGCGATCCCGCCGGACGGCCGCTCGGTTTCGAAATCCTGGTCAAGACCCGCGCCGAGGAGCGTTTGGCGCTGGCCTACTCCCGGATGCTGGCGCGCATCGGCGTCGCCGCCCGCGTGCGCCTCGTCGACGAAACCGAATTCCAGCGCCGCCGCCAGCGGTTCGATTTCGACATGGCGCCGGCGAGTTTCGTCGCCTCCGCCTCGCCCGGCGCCGAGCAGCGCGGGCGCTGGAGCGCGGCCGCCGCCGACATGGAGGGCGCCTATAATGTCGCGGGCGCGCGCTCGCCGGCCATCGACGCGCTGATCGCCGCCATGCTCGCCGCCGAAAGCGAGCCGGGCTATCTCGCGGCGGTGCGGGCGCTCGACCGCGCGCTGCTGTCGGGCTTCTACCTCGTGCCGTTTTATCACACGAAATCGCAGTGGGTCGCCTATTCTGCGGGGCTAGGCCATCCCCCGCAGACGCCGCTGTTCGGCGTCGATCTCGACGCGTGGTGGCGCGTCCCGCGTTGACGCCTTATGATCGCTCGCGCATTTTTTCGGAGACCGTTCATGTCGCCCATCGTGATCGACGTCGTCAGCGACGTGGTGTGCCCCTGGTGCTACGTCGGCAAGAGGCGGCTGGAGGGGGCGTTGCGCGCGGCGGGCGACGTCGAGGTGCGGTGGCGCCCCTACCAGCTCGACCCGACGATTCCCGCCGAGGGCCGCGACCGCCAGGCCTATATGCGCGCCAAATTCGGCGACGGGCCGCGGGTGGCCGAGACGCAGGCGCGGCTGAAGGCGCTGGGCGAGGAGATCGGCGTCGCGTTCGATTTCCCCGCCATCCGACGCTCGCCCAACACGCTCGACGCGCACCGCCTGATCCGCTTTGCCGGCGAAGCGGGGGCGGCCGACGCCATGGTCGAGCGGTTGTTCTCCGATTATTTCGAGCATGGCCGCGACATCGGCGATCGCGCGGTCTTGGTCGAGGCCGCGCGGGCGTGCGGCATTGACGGCGAGGCGGTCGCCGCGCGGCTCGCCAGCGGGGAGGGGAGCGACGAGGTGCGGGCGGAGATCGAGCAGGCGCGGCAAGTCGGCGTCCAGGGGGTGCCGTTCTTCATCTTTGCTCAGAAATACGCGGTCTCGGGCGCGCAGAGCGAAGACGTGCTCGCCCAGGCGATCGCGCGCGCCCGCGAGGACGCCGCGTGAGGATTGTTCGTGGCGATCTCGCCGATGCCCGCATCCTGGCGTTGCTGGCGACGCATCTCCAACAATGCCGGAGCGAGACAGAGCCCGATAGCGCCCATGCGCTCGACGTCACGGGCCTGGCGCAGCCGGGAATCGAGTTTTTCGCCGCGTGGGACGGCGAGGCGCTGCTGGCGCTAGGGGCCGTGAAGCGGCTCGGCGACGGGCGCGGCGAACTCAAATCCATGCACACCGTCGCCGCGCGCCGCCGCTCCGGCGCGGGCGCGGCGATGCTGACCCATCTCGTCGATCACGCGCGCGCGCAGGGGTTGCAGCGGCTAAGCCTGGAGACGGGATCGTGGGATTTCTTCCATCCCGCGCGCCGCCTCTACCGTCGCCACGGCTTCCGCGATTGCCCGCCTTTCACCGGCTACCGACCCGACCGCAACAGCCTGTTTCTCACGCTGAACCTCGGCGACGAGGCGAGCGTGGTGGAGACGCGGGGCGCGCGCGAGGACGATTCTCCGGGCCTGCTGGCGATCTACAACCACGTCATCGCCACTTCGACCGCGATCTATCGCGACGAGCCGACCACGTTGGAGGAACGGCGCGGGTGGTTTTGCGGTCGTCTCGCCGCCGGCTTCCCCGTCATCGTGGCCGAGCAGGGTGGCGCCGTCGTCGGCTTCGCCTCCTACGGCGAATGGCGCGGCGCCTTTCCCGGCTACCGCCACACCGTCGAACATAGCGTGCATGTCGCTGACGGGCAGCGCGGCGCGGGCGTCGGCGCGGCGCTGATGGGCCATCTGCTCGATCTCGCCCGCGAAGGCGGCGTTCACGCGATGGTCGGCGCGGTGGACGCCGACAACGCAGCCTCGCTCGCCTTCCACGCCCGGCTCGGCTTCGCCAAGGCCGCGCATTTCCACGAGGTCGGCCGCAAATTCGGGCGCTGGCTCGATCTGGTGTTCGTCGAGAAGGTTTTTCCGGGCTAGGCCCCCGGATAATCCTCGATCCGCCCCACCAGCGGCTTGCGTTCGCGCCGCAGTCTCTCGCCGACCGCCTCGACCGCGCGCATCGCGCGAAGCGCATTGCCGTTGGAGATCTTGGCGATGTCGGCCTCGCCAAAGCCGCGCCGCATCAATTCGGCGATCAGATGCGGGAAGCGCCCGACATGTTCGAGCCCGACCGGCTGCGGCCCGCCGAAGAAATCCGAGCCGATGCCGACGTGGTCGATTCCCGCCGTCTCGACGAGATAGACGATGTGGTCGGCCACCTCCGCCAGCGTCGCCTTGGGCGCGGGGCCGTGGCGCTGCTCGGCCTCGTTGAGTTGCGCCTTCGGGTCGGGGGCGAGCGGCGCCTTGCCATAGGCGTCGCGCGTGCGCTTCAGCCAATCGCGCAAGGGCTGACTGACGAAACCGGGAACGAAGGTCGCCATCACGAGACCGCCGTTCGCCTTCAAGCGCTTCAGCACGTCGTCGGGCGCGTTGCGTGGATGATCGCACAGGCTGAAGGCGTTGGAATGGGACAGGAACACGGGCGCCTCGCTGAGGTCGAGCAGCGCGCGCAAGCCGGCGTGGCTGACATGCGCGCCGTCGACGATCATGCCGAGCCGGTTGCACTCGGCAATCACTGCGCGGCCGAACGCGTTGAAGCCGTTGTGGCGGGCCAGGTCGGTGGCGGAATCGACCCAGTCCAGCGTCTCGTTGTGGCAGGGAATCAACATGCGCGCGCCCGCCGCGTGCCAGACGCGCAGCGGCGCGAGCGCGTTCTCCATCCCCACGCCGCCCTCGATGACGATGAAGGAGGCGATCTTGCCCGCTACGCGGGCAGAATCGAAATCCGCCGCGCAGCGGGCGGGAAGGAACACGTCGGGGTGGGCCTGCTCGATGCGCAGGATCGTGTCGATCAACTCCAGCGTGGTGCGGGCGGGGTGGGGAGCGCCCGTCGGCTGGAACGCGGACCAGAACTGCGCGCCGACAAATCCCTCGCGCAGGCGCGGAATGTCGGTGTCGCCGCGCTCGTGCGCGCGGGTCAGGTCGTAGTCGATCACATCGCCCTTGGCGCGCGAATCCTGGCGGATCACATAGGGCAGATCGTTGTGGCCGTCGAAAATCGGCGCGGCCGCAAGCGCGGTTCTCGCCCGGGCGAGTAAACTCAAATCGTCCATGCGCGCAATCGCCTCCGTCGCCGCCGAAGCCAAGCCTTTATGCGTTCGCGGCGCTCAGTCGCCGCTGAGCTTCTCGTAGTTCTTCACGACGAGGTCGATATTGCCCTTGTTCTTAACGGGCGTGATCCCTTTCAACTGGGTCTGCAAATCGCCGAGCGCGGCGCGCTTTTCGTCCGCCGTCATCTGTTTGTCGGCGTTCACCTCGTCGATCGAGCGCTGGATCAGCTTGTCGGCGCCGACGTAAGCCTTGGTGTCGGGATCGATCCCATCGAGCACCATGCTGACGTTGCCGGCGACGGTGTTGTATTCGTTGAAATCGTGGAAACCGTGCTTCTTGGCGATGCCCTCCAGCTTCGCCATCGTGGCGGCGTCGGGCTCGGCCGCGTCGCTCGGCGCGTCGCCCATGGCGGCCTGCATATCGGCCTGCGCCTCGATGTAGTTTTTCACCTGCGCCTCGGTGAGCGCAACCTGTTCCAGCGCGCCATACACCGCCTTGGGCGGCGCGGCGTCGTCGGCAAAGGCGGGGACAGCCAACAGGCCGAGACACAGGGCGAAAGCAGCAAGCATGGAGCGCATAGTTACCCCCAGGTGATTCGCCGCAACGCGGCCTCGCGTCTATAGAACTGGCGCGCAGCGCGCGCGCGCAGAATTTTGTTCATGCAAGCCGGGCAAGTCGGACGCCCTGTGCGTTCAACGGCCGGCCGGCCTGTTCGGCCGCCTCGACCCGATCGAGACGCAACAGAGCCAACGCTTGCGCGCCCGCCGCCGTTCCCAGGATTCCCACGGGCAGATCGCCGTCGAGCACGGCGGCGCCGGGTGCTGGGGCCGGGCCGTCAAGCGCCACGCGCGATATGCGTTTGCGGACCTCGCCGCGATGCTTCATGCGCGAGACGACCTCCTGGCCGACATAACAGCCCTTGGCGAAATCGACGCCATTCAGCAGGTCCATATTGGCGTCGTGCGGGAAGATCTCGCCATAGGCGAAATCGCGCCCGCCCTCGGGCACGCCCGCGCGGATGCGCGCCGCCTCATGGGCCGCATAGGCTGAAGCGTCCGGCGCGGGCGCCGCCGCGCGGGGGACGAGTTTGCGCCCGCCGAGCGCCTCGGCGCGCGGGTCCGCCGGCGCCCCGTTCGCTCCCGCCACCACCGCCCAATCCGCGCTGACGTCGGCGATGACGGCTTGCGCGCGCAGCTTGTAGAAGCCGAGCCGCCGGGCGAGTTCCCCCGTCCGCGCCGCCGGCGCGTCGAGCAGGAATTCGTCCTCGCTCACGCGGAACACTATGAAATCGAACAGGATCTTGCCTTGCGGGCTCAGCAGCGCGGCGTAGCGCGATTGGCCCGCCGCCAGTTGCAGGACGTCATTGGTCAGCAGCCCCTGCAACAGGGTTCCCGCGTCCGGGCCGGCGACCCGCACGACGCCTCTGTCCTCCAGCAACACCATTCCATTCGCCCTCTGGCCGCCCCGGCATGCGGCTGTGCTAGAGGTAAGCCGAAAAAACCCGCCGGCAAGGAGTCTTCATGGCCTCGTTCGACGTCGTCTTCGCGGGCGCCATCGTCGTTAACCACGACGGGACGGCGCTGCGCGACATCGGCGTGCGCGACGGCCGGATCGCCGAAATCGGCGATCTCGCCCGTAAGCCCGCCGGCGAGCGGGTGGATTGCCGGGGGCTGCACATCCTGCCCGGCGTGATCGACAGCCAGGTGCATTTCCGCGAGCCGGGGCTGGAACACAAGGAAGACCTCGCCAGCGGCGCCCGCGCCGCCGTGATGGGCGGCGTGACGTCCGTGTTCGAAATGCCCAACACGAACCCGCAAACCACCAGCGCCGCCGCGTTGGCGGACAAGCTCGCGCGCGCGAAGGGCCGGATGGCTTGCGATTACGCGTTCTGGGTCGGCGGCACGCATGAGAACGTCGCCGAGCTGGCCGAACTGGAGCGGCTTCCGGGGGCGGCGGGCATAAAAGTGTTCATGGGCTCCTCGACCGGCTCGCTGCTGGTCGCCGACGACGCCGGCGTGCTCGAAATCCTCAAGCGCATCCGTCGTCGCGCCGCCTTCCACAGCGAGGACGAGGCGCGGCTCAACGCCCGCAAGGGCGAGCGCATATCAGGCGATCCCGCCTCGCACCCCGTCTGGCGCGACGAGATCGCCGCGCTGACCTGCACGCAGCGCCTCGTTCGGCTGGCGCGAGAGGCGCGTGCGCAGGTGCATGTGCTGCACATCTCGACCCGAGAGGAGATCGAGTTTCTGGCGCAGGCCAAAGACGTCGCGAGCTGCGAGGCGACGCCGCATCACCTGACGCTGTCTTCGCAAGATTACGCGCGGCTGGGGACCAAGTTGCAGATGAACCCGCCGGTGCGCGGCCCCGAACACCGCGACGGCGTCTGGCGCGGAGTAGCGCAGGGCATCGTCGACGTGCTGGGCTCGGATCACGCCCCGCATACGCTGGAGGAGAAAGCCAGACCCTATCCCGACAGCCCCTCCGGCATGACCGGGGTGCAGACGCTGGTGCCGATCATGCTCGACCATGTCGCGGCGGGGCGTCTCAGCCTCGCCCGGTTCGTCGACCTCACCAGCGCCGGGCCGCAACGGCTGTTTGGCGTCACAGGCAAGGGCCGGATCGCGGTCGGCTACGACGCCGATCTCACTGTAGTCGATCTCAAGCGCAGCGTGACGATCCGCGATAACTGGATCGCCTCGCGCAGCCGCTGGACGCCCTACGACGGCAAGACCGTCACCGGCTGGCCGGTCGGCACGGTGGTGCGCGGCGCGCGCGCGATGTGGGAGGGCGAACTGATCGCGGCGGGCGGCGGCGCGCCGGTGCGGTTTCAGTGAGGTTTCGCGCGTTTGGCGGGCAAGCGTGACGCCCGGCTTGCCGTCCCCTCGCCCCGCTTGCGGGGAGAGGGCAAGGGTGAGGGGCGGTTTGGTTGCGACGAGGGCGCGCAGGTTCGCAGAGTCCGCGCGCGTCGTCGGAGCGCGGGTTTTTCGTGACGGCGACGCTCCAGCCCTGTAATCCCGGCCCATAGCGCTTTGAAGGAGGCTCGCCTGTTCGCCAATGTGCTGATCGCCAATCGCGGCGAGATTGCTTGCCGCATCATCGCGACCGCGCGTCGGATGGGCCTGAAGACCATCGCGCTGCATACGCCGACCGATCGCGGCGCGCTGTTCACGCGGCTGGCCGACGAGACGGTGGAGACGCCGAGCTATCTCGACGCGGCGGCAATCGTGACCGCCGCCAAGGCGGCCGGCGCGCAGGCGCTGCATCCCGGCTATGGTTTCTTGAGCGAGAACGCGGATTTTGCCGAATATTGCGCGCTGGAAGGCATCGCATTCGTCGGGCCTTCGCCTGAGGCGATGCGCGCGATGGGCCTCAAGAGCACGGCGAAAGCGCTGATGGCGCGCGCCGGCGCGCCGGTGCTTCCCGGCTATCACGGCGACAATCAGACGCCGAAATTCCTGAAAGAGCGCGCCTATCAGGTCGGCTATCCCGTGCTGATCAAGGCGATCGCCGGCGGGGGCGGGCGCGGCATCCGCCGCGTCGACAATCACGTCGAGTTCGAAAACGCGCTCGAATCGGCGCAGCGCGAGGCGCAGGCCGCGTTCGGCGATGGCCGCGTGCTGATCGAGAAGCTGATTCTCTCCCCGCGCCATATCGAGGTGCAGGTGTTCGGCGACAGCCATGGCAATGTCGTCCATCTCTACGAGCGCGATTGCTCGCTGCAACGTCGGCGCCAGAAGCTGATCGAGGAAAGCCCGGCGCCGGGGCTGCCCGCGCCGACGCGGCGCGCGATGACCGACGCGGCGGTGATGGCGGCCAAATCGGTCGGCTATGTCGGCGCTGGCACGGTCGAATTCATCGTCGACGCCAGCAAGGGCCTCGGGCGCGATTGCTTCTTCTTTCTGGAGATGAACACGCGGCTGCAAGTCGAGCATCCCGTCACCGAGGCGCTGCTGGGGCTCGATCTCGTGGAATGGCAGTTGCGCGTCGCGGCGGGCGAGAAGCTGCCGCTGACACAGGAGGAAATCGTGCCGCACGGCGCGGCGGTGGAGGCGCGCGTCAACGCCGAGGACCCGGAGACCGGCTTTCTCCCCTCGCCGGGGCGGCTGCGCGTTTTGCGGCTCGAAGGGGTCAGGGTCGATTCCGGCGTAGAGGAAGGCGACGAGATTTCGCCGCACTACGATTCGCTGATCGCCAAGTTGATCGCCCATGCCGACACGCGCGACGAGGCGCTGGCCAAGCTCGACGCGGCGCTCGCCCGCGCGGTGGCGCTGGGGCCGAAAACCAACATCGCCTTCCTGCGCGCGCTGATATCAGCGCCAGAGTTTCAGGCGGGCCTGCACGACACCGGTTTTATCGACGCCCATCTCGAACAACTCGGCGCCACGCCGCAGCCCCCCGACGCCTGCGCCGCGCTCGCCGGATTGGCGGCGCTGCTGCCGCAAGTTCTGCCCGCCCCCGCGCCCGCCGCCGACGGCGATCCGTGGTCGGTCACGGACGCCTTCGAGCTGCTCGGCCCGCGCCGCCTGCCGTTCGAGGCGCGGGTCAACGGCAAGGCCGAGCGTTTCGTCGCCATCGCGCACGCAGGCGGCCAGGAGATCGCCTTCGCCGACAGGCGCGCCGCGCCCGCCGCCGCGATCCCGCCGACCGTGCTCGCCGTCGAGGACGGCGTGCTGGTGATGAACGGCGGCCGCCAGACCCATGTCGCCGCCGCCCTCCTGGATGAGGGCGACGGATCGCAGGCGAGCGCCTCCGACGGCGCCGTGACCGCGCCGATGCACGGAAGGCTGATCGCGCTCGATGTCGGCGATGGCGATGAGGTTCAGCCGGGCCAGCGCCTCGCCGTGCTGGAGGCGATGAAGATGGAGCACGCGCTGACCGCACCGCGCGGGGGCCGCGTGACCCTGGCGGGCTGCAAGGTGGGGGATATCGTGGAGATGGGCGCGGTGATCCTGCGGGTGGGGGAGCGACCTTGAAGAGCGCTCGCGACCCTCGGCGCGGCGCTCATTTCTTGCGGCAACGCCAAAAATGCACGATAATGGCCTTGGCGAATCTTAAGCCTCCGCGGTAACTGTTCGGTACAGAATCGCTGATTTGCTAACCGCAAACTCGTAACGAACCACCACCGTCTGGGAGTGACGACCATGGCTGACCGAAAACCGATTCTCGGCGAGTCACCTCATAGGCCAGAATTGGATAGGCTTTTCGCCGAGTCCAGGTCCTACGTAATGTCAGACGCTGAGCTTAAGGAGCAACGCGTCAGTTTCGCGTATGGGAATGCTCCTCAGAACAGTGGAATTACGAAGGAATCGGTTCGCGAAGCATCGCGGTCGATGCGTATCTTGCCTGCCAATTAGGTGCGATATATGATCGGTGGGGAGACGAAAGGATCCCCACAATGCTCGTAAGAAAGCATGACGACGCAAAATTTTACGA
>JANYIH010000294.1 GCA_025358745.1 Hyphomicrobiales bacterium | reverse complement strand
CGCGCCGCCGCGTTCATGCCCTCGGACCGGCATTCGGAAGGGCTGGCCAGCAGCCTGACCGTGCGGGAGAACGCGACTTTCGCGGCGCTCGAGAAATTCGCGAGCTACGGGATTCTCAGCCGAAAAGACGAGGTGAGGCAGGTCTCGAAAACCTTCAACGCGCTGGCCGTCAAGAGCGCGGGCATAGAAGCGCCGATACTTTCGCTGTCTGGAGGCAATCAGCAAAAGGTGGTGATGGCGCGCGCGCTGCTTGCGCAGCCCGGCTTGATTGTCGCAGATGAACCGACGCAAGGCGTCGACGTCGGCGCACGCGCCGAGATTTATCGCATTCTGCGTGAGGTTTCGAGTTCGGGTACGCCCGTCATCGTGAACTCTTCCGACGCCGCGGAACTGGAAGGTCTGTGCGACAAGGTGATCGTGCTGTCGCGCGGGCGCATCGTCGAGACGTTGATCGGCGACGAGGTCAACGAAGCGCGCATCGTCGCCGCAGCCGTTGGCGCCGCCACGCATATCGGCGATTCCGGGGCGGCCGACCGCGGTAATGCGGTGGGCGGATGGCGTCATTTTCTCCAGTCCGACAATGCGCCGGCGGTTCCTCTCACGCTCGTGACCATTCTGCTCGGTCTCTATATTTATAGCCAGAACACCAATTTCCTCTCGGCTTTCAATGTCGCCAATATTCTTCAGGCGGCGACGGCGCTGGGCTTCATCGCGCTCGGTCAAACGGTCGCTTTGTTGGTCGCCGGCATTGATCTGTCAGTCGGACCGCTCGCAGGATTCCTGGTCGTCGTCGCCTCATTCTTTGTCAACGACGACAAGTCGTCGATGACGATCGCGCTTGGTTTCCTGTTGATGTTCGTCGGCGCCTTCATTGTCGGCGCGGTCAATGGCCTCCTCATAAGATTTGCGAAGTTCACCGCCATCGCGGCGACATTGGCGATGTATATCGGGCTTCAGGGGCTGAGCTTTCTGCTTCGGGATAGTCCTGGCGGCTATATCGGTGCCAACGTCGTCGACATCATCAACCGCCAGATCGGCCCGATCCCTGTCGCTTTCCTGATTCTCGTCGCCTTCGCATTGGCGGGGGAATATGGGCTTCGCAATTCCCGACCCGGCTGGCGACTTCGGTCGGTGGGTTGCGATCAGGAATCGGCGCGGCGCATCGGCGTGCGGATAGATCGAACCTTCGTCGCCGCCTATATCGCGTCGTCGCTGTTGACCGCGTGTGGCGCCGTGATGCTGATGGCGCAGATCGGGGTTGGCGATCCGCGCCAGGGCGCCAATTACACGCTATCGAGCATCACCGCGGCCGTGCTCGGCGGGACCAGCCTGCGCGGGGGCCGGGGGACGTTTTTGGGCGCCGTTCTGGGCGCGCTGCTGCTGACGGAAGTCCTGAACGCGGCGGCGTTTCTGGGGTTTTCGCAGACGTACCAATATGTCTTCCAGGGAACGCTGATCCTGATAGCGGCGCTGATTTACTCGACCGTGCAGAAGCGCGAGGGTGCGTGAATCGTCGTCGATGTTGGTTTGTGGATGGGTGAAATGAGCATATGGCCGTAGGTCGGTCAAAGCAGGAGGACGCGACATGAATCCTGGATGCACGCTGATCGCATTTCTCAAGGGCAAGCCTGAAAAGCGGGAGGAGCTTCTTTCAGTTCTGCGCGGTTTCGTGAAACCGACGCGCGCCGAGGCGGGCTGCGTCGAGTATCATCTCCATGTCAGCGACGCCGACCCGAACCTGTTCTTCTTTTATGAGAACTGGCGAACGAGGAAGGATCTCGACGAGCATCTTGAGATGCCCTACCTGAAATCGTTCTTCGATCGCCGAATGGATCTGTTGGAAAGAGAGATAGACCTGCAGTTCATGACGATGGATAGCGCCTATGACAAATGAGGCGCGCGGGAAAGGGCTTCCGGGTCTTCTCGGCGCCGAACACATCGGCCTGACCGTGCCGGACATTGAAAAGGCGACCACGTTCTTTGTCGATGTGCTCGGCGCCGAAGTTTTGTTTGAAGTCGGTCCGTTCTCGTCGGACGAGGACTGGATGGAGAAGCATCTGGGCGTCCACCCCCGCGCAGTCATCCGCCGCTTGCGCATGCTGCGGCTGGCGACCGGACCTTCGGTCGAACTGTTCGAGTATGCCTCGCCGGATCAACAGCACGGTCGTCCCAGGAACAGCGACGCGGGCGGGCACCATCTGGCGTTCTACGTCGCCGACATGGACGCCGCCGTCGCGCACCTCAAGCAACATGGCGTGGAGGTGCTTGGCGATCCCACGACGCTTACGGATGGCGCCAGCGGCGGCCTGACCTGGGTGTATTTCCTGGCGCCATGGGGGCTGCAATTGGAGCTGGTGTCGGCTCCCCACGGGCTTGCCTACGAAAAGCATGGCGGACGTCCGATGTGGCGACCGGGCGAAGGGGGCAAATCTTAGGAAAGGCCGAACTCGCCGGGAGTGCGCAATTCGGCGCCGCGTCGCATTGACATTTAGACGATATATTTGAATTTTGTGGTCACCGAGCGATTAGTCGGATTGGCCATTGCATTGAGCCGACCTTGGGCGCTCCCCGCGTAAGCGTCTTGAACGGGCACATACGGCAATATGGAATTGAGCACCGAAATCAGCCTGGGCGCCCTGGCTCAGAATGCGGGCGAGCATCAGAAGGCGGCGCAGCTTTTCAGGTCCGCCCTGATTGGCGCCTTGGAGCGGCTGGCCCGGACTTTGCGCGAAGCGGGAAAGCTCGACGAGGAGGAGGGGATATGCCGCGCGCTCGTCGCCACGCACGCGAATCACTTTGGCGGTTGGCGCTCGCTGGCGCAGATCGCGCGACAGCGCGGCCGGCCGGACGAAGCTTTGGAGCATTATCGACGTGCGGCGGCGATCGCGCCGCACGATGTCTGGTGTCAGATCGAGGCCGTCAATCTGCTGCGCGAATTGGGCAGGCTCGACGCGGCGCAGGCGATGTGCGGCGAGTTGTCGGAGGCTCATCCCGAGCATCCCGCCGGCTGGCGCTGCCTGGCGCAAATTCATAGGCAGCGCGGCGCGAAGGCGCAGGCGCTCGACGCCTTCCGCAAATCCGTCGCGCTCGATGCGACGAACTTGCCCGATCAATGCGAGATCGCCAACCTGCTGCGCGAACTGGGGCGTCTTGACGAGGCCGAGCCGTTCAGCCGCGCGCTCGTCGAGACGCATCCCCAGCTTGCCGCCGGTTGGCGCTGTCTGGCGCAAATCGTGAGGCAGAGCGGACGGCCTGACGAGGCGCTGGAGCTATACCGGCGCGCGGCGACGATCGCGCCCGGCGATGTCTGGCTCCAGATCGAGACCGTCAATCTGCTGCGCGAGATGGGCAGACTCGACGAGGCGCAGACGATGTGCGGCGCCGTGTCGGAGGTCCATCCCGAGCATCCCGCCGGCTGGCGCTGTCTGGCGCAGATTCATCGGCAGAGGGGCGCGAAGGCGCTGGCGCTCGACGCCTTCCGCAAAGCCGTTGCGCTCGATGCGACGCAACTGCCGGATCAATGCGAGATCGCAAATCTTCTGCGCGAATTGGGGCGTCTTGACGAGGCCGAGGCCTATTGTCGCCGACTGGTGGAAGCGCATCCTCGCCTTGTCGCCGGCTGGCGTTGTCTGGCGCAGATCGCCAAGCAGCGCGGTGAGTGGAGCGAAGCGCTTGAGCGTTTCGAGAAAGCGCGCGCCCTGGACCCGTCCGATCCGTGGGGACAGGTCGAGATCGCCAATCTGCTGCGCGCCATGGGCCGCTGCGAGGAAGCGGCGGCGATTTGCCGCGGACTGATCGAGACCCATCCCGAGCATCCGGCCGGCTGGCGTTGTCTGGCGCAGATTGAGAGGCAGCGCGGCGAACGAAACTCGGCTTTGGCGGCCTTTCGCAAGTCTTGCGCGCTTGAGCCGGGAAACCTCTCGGATCAAATCGAGATCGCCAACCTGTTGCGCGAACTTGAGCGCTTCGACGAGGCCGAGCGCGAGGCGCGCGCGAGTCTCGACCGCAATCCGAATTCCGCGCTTTCGCTGATCGCCTATATCAGGTGTGTGCGTCGAAGGCTGCCTCATGCCGAGATCATCGCGCTGTTCGAGCGGGCCGTCGAATGGGAGCCCGAGGCGACGGAGCCAAAATTGGCGCTCGCCGCTGAACTGATGTCGGGCTGGCGGCTGGACGTAGCGGAAGCCCTCTACGACAGCGTGCTTGAGACCAACGAAAGTCTGGTCGCGGCGCTGATGGGCAAAGCGCAAACGCTGCGGCGCAAAGGTCAGCGGCCGGACGCCCTCGCGCTGTTTCGACGCGCGGCGGAACTGAATGAGCGTGAAGAAGGTCCGACGGTGGAATACGCGCGCGAGCTTCTCGACGCAGGTTGCGGGAGGGACGCTTTCGCCTTGTTGCAGAAAGCGGCGGCGGCGCATTCCGCCTGGGGCCACTGCCGCCTGATGTTGGGGCAGGTTGCACTGACCATGGGCGACGCGGTCGCCGCGCGCCATGCATTTCAGGCGGCTAGCTTGTTCGCGGCGACGAAAGAAGCCGCGCATGTGGAGCTTGCCAACGAAGCGTTTCACGCGGGCGATCTGAAGGCCGCGATCCATTGGCTAGAGCCGATTCTCGTGGAGCGGCCGACCTGCGTTCCCGCCCTCGATTCGCTTTCAGCCTTCGCGCAGGCGCTCGACGACTTGCCCGGCGCGCTGTCGCTGCGGCTTAAGGCGTTGGAAATCGACCCGATGCGTTCGAACGATTGGATAGCTATTGGGCGAATGCAAGCAATGCTTGGACGCCTGGAGGAGACGCGAGCGACTTTTTCCGATTGCCGGGCGAAACTCGGCGACCTGCCTGAAGTGGAGATCGCCTGGTCTGCGATCCAGCATGAGCTGGGCGGGTTGGAGGAAGCGCGGCGGACGCTGGAGCGCGCGCAGGCGGTCTTCCCCACGCATTTCGGTCTTTGGTTCACGCTCGTGTTTGAACATCTGCGCGCCGGCGATTTCTCCAGGGTTGAACGAGCGCTCAAGGCGCCGCCGCCGTGCAGCGAGCGCGAGCGCGCGCGTGTTGCGTTCCTCTGGGCGCAATGGGCGCTCGCTCAGTGGGATTTCGACGCGGCGGAGCGGCATTTCCGCGATGCCTTGCAGCAGGCGCAGGCGGAGCCGTGGCTGGTCGCGTGGATCAACCAGGAATCGACGCGCTGCGCGTTGCTGCGCGCCGACGTTGATTCGGCCCGCAGCCGGTTGGAGGCGTCGCTCCAGTTCAATTCCCAACATCGGTTCAAGTTCGGCGGCGCGCGCAGATCGACGCAGACGCACGAGGGGCAATTGTTGGACGAGTACCTGTTGGACGCGCCCGCTCTTGCCCGCCTGCGCGCGGCGCTGCGAGCAAATGAGCCGGTCGGCGATCTCGTTGGTCTGGTGCGCGAATGGCCCGACTACACGCCGGCTGCGATTGGTCTCCTGACCGAGCTTCGCCGGAAGGGGTTACTGGACAAAGCCGATCGCGCGCTCCCCTCGGTTTCGCTGATTCCTGAGAAAATAGGCCAGTTCTGGGACGAGGACATTCCGAGCGACGTGGAGGCGTTGTGCGAGACCTGGCCTGCGGCGCATCCGCAATTCGCCTACGTCAGGTTTTCGACGAGTTCCGCCCGACGTTTTCTTGAACAGCGCGGCGCCAATGCGGCGCGCGCCGCGTTCGATCGCGCCGTCGAGCCGGCGATGAAGGCCGACATCTTCCGGCTTGCGTATCTCTATCACGAGGGCGGTTATTACATCGACGCCGACGACCGTTGCCTGGCGCCGCTTGCAAAGGTCGATCCGGGCGATTGCCGTTTGTTGCTCTATCAGGAGCCGTTCGGGACCGTCGGCAACAATTTCATCGGCGTTACGGCCCGCCATCCCGCCATCGCGGCGGCGCTTGCGCAAGCGATCGAGGCGGTCGAGCGCGGCGACTGCGATATGGTGTGGCTGTCGACGGGACCGGGTTTGCTCACACGCGCGGTCGCGCAATATCTGGCCGCCGATATCGGCGCAAATCTGAAGGATGTGGCGATACTGGAGCGACACGAACTGGCCCGCGCGCTCGCCGCCCATTGCATGACGAGCTACAAATACACTCGCAAACATTGGCGTCGTCTCGCCTTTCACCGACGCGGCGTCGCGGAATTTTCGATCAAGGAAACGCTACGGTCGGAATGCGCGTCGCTCGCGGCGATCGCTGACTTCAATTAGTAGCCCGCCGCTTTCAACCACGCTCTGGGGTCGGCGGCGGCGGCCGCGTCGGAAAGCGCGCGGGCGAGTTCGGCCATGCTCGCCAGCGAATGGATGGGCCTGAATTCGTCGACATGAGGCAGCATCGCGCGAAAGCCCTGCGCCTTGGCGGAGAAGCCGTCGAAACGCAGCAGCGGGTTGAGCCAGATCAACCGGCGGCAGGACATGTGCAGGCGTTGCATCTCGCCGGCGAGGCCCTCGATCCCATCGCGCTCCAGCCCGTCGGTGAACAACAGCACGATGGCGCCCTGGCCGAGCACGCGGCGCGACCAATCGTGGTTGAAGGCGTGCAGCGAGGCGCTGATGCGGGTGCCGCCGGACCAATCCTTCACCTCGGCCGAACAGTGCGCGAGCGCGTCGTCGGGATCGCGCCGGCGCATGGCGCGCGTGACATTGGTGAGGCGGGTGCCGAACAGGAACGTCGAGACGCGCCTGTTCTCGCCGAGCGCGTGCAGGAAATGCAGGAACAGACGCGTGTATTCCGCCATCGAGCCGGAGATGTCGCACAGCGCGACGACGGGCGGGGGTCTATGCACGCGGGCGCGAAATTCTAGATCGATCACGCCCCTGAGCGAGCCGCGGAAGCTGCGGCGCGGATCGACGCGGGCGCCGGAGCGAGAGGGCGCGTAACGGCGGGTGGCGCGGCGATCGTTAGGCATGGCCAGGCGCGCGATCAGCGCCCGCGCGCGGGCGATCTCGTCGGCGCTCATCTGCGCGAAATCGCGGTTTTGCAGGATTTCGGCCGCCGACATGGTGAGGCGGGCGTCGAGATCGAGCGAGGGCTTGGGCTTCTCGTCCTGACGGGCTGAGTTCTTGAACAAGGCGTCGGCGACGCGGGTCGCGCCGGCGTCGGCCTTTTTCGGCTTCGCATCTGGACGCGCCTGCGGCGACATCATCGCGATCAGCTTTTCGAGGAAGCCTTTGCGCTTCCAGTAGATGTCGAACACCTGATCGAACAGCAGCGTGTGCTCGTGTTTCTTCACGAACACGGCGTGCAGCGCGGCGCGAAAATCCTGTTTCTCGCCAAAGCCGGTGGCTTCGATCGCCGCCACCGCGTCGAGCACGCCGCCGGGGCCGACGGGCAGGCCGGCGTCGCGCAGGGCGCGGGCGAAATGGAGGATGTTTTCGGGCAGCGCGCCTTGGTTGTCAGACATGGGCGGCGGCGTGCGCAGGGGAGCGGCCCCTCACCCTCACCCTCTCCCCGCAAGCGGGGAGAGGGTGAGGGTGAGCTGACGTGCTCAAGTCTCCGCCATCTTCAGATCGGCGCGTGCGGCGTCGATCAACTCGCTGGCTTTGGCGCCCTGAATCTTGGCGATGTCGTCCTGATATTTGAGCAAGACGCCGAGCGTGTCGGTGACCTGGGCGGGGTCGAGGCTGACGGCGTCGAGTTCGGTCAGGGCGCTCGCCCAATCCAGCGTCTCGGCGACGCCGGGGGATTTGAACAGGTCGAGCTTGCGCAGGCGCTGCACGAAGGCGACCAGTTCGCCCGTGAGGCGCTCGGGCGCGCGCGGGGCCTTGGCTTTCAGGATTGCGCGTTCGCGCGCGGCGTCGGGGTAGCCGACCCAGTGATAGAGACAGCGACGCTTGAGCGCGTCGTGGATCTCGCGGGTGCGGTTGGAGGTGACGATGACGATCGGCGGGGCGGGCGCCTTGATGACGCCAAGTTCGGGGATCGTCACCTGAAAATCGGACAGAAGTTCGAGCAGATAGGCCTCGAACGCCTCGTCGGCGCGATCGATCTCGTCGATCAGCAATACAGGCGCGCCGCCGTCGCTGGGCTCCAGCGCCTGCAACAGGGGGCGGCGGATCAGATAGCGGTCGGCGAAGATGTCGTGCTCGATCCGGTCGCGGTTGTGTTCGCCGGCGGCTTCGGCCAGGCGGATCGCCATCATCTGCGCGGGATAGTTCCATTCGTAGACGGCGGTGGCGACGTCGAGGCCCTCGTAGCATTGCAGCCGGATAAGCTTGCGGCCGAGTGAGGCGGCCAGCACTTTGGCGATCTCGGTCTTGCCGGTGCCGGCCTCGCCTTCAAGCAGGATCGGTCTGCCTAGCCTCAAGCCCAGAAACACCACCGTCGCCAGCGAACGCTCGGCGACGTAGTGCCCGCGCGCGAGCATCGCCAGTGTTTCGTCGATCGAACCGGGAATCGCCACGGCGTCCATTGCGACCTCATTGACAAACGACAGCGCCCTCCGGCCGGAGCCGGAGGGCGCGCTCGAAGCTGATATGGCGCGGTCAGGCCGAAGCTTCAACCGCGCGACGGGCCACTACGCCGACCAGATGAGCGCGATAGTCGGCGTCGCCGTGCAGATCGGAGATCATGTTGGCGGCGGCGATCTTGACGCCTTTGATGGCGTCGGCGGCGAAGTTGGCGGCCAGCGCAGCCTCCATCTCCTTCTGGCGGAACACGCCGCTGGAGCCGGCGCCCGTCACCGCCACGCGAACGCCCGTCTTGCTCTTGGCGACGAACACGCCGACCATGGCGTAGCGCGAGGCGGGATTGCGGAACTTCTCGTAGGCTGACTTTTCGGGAATCGGGAACTTCACTTTGGTGATGATCTCATCCTCGCCGAGCACGGTCTCGAACAGGCCCTTGAAGTAATCGTCGGCCACGATCTCGCGCTTGTTGGTGACGATGGTCGCCCCGAGCGCCAGGACGGCGGCGGGATAATCGGCGGCGGGATCGTTGTTGGCGAGCGAGCCGCCGAGGGTGCCGCGATGGCGCACGGCGGGATCGCCGATCAGGCCGGCGAGCGCGCCCAGGCCCTTGATCGCGTCGTGCACGAGCGGGCTCGCGGCGACGTCGGCGTGACGGGTCATGGCGCCGATCACGACGGCGTCGCCCTCGCGCGAAATCCCGGCCAGGCCGGCGACCTTGCGCAGATCGACGAGCTGGGTCGGCGCGGCGAGGCGCTGTTTCATGGTCGGCAGCAAGGTCTGGCCGCCGGCGAGCACCTTGGCGTCGGGCTTGGCGAGAGCGGCGACCGCGTCCGCGACGCTGGCGGGAGCGGCATATTCGAAGTTGTGCATGGAGAGTCTCCGAAAAGTTGGGGGAGGCGGCGCGTGCGCGCAGCCGATTTATTCGGCCGCGTGTTTCATCGGGCGCTTCTGCGCCGCCTTCCAGACGGCGGCGGGTGTGGCGGGCATGGCGATGTCCTCGTGGCCAAGAGCGTCGGTGATGGCGTTGATCACCGCCGGCGGGGAAGCGATGGCGCCGGCCTCGCCGCAGCCCTTGATGCCGAGCGGGTTCGACGGGCAGACGGTCTCGATCGTGTCCACATTGAACGAGGGGACACTGTCCGCGCGCGGCATGCAATAGTCCATGTAGCTGGCGGTGAGGAGTTGGCCGTCCGAGTTGTATTGCGCGCCTTCCATCAGCGCCTGACCAATTCCCTGCGCGATGCCGCCATGCACCTGGCCGTGCACGATCATCGGGTTGATGAGCTTGCCGAAATCATCGACCGCGGTGTAGCGCTCGACGTTGACGATGCCGGTCTCGGGGTCGATCTCGACCTCGCAGATGTGCACGCCCGCGGGGAAGGTGAAGTTGGTCGGGTCCCAGAACGCGCTTTCCTTCAGGCCGGGTTCCAGTTCCTGCCCGTTGAACTTGTGCGCGATATAGGCCTGCAACGCCACTGAGCCGAAATCGATCGCCTTGTCGGTGCCCTTGACGGTGAACTTGCCGTCCTTGAACTCGATGTCGTGCTCGGAAGCCTCCAGCACGTGGCCGGCGACCTTCTTGGCTTTGGCCACGACCTTGTCGAGCGCCTTCGAAATCGCCGACATGCCGACCGCGCCGGAGCGCGAGCCATAGGTCCCCATGCCCATCTGAACCTTGTCGGTGTCGCCGTGGACGATGGCGACGTTCTCGAGCGGGATGCCGAGCCGGTCCGACACGAGCTGCGCGAACGTGGTCTCGTGGCCCTGGCCGTGGCTGTGCGAGCCGGTGAGAATCTCGACCGTGCCAATCGGGTTGACGCGCACTTCCGCCGATTCCCACAGGCCGACGCCCGCGCCGAGCGAGCCGACCGCCGCCGACGGCGCGATGCCGCACGCCTCGATGAAGGCGGAGAAGCCCACTCCGCGCAGCTTTCCCTTGGCGGCGGAAGCGGCCTTGCGCGCCGCCACGCCCTTGTAATCGGCATGGATCAGCGCCTTGTCGAGCGCGCCTGCGTAATCGCCGACGTCATAGGCCATGATGACCGGCGTCTGGTGCGGGAAGGTGGTGACGAAGTTCTGGCGGCGGAACTCGGCGGGGTCGCGCCCCGTCTCGCGCGCGGCAAGCTCCATCAGGCGCTCAATCACGAAGGTCGCCTCGGGACGGCCGGCGCCGCGATAGGCGTCGACCGGCGCGGTGGTGGTGTAGATCGCGTCGACCTCGGCATAGATCGCCGGGATGTTGTACTGGCCCGACAGCAGCGGCGCGTAGAGATAGGTCGGCACCGACGAGGCGAAGGTGGAGAGATAGGAGCCCATGTTGGCGAGCGTGTGAACGCGCACGCCCGTCACCTTGCCCTGTGCGTCCATCGCCAGTTCGGCGTGCGTGGCGTGATCGCGCCCGTGCGCGTCGGACAGGAACGCCTCGCTGCGGTCCGCGGTCCACTTTACCGGCCGGTCGATCTTCTTGGCCGCCCAGGCGCAGATCGTCTCTTCCGCGTAGATGAAGATTTTCGAGCCGAAGCCGCCGCCGACATCGGGAGCGACCACGCGCAGTTTGTGCTCGGGCGCGAGGCCGATGAAGGCCGACAGCACCAGACGCGCGACATGCGGATTCTGGCTCGTCGTGTAGAGCGTCATCGTGTCGGTGCCCGAATCGTAGTCGCCGACGGCCGCGCGCGGCTCCATGGCGTTCGGGATCAGCCGGTTGTTGACGAGATCCAGCTTGGTGACATGCGCGGCCTTGGCGAAGGCGGCGTCGGTGGCGGCCTTGTCGCCGAGGTGCCAGTTATAGCAGGTGTTGTCGGGCGCGGCTTCGTGGATATTTGCGGCCCCGACCGCCTTCTTGAGGTCGGTGACGGCGGGCAGCACGCCGTAGTCGACGTTGATCTTCTCGGCCGCGTCGCGCGCCTTCGCATAACTGTCGGCGATGACGACGGCGACGGCGTCGCCGACATATCGCACTTTGCCCTGCGCCAGCGCGGGATGGGCGCCCGCCTTCATCGGCGAGCCGTCCTTGGAATGGATCATCCAGCCGCAGATCAGGCCGCCGACCTTGTCGGCCGCGATGTCCTGGCCGGTGAAGATGGCGACCACGCCGGGCGAGCCGGCGGCTTCCGCGAAGTCGATCGCGTTGATCGTGGCGTGCGCATGCTGCGAACGCAGGAAATAGGCGTGCGCCTGGCCCGGACGATTGATGTCGTCGACGTAGCGCCCCTTGCCGGTGATGAAACGAATGTCTTCCGTGCGCTTGACGGAAGCGCCGAGGCCTGTCGCGCTCATGTTCTTCTCCCTGAGACTATTCTAGGCGCGCTTATTTCGCGCCGCCCATTTCGCGCGCGCCCTGCGCGACGGATTTGACGATGTTGTGGTAGCCCGTGCAGCGGCAGATGTTGCCTTCGAGCTCGTGGCGGATCGTCGCTTCGTCGAGTTGATGGCCCTTGCGATTGACCATGTCCACGGCGGTCATGATCATGCCCGGGGTGCAATAGCCGCACTGCAGGCCGTGATTGTCCTGGAACGCCTGCTGCATCGGATGCAGCTTGCCGCCGTGCGCCAGACCTTCGATGGTGGTGATCTGCGCGCCTTCGCACGACGCGGCCAGCGTCGTGCAGGACTTGACCGCCTTGCCGTCGATATGAACGACACAGGCGCCGCATTGCGAGGTGTCGCACCCGACATGGGTGCCCGTCAGCCGCAGATGTTCGCGGATGAACTGAACCAGCAGCGTGCGCGGTTCGACATGGGCCGACACGGCTTTGCCGTTGACCGTCATCGAAACTTGAACCATGCGAAAATTCCTCCCAAACGACGTCAGCGCCGCAGTCTCGCACCTCGCCGGGTCATGCAGGAGAGCGGAGACAACTGAAACTGACGTCGGACGACCGGCGCGGTCGTGCGCCGCTCCCGTGGGCCGCGACACTTGCCCGCGCGCCGTACGGGCGTCAACAGGAAAAAGGCGCCGATGTGTCCAACGGTGCATAGCGCCTTGTCACGCGGAACCCGCCGCAAGGTTTCGCGCGGCCGGAGTCGAGTTTCTTCCGTAGCCGCCGCCGGGGCAAAACTCGGCCGATCGTCTTGACAAAGCCTAAAAAAGCGCCAATGCGGAAGGGGTTGGCGTGCGTCCAAAGGCCGCGTCGATGGGGTTGGAACAGGCTAGGGAGCGAAGACGCGACACGAAGCGTCGCGGCCCGTCGATTTCGGCGGGTTGGCGCGTTTCGTGCTTGACGTCGGCGGACGACAAGCGTCTCGGGCCAGGGGGGGCGATCGGCGCATGGACCAATTTTTACAGCAGCTCATCAACGGGCTGACGCTGGGCTCGATCTATGGTCTCATCGCCATCGGCTATACGATGGTGTTCGGCATCATCGGCATGATCAATTTCGCGCATGGCGACGTGTTCATGCTGTCGGCGTTCATCGCCGTCATTGTTTTTCTTTTCCTCACGCAATGGCTGCATATCGGCTTCATTCCTCTCGCGCTGCTTGTCGTGCTGATCGCCGGGATGGTGCTGACCTCGGTGTGGAACTGGACGATTGAGCGGATCGCCTATCGGCCGTTGCGCGGATCGTTCCGGCTCGCGCCGCTGATCTCGGCCATCGGCATGTCGACCTTCCTGTCGAATTTCGTTCAGGTCGCCCAAGGCCCGCGCAACAAGCCGATTCCGCCCATGTTCAATCAGATCATCCACATCGACTACGCCGGTCATTCGGTCTCGATCCAATATCGGCAGGTCGTCATCATGGCGGTGACGGCGGTGCTGCTGTTCGCCTTCTGGTGGCTGGTGCAGCGCACCAATCTCGGCCGGGCGCAGCGCGCTTGCGAGCAGGACCGCAAGATGGCGGCGCTGATCGGCGTCGACGTCGATCGCACGATCTCGATCACCTTTGTGATCGGCGCGGCGCTCGCGGCGGTGGCCGGCGCGATGTACGTGCTGCAATATGGCGTGGTGAGCTTCTCCGACGGCTTCCTGCCCGGCGTGAAGGCGTTCACCGCCGCCGTGCTCGGCGGCATCGGCTCGCTGCCGGGCGCCGTGCTCGGCGGGCTGATGATCGGCCTGATCGAGACCTTGTGGCAGATGATTCCGACGCAGGGCGTGCCGGAATATAAAGACGTCGCGGCGTTCTCGATTCTGGCGATCACGCTGATCTTCATGCCCTCGGGTCTGCTCGGCCGGCCCGAAATCGAGAAGGTGTGACGATGGACGCCTCCGCGGACTCCAAAGGCGGCGCCTACGTCTTTAAAGAAGCGATGATCGCGGCGCTGATCACGCTGGCCTTGTGCACGCCGATCATCATGTTCCGCACCGAAGCGGACCAGAACACCAGCAAGCTGGAACTGATATTCCGGCTGACTCCGGTGCTGGTGTTCATGGCGCTGGCCTTCGCCGGCCGTCTGGTCGTACTGGCGCTGCGCATGCGCCCGGCGCGGGTGAAGGCGGTTCCCAGCGTCGCGCCGCCGAGCGGAATTCGCGCCTTCTTCACTTATGTGATCGGGCCGTTGGGGCTGTTGTTCCTGTTCGCTTATCCCGTCATCGTGGTCTGGTGGCTCGGTCCCAGCGGCGCGCTGAAATGGATGGACAGCTACGGCATCCAGATCCTGATTTACGTGATGCTGGGCTGGGGGCTCAATATCGTGGTCGGCCTCGCCGGCCTGCTCGATCTCGGCTATGTCGCCTTCTATGCGGTCGGCGCCTACGCCTATACATTGCTCGCCACCGGCTTCGGCCTGTCATTCTGGATCTGTCTGCCGATCGCCGGCGTGCTGGCGGCTTTGTGGGGCATGATTCTTGGCTTTCCCGTGCTGCGGCTGCGCGGCGATTATCTCGCCATCGTCACGCTCGCCTTCGGGGAGATCATCCGCACCATCCTCATTAACTGGACGGCGTTTTCCGGCGGCACGGCGGGCATCAGTTCGATCCCGAAGATAACGTTCTTTGGCCTTGTGTTCGCCGATCGGGAAAACAGCTTCGACGAGTATTTCGGCATGGATTACTCGCCAATCCATGGCAAGTTGTTCCTCTATTACGTCATTCTGGGGCTGGCGCTGATCACCAATCTGGTGACGCTGCGTCTCCGTCGTCTTCCGATCGGCCGCGCCTGGGAAGCGCTGCGCGAGGACGAGATCGCCTGCCGGTCGCTGGGGATCAACACCACCACCACGAAACTCACCGCCTTCGCGCTCGGCGCGTTCTTCGCCGGGCTCGCCGGCTCGTTCTTTGCGGTCAGGCAAGGCTTCGTCAGCCCGGAGAGTTTCACCTTCAACGAATCCGCGACGATTCTGGCCATCGTCGTGCTGGGCGGCATGGGCTCGCAGATTGGCGTCGCGCTGGCTGCGGTGGCGCTGATCGGCGGCTTCGAGATGCTGCGCGAGCTTGGCTGGTTGAAAACGTTCATGGTGGACTATTTCGGCATGACGAACTTCGATCCGGCGCAATATCGCGGGCTGCTGTTCGGTCTTGCGATGGTCGTGATGATGGTGGTGCGGCCGCGCGGTTTCGTCTCGACCCGCTCGCCCTCGATCTTCCTCACCCGGCGCACCGCCGTCTCCGGCGATCTCGTCAAGGAAGGGCACGGCTGATGCGCTGGTTGAGCGATCCTCTGCTCGTTGTCGAGCATCTGACGATGCGTTTCGGCGGACTCGTGGCCGTCAATGACCTTTCGTTTCAGGTCGGGCGCGGCGACATCACCGCGCTGATCGGCCCCAACGGCGCTGGCAAGACGACCGTGTTCAACTGCGTGACCGGCTTTTACAAGCCGACGGAAGGCCGGCTCGCGCTCGCCCGCGCCGGGGCGGTGGACCGCGACGCCATCGAGGCGCTGACGCGCTCCTCGGCCAGACAGGCGCAAAGCGGCGCCGCCGAGCTGTTCCTGCTCGAACGGATGCCCGGTCACCTGATTGCGCATCAGGCCAAGGTCGCGCGCACGTTCCAGAACATTCGGTTGTTCCAGGGCATGACGGTGCTCGAAAACATCATGGTGGCGCACCACAATCTGTTGATGCGCGCGAGCGGCATGACGGTGCTCGGCCTGCTCGGCGCGCCGCACTATCGCGCGACCGAAGCGTGGGCGGTCGAGCGCGCCAAATACTGGCTCGACAAGATCGGCCTGTTGGATCGCGCCGACGATCCCGCCGGCGAATTGCCCTATGGCGCGCAGCGGCGGCTGGAGATCGCTCGCGCGATGTGCACCGATCCGGTGCTGCTGTGTCTGGACGAGCCGGCGGCGGGCCTCAATCCGCGCGAGAGCCTGGAGCTCAATGCGCTGCTCAACACCATACGCGACGAACACGGCGTCTCGATCCTGCTGATCGAACACGACATGTCGGTCGTCATGCAGATCTCCGATCATGTCGTGGTGCTCGACTACGGCACGAAAATCTCGGACGGCACGCCGGTCGAGGTGCGCAACGATCCCAAGGTGATCGCGGCCTATCTCGGCGTCGCCGACGAAGAGGAACTCGCCCACGTCGAAGCGGAGATTCACGCATGAGCGCGCTCGCCGCCAGCCCCGCTGCGCGCGCCGCGCCCAAACCGCTGCTGCAATTGCGCGGCATCGAGACGTTCTACGGCAAGATCCAGGCGCTGAAGGGCGTCGACATCGACGTTAACGAGGGCGAGATCGTCACACTGATCGGCGCCAACGGCGCCGGCAAATCGACCACCATGATGACGATCTTCGGCAGCCCACGCGCGCGCAGAGGCGAAGTCACGTTCGAGGGCGAGGACATCACCGGCCTGCCGCCGCATCTGATCGCGCGCAAGTCGATCGCGCAATCGCCGGAGGGGCGGCGCATCTTTCCGCGCATGACGGTGTACGAAAATCTGCAAATGGGCGCCTCGATCGACAATTTCGCGCATTTCGACGAAGATCTCGCGCGCGCTTATCTGATGTTCCCGCGCCTGAAGGAGCGCAGCGCTCAGCGCGGCGGCACGCTCTCGGGCGGCGAGCAGCAGATGCTGGCGATCGCGCGCGCGCTGATGTCCAGGCCCAAGCTATTGTTGCTAGACGAGCCCTCGCTGGGTCTGGCGCCGTTGATCGTCAAGCAGATTTTCGGCGCGATCCAGGACCTCAATCGCACGCAGGGGCTTTCGGTGTTTCTGGTTGAGCAGAATGCGTTTCACGCGCTCAAACTCGCGCATCGCGGCTATGTCATGGTCAACGGCGTCATCACGATGAGCGGCACGGGTCAGGAGTTGCTGGCGCGGCCGGAAGTGCGAGCGGCCTACCTCGAAGGGGGACATTGATGCTGGACTGGCTGCTGCCGGAAACCGACGGCGTCGCGATCGGGCTGCGGCTTTTCATCGATTTTCTCGGGATATCGGCGGCGGCGGCGACGGGGCGCTCGTTCGCGTCTTCGTGGAGCCCGCTCTGGCTGGTCGTGCCGGCGATGGCGGCGCTGACGGCGGGCGTGCATTTCCTGCACTACGCCCTGTTTGAAGAGGTTCTGCTGTCGCCCTATTATTTTGGCGTGACCTTTCTCGTGCTGCTGATCTTCGCCTCGCTCGGCTACCGCGCCAAGCGCGCGCTGCAAATGGGCACGCAATACCGTTGGATGTTCCATAGCGAGGGCATGTTCTGGAGCGAGCGCGCCCGACATTAGCCTTGCGGCTTGAAAAATTCTGACTTTTCGGGTTTAGGGCGCGTGACTTCGGTGAAAAAACACGCTTAAACTCGCGTTCGAAACCGGGGCGATGACCGCGGTAGACGCCTCGCGCAGGTGTGTAACTAGGGAGTCAAATGGCATGAAAAAACTTGGGTTGTCGGGCGTTCTGCTCGCGGCCGGCCTCGCCTATGCGGGCGTGGCCTCGGCGGACGTGAAGATTGGCGTCGCCGGTCCGATCACGGGTCCGAACGCTTCGTTCGGCGCGCAATTGACCAATGGCGTCGCCCAGGCGGCGGAGGACTTCAACAAGTCCGGCGGCATCCTCGGCCAGAAGATCACGGTCGAGCAGGGCGACGACGTTTCGGACCCCAAGCAGGGCGTTTCGGTCGCCAACAAGTTCGTCGGCGACGGCGTCAAGCTCGTGATCGGCCACTTCAATTCCGGCGTGACCATCCCGGCCTCCGAAGTCTACGCCGACAACGGCGCGCTGTTCATCACGCCCTCCGCGACCAACCCGAAGGTCACTGACCGCAAGCTGTGGGACGCGTTCCGCACCTGCGGCCGCGACGACCAGCAGGGCAAGCTATGGGCCGATCTGGCGCTCGGCAAGCTCAAGGACAAGAAGATCGCCGTCCTTCACGACAAGACCCCGTATGGTCAGGGCCTCGCCGACGCGGCGAAGGGCTTCATGAACGCCGGAGGCAAGAAAGAAGTGATGTATGAAGGCGTCAATACGGGCGAGAAGGACTATTCGGCGATCGTCTCCAAGATCAAGTCTTCAGGCGCGGACTTTGTGATGTGGGGCGGCCTGCACACCGAAGGCGGCCTGATCGTGCGGCAGATGCGTGACCAGGGCATGAAGACCGTGTTGATCTCGGGCGACGGCATCACCGACGACGAGTTCGCGCAGATCGGCGGTCCCGGCGTCGAAGGCACCCTAATGTCGTTCGGCCCGGACCCGCGCAACAACCCGTCCGCCAAGGCCGTTGTCGCCGAGTTCAAGGCCAAGGGCTACGATCCGCAGGGCTATACGCTCTATTCCTACGCCGGCATGCAGATCATGAAGGCCGCCGCCGAGGCGACCAAGTCGCTCGACCCGAAGAAGATGGCCGCCTTCATGCACGAGGGCAAGCCGTTCCACACCGTCATCGGCGACATCGCCTACGACAAGAAGGGCGACCGCACCAACGTCGACTACGTGTGGTACGTCTGGGAAAAGGGCGCGGACGGCAAGATCACCTATCACGAGCAGAAGTGATCGAGCGTAAGTCTCACGTCTGAAGACTGATACGAAAGCCCGCCGTGTAGGCGGGCTTTTTTTTGTTTTGCCGACGCCGGGGCAACTGGGAGAAAGGTTTGAGTTGCGGGGAGGAGGCGGATCCTGCCCCACCGGCCTGGCCCCGCCTTTCATTCGCTCGTCGGACGCTGTCGCGCGGCGCGCGACAGCGTTGTGAGCGCGGGCGCAGCGCTTATTGCGGTCCGCCCACGACAGGAATGACCCAGGGGATGATGAACTGTTGAATGGCGACGAGGATTCCCAGCAGCGCGGTCAGTATGATGCTGTGAATGAAGGTGCGCGCGAACACCGTGCCCTCCTGTCCCTTGAGATTGGTCACGGAAACACCCGTCGCGATGTTCTGCGGCGAGATCATCTTGCCCATCACCCCGCCGGAGGAGTTTGTCGCGGCGAACAGCACCGGGTTCAGGTTGAGCTGGCGCGCGGCGACGACCTGAAGATTTCCGAACAGCGCGTTGCCCGACGTGTCGCTGCCCGACAGCATGACCGCGATCCATCCGAGAAACGGCGATAGGAAGACGAAGAGATACCCTGTCGAGGCGACCGCGTGCCCTAGTGTGTAGGCCAGCCCGGAATAGTTCATGAGATAGGCCAGTCCGACGATCAGCATCACGGTGATGATCGCAATCCAGGCTTGCCTGAACGTCTGGGCGACGCATCCAAAGAACGACGCCGGAGAAAGCTTGTCGAGCAGCGCCGTGGCGATCGCCGCGAGCAGGATCGCGGTGCCGGTGCCCAGCGGTTGGAATGTCCAGATTGCGCCATAGGGCTTGTCGCCATAAAGCGTGATCGAGATGGCGTTATGCAGCCCCGGCCACTTGATCTTGGACTCGGCGAACGCAGATATGCCGAAATGGGTCCAGACGATCACGGTGGCCGACACAATCAACCACGGCGCCCAGCCCTGCCAGGCGGAAACCGGCGTCATGCGCCCTTCGCTGGCGAGCGCCTCCTGCTTGATCTGGAATTCCGCGTCGGGCGCCGGACTCCAAACCTGGAGGAACAGCAGCGTGACGACGAGCGAGCCAATCGAGGCCACCACATCGGTCAGCGCATAGTCGAGATAGTTGGAGGTGACGAATTGCGAAATCGCAAAGCTGCCGCCGGCGACGAGCAGGAACGGCCATAGCGCCCGCACTGAGCGTCCGCCGCCATAAATCGCCATCACGTAGAACGGCAGGATCACCGCCATCACCGGCAACTGGCGACCAATCATCGCGCCGAGCGCGGTAGCGGGCAGGCCGGTGACCGCGCCGAGCACCGTGACAGGAGTGCCCAGCGCGCCAAAGGCGACCGGCGCGGTATTGAAGATCAGCACGAATACCAGCGCCTCAAGCGGCGGATAGCCGACCAGTATCAGCAACGAGCTTGTTATCGCCACCGGCGTGCCGAAGCCCGCGACGCCTTCAAGCAAGGCGCCGAAGCAGAAGCCGATGACGACCAGCACCACGCGCCGGTCGTTGGGCAGATAGGCGATCACCCAGCGTCGAAAGGCGTCGAAACGTCCAGACTTCACGGCGATATTGTAGAGCAGCAGCGCGTTGACGACGATCCACATCACCGGCCAGAGCGCGAGCACGGCGCCGTTGGCGACCGCGTCGAGCGCCAGCCCGAGCGGCATCTTCCAGACGCCGACCGCTACAACCAAACCGGTGACGAGACCCGCCAGCGCCGCCTGCCACGCCGGCCGGCGCAATCCACCCAGCAAGACCAGCACGGCGACGATCGGCAGGATCGCCACGAGGAACGAAAGCAGCGAATTGTCGCCTACCGGCGTCAAGAGTTGTCGAAACATGCGTTTGCCCTCCCTTTCACTTTTCTATTTTTTGCGACGGCTTGACCGTCGAAGCGCCTGCCGCTCAGCATGGGCTGTCGCTCCCTCTTACATCAGGTTTTTGCGTTCCGGCTAGCTCTGCGTTCGCCGCTTGGCGTGTTTTCGGCGCTTTCCCTGGGCGGCGGACAGGCGAGGACGATTGCGTCCGTCCCGGCCTCAGGCGCGGTCGGCCGCGGATCTTGATCCCGGCTCCCGGTGCTTCAGGAAACGACTTCGTATCCAGCCAACGCCATCACGCGCATCAGCTCCAGATGACCCTTCTTGGCCATTTCGAGTGGCGGACTCACCTTCGGATCCTGCTCGGCCTCGACCACGAACCAACCTTCGTAACCATGAGAGGCGAGTCGGTCAACGATGGCGGCGAAATCGAGCGAGCCGTCGCCGGGCACGGTGAAGGCGCCTTTGACGACGGCGTCCAGGAAGCTTTCGCGGGTCCGGTCGAGCTTGTCGACGACGCCGCGCCGGATGTCCTTGGTGTGGACGTGGCTGATGCGCTTGTGATGCTTGTCGATGGCGCGCAGCACGTCGCCGCCGGCGAACGCCAGGTGTCCCGCGTCAAACAGCAGCGGCAACGCCTCGCCCGAATTGGCCATCAGCAGGTCGAGTTCCGGCTCTGTCTCGATCGCGGCGGCCATGTGGTGGTGATAGGAAATCGGCATGCCCTCCCCGGCGCACCATTCCGCGAAAGCCGTCATCCTGGCGCCGTACGCCTTGATCTCGTCTTCCGAAAGTTTCGGTTTGGTCGCGAGCGGCGCGGAGCGCACGCCCTGGATCGAACGCGCGGTTTCGCCATAGACGATACACGGCGCGTTCGCCGCAATGAAGAAATCCATCTGCGGGCGGACGCGATCCTTCTCACGTTCGATGTCGCCGTCTAGCAGCAGGCCGGAGAACCAGCCGCCGCAGACCGAGACGCCGTAGCGGGCGAGGATCGGCCCGAGTTCTCCCATGTTCATGGGGAAGCGCCGGCCCGTCTCCATGCCGGTGAAACCTGCGACGCTCGCCTGCCGCAGGCACTCTTCGAGGCTCACGTCGTCCGAAAGCTCGGCAAGATCGTCGTTCCACCAGGCGATGGGAGCAATTCCAAGTTTGGCTTTCATGGCTCGTTACACTCCGACGCGCTGCCTGGCGCGGATCTGTTCCTGTTGTTTGCGCGCGGCCTGCACCGATTCGCGCGTGGAGACTTCAGGCACGCCGACATCCCAATCGGCGTCGCCGGGAACCCATGCATAGGCATCCGAAGCGATTGACAAAACCGTCGTCAGTTCGTTGCTCTTAGCCCATTCGAGGGCGGACTTGAAATCGGCCAAGCTCTCGCAGCGCCGCGCCGCCGCGCCCATCGACTCCGCGTGTTTGGCGAAATCGACATGCAGCGGGCCAGCGCGATTTTGTACGCGGCAATCGACAAGAAGATTGTTGAACCCCGGCACGCCCTTGGCTTGTTGCAGACGATTGATCACAGCGAAGCCGCCGTTGTCGCAAACCACGACAATCATTTTGTGGCCGCTGAGGATCGTCGAATAGATGTCCGAGTTCATCATCATGTAAGTCCCGTCGCCTACCATGACGATCGGCGTGCCGCCAAGCCCGCCCGGGCCGGAATTCGCCATCGCGTGACCCCAGCCGGCGGCGATCTCGTAGCCCATGCAGGAAAAACCGAATTCGAGGTCGAACGTGTTCGCCGCCTTGACCCGCCATCCCTTGGCGACTTCCCCCGGCAAGCCGCCGGCCGCCGAAATCAGGGTGTCGTTTTCGCCCGCGCTCGCGTTCACGGCGTGAACGATCTGCGCGTAGGACGGAACGGCCGCGTTGGTCGGCGCCTGATGCGCGTCAAGCAAGGCGTCCCATTCCCTGAACAGCGCCTTGGCGTGGGTCATGTGCGCGGGATCGACGCGCCACGCGCCCAGCGCGGCGTCGAGTTCCGTCACTGTCTCCAGAGCGTCGCCAACTACCGCCAGCGCGCGATGCTTCACCGCGTCGAACCGCGCGGTATTGATCGAGATGAATTTCGCGTCGGGGCTGAATGCGGTCCAGGAACCGGTCGTGAAGTCCTGAAGCCGCGTGCCGACGGCGAGGATCACGTCGGCCTCCGCCGCGAGCGCGTTGGCCGAGGTGGAACCGACAATGCCGATGGGACCGGCGTGCGCCGCATGATAGTGCGTCAGGCCGCCCTTGCCGGCGATGGTCTCGACGATCGGGACGCCGTGTTTGACGGCGAATTCGGCCACGGCTTGCTCAGCCAGGGAATAGCGCACGCCGCCGCCGGAAATAAGAATTGGCTTTTTTGCGGTCTTCAGAAGCGTTGCGGCTTCGGCCAGTTTGCGCCGGTCGGGACGCAGCCTCGGAATGGCCCATGTCCGTTCCTCGAAAAAGACCTCGGGATAGTCGAACGCCAGTTCTTGGGTGTCTTGCGGCAGCGCAAGGAAGGCCGGTCCGCAATCGGCGGGATCGAGCATCGCGGCGACCGCCTGCGGCAGCGACGAGAGAATCTGCGCCGGATGGGTGATCCGGTCCCAATAGCGCGTGACCGGCTTGAACGCGTCGTTCACAGTGATGGTTGGGTCGCCGAAATGCTCGACCTGCTGGAGCACCGGGTCGGAAAGCCTGTTTGTGAACGTGTCGCCCGAGATCAGCAGCACCGGCAAGCGGTTCGCATGCGCGGTTCCCGCCGCCGTAACCATGTTCAGCGCTCCCGGACCGATCGACGAGGCCGCGATCATCAGTTGCCGGCGTCGTTTGCCCTTGGCGAAGCCGATCGCCGCGAGCGCCATCGACTGCTCGTTCTGGCCGCGCCAGGTCGGCAGACGATCCTGCGCCGCTTCGAGGGCTTCGGAGAAGCAAGTCACGTTGCCATGGCCGAAGATGCCGAACACGCCGGCGAACAAGGGGACGCGCACGCCATCGATGTCGGTGAATTGTTGGGTCAACCAACGAACTACAGCCTGAGCCATAGTGAGGCGAATCTTGGCGCTGGACATGCGATCTCCTCCCTACCTGGAATGTATGGCGTCCTTGAACGCATTGTATATTGACAATATCCTATAAATGCAACAGATATTGCAAATATGACTGGGGAGGGCTATCGATGATCTTACTCGGCCACGGCCGCATCGGCGCCTTGGACGCCGCCAAAGTGTGCTCCCCGGCCGATGTCGAAGCCTTCCTCGTCGCGACCGATACACACGCCGATCTTCCGGTGCAAGCGGTCGCCGGTGAAAAGCCAGTCCTGCGCGCGAAGTCGCGCTAACCCGTGGTTGGCGCCAAGGAGTCCGCGCGAGTGAAGCCTGCCGTCATCTTCGTCAACGTCGCGCGCGGCGGGATCGCTGACGAAACCGCGATTGCAGCGGCCCCGGCCTCCGGACGAGTCGGCGCCGCGGCTGGCGATGTCGCCGGTCCAAAACGTGCTCGACATTTTCGCCGGTCGATTAGACACCGATCTCATCGTCAACAAGGACCCGTGACATGACCAAACCAAAACTCCGCATCGGCCTGATCGGCAGCGGCTTCATGGGCAAGGCGCACGCGTTCGGCTATACGACCGCGGCGCGCGTTTTCGATCTGCCTTACGAACTTGAATTGCACACGCTCGCCGACGTCAGCGACGAGGCTGCAAATAAGGCGGCCGCCGCGCTCGGTTTCGCGCGCGCGACGTCGGACTGGCGCGCGATGGCTGCCGATACCGCCATCGACGTCGTGAACATCACCTCGCCGAATGCGCTGCACAAGGAGATGGCGCTGGCCGCGATCGCGGCCGGCAAACATGTCTATTGCGAAAAGCCCTTGGCGCCGCTCGCGGTCGACGCGCGCGAAATGGCCGAGGCCGCCGAGGCGGCTGGGGTCAAGACGCAGGTCGGTTTCAACTATCTCTGCAACCCGATGCTGGGGCTCGCGCGTGAAATGATCGCCGCTGGAGAGCTTGGCGAGATACGCGGATACCGCGGCGTGCACGCCGAGGACTACATGGCCGACAGCGCCGGCGTCTTCACTTTCCGGCATGATCGGGCGGGTGGGGGCGCGCTCGCCGACATCGGCAGCCATGCGCTCGCCAGCGCCGAGTTCCTGCTTGCGCCGTCGGCCGGACCCATCACCCGCGTCATGGGCGATTGCGTGACGATGATCGCCGAACGCCCCGACGGCAAGGGCGGAATGCGCCGCGTCGAGGTCGACGACGTCGGCCGCGCCTTCCTGCGCTTCGCCAGCGGCGCCACCGGCTCGATTGAAGGCAACTGGATCGCGACCGGGCGCAAAATGCAGCATGATTTCGAGATCTACGGAACAAAGGGCGCGTTGGCGTTCAGTCAGGAGCGCTTCAACAAGTTGCACTTCTTCTCAACCGAAGATCGGCGCGGCCGTCAGGGCTTCCGCCGCATCGAGGCCAGCCCCGACCATTCGCCCTACGGATTGTTCTGCGTTGCGGCCGGCCACCAGATCGGCTTCAATGATTTGAAGGCCATTGAGGTCGCCGGCTTTCTCGACGCCATCGCAGGGCGTCGGCCCGAGCCGTTCAACTTCCGCGCCGGCCTGCGCATCCAGACGCTGGTCGAAACCATCCACGCCTCCAGCCGCGCGGGCGTTTGGCGCGAGGTTGGCTAGGCGCCCTGATCGAGCTTGCTTTGGCGCGCTCCGACACGCCGAAGCGGCGCCGTATCATTGCTCGGTGACCGTCGGTATCCGTGGATTCACTGGATTTTTCTGAAGCCTCGCCGCCAAAGCGACGGTTAGCGCCTGAGCAAGGCACATCGGAGCTGCGAGAGACCGCGAGAACGTATACTCGTGTTCAGGGACGGCAAGCAAAACGCTTGCCGCCCTCGCGATGGGCGAAAGCGTGCTGTCCGAAATGGCGATGATGGGCACCTTCCGGCTGGATGCATCATTGACAATATTGACGACCTCGGTGGCGTAGAAGCGAAAGGAAATTGCGAACAACAAGTCGGTCTTTCGTATCGCACGCGCCATATGCGTCGCCAGACCCCCGCTGGGATCGAGCAGGACGCAGCGCTTTCCGAGCATCGTCAGAATGTAGCGCAGTAGTTCGGCGACCGGCGACGAGCGCAGTTGACCAAGCAAATAAATGACCTCCGCCTTTTCCAGTAAGGTCACCGCCTTCTTGATGTCCGCTTCGGGGATCTCGGCGAGCAGATTTTGAAGCGAAGCGATGTCTCGCGCGATAAGGTCGCGCAAAAATGCCCCTTCGCTGCGGTCCTTGCGCGCGCCAAGCTCACTTTCAAGCGCCTTGACCCGCGCCTCGAAACCCGGCGCCGCCGTGGACAGGCGCTTCTGGAACAATCCCTGAAGCGACTTGAAGCCGTCATAGCCGAGAGCTTGTGCGAATCGAACGACGCCCGACGCGTGCACCCCGCTTCGCTCCGCGATGGCGTGGATCGGTTGCACAGCGACGTCATTGGGATTTTGCGTCAAATAAACGGCAATACGCTGATACGACTTGCTCATGCCGCCGTGCCGCTCGTGAATGACCCGGATTAGCTCCTCATAGTCGGAGGGCGCCGGCGTTTGCGCCATATTTTGGCTCCTTGGCTTCAGCGACATGGCGGCGAAACGCGGCAAAACCACGTGCTTGCATCAAGCTCATCAGATGGTGAGTCAACCGGCGAATTTCGGCATCGATCCAACGAGTGAACGCCATGGCGCGCGTTGTTTCGTTCGAAACAACCGGCAATGTCGGGCTTCCACTCAGAAATTCGGGTCATGCTGGAACTTCGCATTTGGTCCCTGAAGCGCAAATCCGTCAATGTCCTTTTGTCAGCATCTCAAAAACGCGGCTTTTGCCAGAACTCGAAGTAAATATTGCGTCTTTGAAGCCATGGCAAGTGACGGTGTCGCTTGAGAAATGGGCCGAAATTGCCTGGGAGAAATTGCTTGGGATCAGCACGCATCGGCCTTCGCGCAAGTGACGCCGTTGATCGTGTGAAGTATATTGAGCGCGCAATGTGTCGAGCGGCGTCCCGCCCCGGCCTGGCGCGAGGGAGGACTATGAAGGCGCTCCGTTTGGCGGCGGTCGCGGCGATAACCGCGGGCCTGATCTTGTTTCGCGCGCCCGGCGCGTCGGCCGCGCACGGCGGCCTCGGGCCGGTGCAGGCTTTGCGTGAGTGGTACAAGCTCGCCCTCGCGCTGGTGCGCCACACGCCGACATATTCGCCTCCCGTGGCGAGCCGCTCGCTGGCTTATCTCGGGGTCACGGCGTTCGAGGTCGTCGCCTCAGGCGATAGCGACCTGCGCTCGCTGGCGGGCCAGTTGAAGGGCTTGCAGCCATTGCCCCCACGCCAGCTCGGGCGACCCTATGACGAGACCCTGGTCCTGGATGCGGCGCTCGCCAGCCTAACGCAAAACCTGTTCAGCAATACGGGGCCGACGGGACAGCGTGCGTTGGCGGCTGAGGACGCAAAAATGCGGGCCGAAATCTCCGCCGATCTGTCCGCGGACGTCGTGGCGCGTAGTGAAGCTTATGGCCGGGCGATCGCCGAACATATTTGGACCTGGTCGCGCGAAGACGGCGGCGCGACGATCGAGAACATGGGTTTTCCGCAACACTACGAGCTGAAGAAAGGGGCGGCGCACTGGGTTCCCACCAGCCTCATTCTGCAACAGCAAACGCCGTTGCTGCCCGACTGGGGCAAGAACCGCACCTTCGCAATGCCCGACGGCGCCGCTTGCCCCCTGGCTCCGGCGCCCGAATATAGCGAGGACAGGAGTTCCGAGTTCTACAAGCAGGCGCTCGAAGTCTATCAGACTCGACAAGCGCTGACGCCTGAACAGCGCGACATCGCGAAGTTCTGGGCGGATGACGCGATGCTCTCCGTCACTCCGCCCGGACACTGGATTTCGATCGCGTTGCAAAGTCTCGCGAAGGAGAACGCTGGCGTCGCGAGGACCGTCGACGTTTTGGCCCGCGTGGGCATCGCGGTGTCGGATGGATTCGTCGGTTGTTGGAACGCCAAATTTCAATATGAACAATTGCGGCCGGTGACGTATATTCGACGCTTCATCGATCCCAAGTGGGAGCCGCTGCTGATCACGCCGCCGTTTCCTGAATTGCCGAGCGGTCACGCCACGCAGACGGGCGCCGCCGCGACGGTGATGACGCAATTGTTCGGCGAGGACTTCGCATTCACCGACGAAACCGACCGCTCCGACGGCCTGCCGCCGCGAAGCTTCCCGAGCTTCTGGGCGGCGGCCAACGAGGCGGCGATATCGCGCCTCTACGGTGGAATCCATTTCCGCGCGGCGAGCGAACTTGGCCTCGAACAAGGCCGCTGCATCGGCGCCTATGTGAACGCGCTCAAGACAAAGAAATAGGCGATGCGGACTTTCCTGACAGCTTCTCTGCGGGCCGGGGTCGCCGTCCTCGCTTTGGCGCGGCCGGCCCCGGCGCAAGAGACTATCGCCGACCCCAAGGCCGTCGCGATTCCGCGCTTCGCGGACGAGACGGCAAGTGCTGGCATCGACAGCGTCTACAAGGGCGAGTGGCAATATATGGTCGGGGGCGGCGTCGCCGCGTTCGATTGCGCGGGCAGCGGTTTCCCCTCGCTGTTTTTCACCGGCGGAGAGGCCAAGGGCAAATTCTATCGCAACGTCAGCGCGCGCGGCGGCGCGATCCGCTTCCAACAGGAGACGAGCGGCCTCGAACAGCCGAACGTGATCGGCGCCTACCCCATCGACATCGACGGCGACGGCGTCACCGACCTGGTCTTACTGCGCGTGGGCGGCAATGTCCTGATGCGCGGCCTCGGCGGCTGCAAGTTCGCACGCGCCAATGAGCTCTGGGGATTTGAAGGCGGCGATTCCTGGTCCACCGCCTTCGCCGCGACCTGGGAGCGCGGCGCGCATTGGCCGACTTTGGCTATCGGCAACTATGTCGATCGCCGCGAGGAGATCGCGCCCTGGGGCACGTGCACCGACAACTGGTTGTTCCGCCCGGCGATGGTCGGCGGCGCGCCGCAGCGTAAATTCGCGCCGCCCGACCCGCTGAAACCCAGCTTCTGTTCGTTGTCGATGCTGTTCAGCGATTGGAACAAGTCCGGCGCCCCAAGCCTGCGCGTCGCCAACGATCGCGAATATTACGAAGGCGGCCAGGAACAATTGTGGCGCATTGAGCCCGGAAGAACCCCGGCGCTCTACAGCGAAGGCGAGGGTTGGAAATATCTGCGGATCTGGGGCATGGGCATCGCCAGCTACGATCTCAAGGGCGACGGCTATCCCGCCTATTTCGTCACCAGCATGTCCGACAACAAACTCCAGACATTGGAGGCGATTCCGCCCAACGGCGGGCCGCGACCGTCCTTCAAGGACGTCGCCTATCCCATCGGCTTGACGGCGCACCGCCCTTACGCCGGCGGCGATCTGCGTCCGAGCACGGCCTGGCACGCGCAATTTGAAGATTTCAACAATGACGGCCGCGTCGATCTGTTCGTCACCAAAGGCAATGTCACGGCAATGCCGGACTTCGCGCAGAAGGACCCCAACGACCTCTTGCTGCAAACGCCTGACGGCAAATTCCAGGAAGCCGGCGAGGCCGCCGGCATCGCGACTTTCGACAACGCGCGAGGCGCCGTGATCGCGGATTTCAACCTGAGCGGTCAACTCGACATCGTTGTCTCCAACCGCAATGCGCGCGCGAGATTCTGGCGCAATCTGGGAGTCAATTCCGGTCACTGGGTTGAATTCGATCTGCGCCAGCCCGGAGCGAACCGCGACGCGATCGGCGCGTGGTTGGAGCTTCGCGCGGGCGGCAAAGTCCAGCGCCGTGAAATCACGATCGGCGGCGGCCATGCCAGCGGCCAGCTGGGATGGCGCCACTTTGGCCTCGGCGAAATGACGGAGGCCGAAGTGCGAGTCGTGTGCCGGACGGCGTCGCCGACGAATGGCGCAGGGTGGCGGGTGACAATGCTTATGTTCTTGAACGTGACAAGCCGGCCCTGTTGTGGCCGACGAAGTGAGCGATCCGGAAACGCGTCGACTCGGGAACCCCCTCCAAAGTCATCGCGCGAGGCCCTTTTCAAAGGCTTAAATTGGCGCGCCCGGAAGGGTTCGAACCTCCAACCCTCGGTTTCGAAGACCGATACTCTATCCAGTTGAGCTACGGGCGCCGCGGCGGTTCCTTAGCATGGCCGGCGGGCGCGGCGAAAGCCCGGCGCGGCCGCGCGACGTAAATGCCCGCCATGATCAACAGGCCGCCGATCGCCTGCATCGGCGAGATCGGTTCGCCCAGCAGAAGGTAGGCGAACAGCGCCGCCGCGACGGCTTCGAGAAAGATCACCAGCGACGAAAAATTCGCCGGCAACCGTCCGAGCGCGATCGACAGCAGTCCCTGGCCGCCGGCATGGCTGACCCAGGCCATGCCGAGCAGCGCCAGCGCGCCTTTCACGCTGGACGGCGCGAACCTGCCCTCGGCGAGCGCCGCGGCGAGCCACAGCCCCGCCGCAGTCACGACGGAAGCCTCGAACGTCACCCGCGCCGCGCTGGTTTCCCGTCGCGCCGCCTCGACGGCGAGGAAATAGAGCCCGAAAAATACGCCGGTGGCGATGCCGAACCCGTCGCCGATCGCGCCTTCCGGCCGCAGCCGCAGGCTTTGCGCCAGCAACGCGGCGCCGCCGATCAGACACAGCGCGAGCCCGAGCAGGAGATCGTGTCCCATAGCGTGGTGTAACTTTTCACGCCTGGTCAGCATCCCGGAATTGCCGGGGTGTCAGGTCGCCACAGCGGGCAAGATGACGATGGGGTTATCGCTCACGGGAGCGATTCCCGCCAGCGTCATGTAGCGCG
>JANYIH010000283.1 GCA_025358745.1 Hyphomicrobiales bacterium | reverse complement strand
TTCTGGTTCGCGCCGGAGCGGGAATTGTTGCAGGGCCTGATCGACAAGAGCCAGGAACTCGTCACCGGCAAGGTGCGGCTGAAGGTTTACAAGGGCTCGGCCTGGACCATCGGCCGCGACAGCCCCTATTCGCTGTACGATCAGGATCTCGTCACATTCGAGGAAGGCGCGGTCGCCTACGATCATCGCGACGCCGGCGGCTTCATCAAGCTCAACGCGCTGCGGCTGCGCACGCTGGCCAAGCGGCGCGCCAAGCTCAAATAAAGATGACCCGCCTCGCGTTGCTGGTCGCCGCCGCCTTTTTCATGGAATTCCTCGACGCGACGATCCTCACCACCGCGCTGCCCAAGATGGCGGAAAGCTTTCACGCGCGGGCGATCGATCTCAGCGTCGGCGTGTCGATCTACGCGCTGACGCTGGCCGTTTTCATCCTGCCGAGCGGCTGGGTGGTGGAGCGGTTCGGCGCCCGTGCGGTGTTCACCGGCGCCATCCTCCTGTTCACGCTCAGTTCCGTGCTGTGCGGCCTCGCGACGGCGCCGTGGTTCTTCTTCGCCGCCCGCGCGCTACAAGGGGTCGGCGGCGCCTTCATGGTGCCGGTGGGACGCCTCGTCGTGCTGCGCACGACGCCAAAAAGCGGCCTGTTGCGGGCGGGCGCTTTGCTCACCTGGCCCGGCCTCACCGCGCCGCTGCTCGGCCCCCCGCTCGGCGGCTTTCTCGCCGAAGAGGTGTCCTGGCGCGCGATCATCTTCGTCAATGTGCCGTTGGGAATCGTCGGCGCCCTGCTCGCCTGGGCCTGGACGCCCAATGTGATTTCCGACGAGCGGCGGCGCTTCGACAGCCTGGGCTTTCTGCTCGCCGGCGTCGCGCTCGGCGCGGCTTTGCTGGCGCTCGACGCGCAGGGCGTCTTCGCGCTGGCGCTGGCCGGGCTTGCCGTCGCCTGCGCCGCACTCTACCTCGGCCACGCCCGCCGCGAGAGCGCGCCGTTGATCGATTTCGCACCGTTCCGCCACAAGACCTTCCGCCTCAGCCTGACCGGCGGCTCGGCCGCGCGCACGTTCGTCAGCGCCGTCCCTTTCGTGCTGCCGCTGATGTTTCAACTGGGCTTCGGCTTCGACGCCGCGCGCGCCGGCCTCACTTTGACGCCTTTGTTCGTCGGCAATATCGGCATCAAACCGTTCACGACGGCGATCCTGCGCCGTTTCGGCTTCCGCCGCGTGCTGGTGGTCAACGCCGGCTTGCAGGCGGCGACCTTGTTCGCTTGCGCCGGACTTGGCGCGCAAACGCCCTGGGCGTTGGTCGCCGCGCTGCTATGCCTCTCCGGCGCATCGCGCTCGATGCATTTCACCGCGCTCGGGACGCTGCCGTTCGCCGAGGTGGCGGCTGCCGAAATGGGCATGGCCAATCTGATCTACAGCGCCGCCTTCCAGGCCGCCTTCGCCTTCGGCGTGGGCGTTGCGGCGGCGCTGATGAAGCTCGGCGTCCTGGTGACCGCCCCGCCGGTCGGACCCTTCCGCTTCACATTTGTCGCGCTGGGGGTGCTGATGCTGGCCGTGATGGCCAATCACGCCCGGCTCGCGCGCGATGCCGGCGCGGAAGTTCAGGCCCGCTCCAGCACGTAGAGCCCGACATCGACTGTTCCCTCGCGAAACCCAGCTTCGCAATAGCAGAGGTAATAATCCCACAACCGCCGGAACCGCGCATCGAAGCCCAACTGCGCGATGGCGGGCCAGGCGGCGTGAAACCGCCGCCGCCATTCCGCCAGCGTATAGGCGTAGGATAGTCCGAACGTCTCCGCGTTCACCAGCTTCAACTGCGCCCGCGCCACGCACTCGCGCAAGAACGCCTCGCTCGGCAGAAACCCGCCGGGAAATACGAATTGCTGGATGAAATCCGAACCGCTGCGATAGTTGGCGAAGCGGGCGGGCGAAATCGTGATCGCCTGGATGACCGCGCGCCCGCCGCGCCGCAACGCCCGCGCCAGCGTCTCGAAATAGGCCGGCAGATAGGCCTCGCCGACCGCCTCGCACATTTCGATCGAGACGATGCGATCGTAGGTCTCGTTGATGTCGCGGTAATCTTGAAGCTGCACCCGCACGCGCGGGCCGACAACGCCGCGCGCATATTCCGCCTGCGCCGGGGAGATCGTCAGCGCGTCGATCTCGCTGAGGCCCGCCTGCGCCAGCCGCGCCGCCAGGGCACCCCAGCCGCAGCCGATCTCCAGCGCCCGCTCGCCGCCCTCAAGCCGCAGCAATTCGACGATCCGATCGAACTTGCGCCGCTGCGCCGCCTCTAGCGATTCGTCCTCCCGCGCATAGATCGCCGAGGAATAACTCATCGACGCATCGAGCCATTGGGCGAAGAACGCATTGCCAAGATCGTAATGCGCCATGATGTTGCGCGCCGAACCCGTGCGCGTGTTCGCCCGCACGGCTTGGCCCAGCCGCAGCAGCCAGCGCGCCGGCCCGAAAGCGGCGCCCGCGCCGCCAAGCGCAGCCATGTTGCGGTCGAACAGCGCCAGCAGCGACACCCAATCCGGCGACGTACAATCGCCGTCGATGACGGCGCGGGCGAAGCCGATGTCGCTGCCGCTCAGCACCCGAGCGAGCGGGCGCCAATTGTGCAGGTGCAACACGGCCTCTTCGCCCGTCGTCCCGGCGCCGTGCAGTCTTTCGCCAGCGGGCGTCGTCACGGTCAGGCGCCCCTGCGTGATTCGGCCCAGCAGCCGTCGCAGCAGGGCGACGCGCGGGTCCAACGACCAATCGCGGCGCCTCGCCTGAGTGGACGCCAACATTGACATTTGCGGTTCCGACCCCAACCCGACCTCCGCGCGCGCCCTGCTCCGGGCGCTCCCTTCTAATACGCGCTGACCCCGACGATGGTTTGCGCCGCCGCGGGGCAAACTCAACGCCAGCTTCTATTCCCCCGTTGCGCCGTGAACGCTCGCCGCATGTTCGGCCACCGGGCGCTCGCTGCCCGCAGGCGCACGGCGAAATCTCCCGCCCTTGGCCCATAGCCGCAGCGCCTCCCAGTGGATCGCCGCCACGACCTTCAGGGTCGCGAACGGCGTTCGGAGCGCCAGACGCAGCAGCGCCGCGTCGGTCAGTTCGCGCCGCGTCGCCGCAATCGCCGCATAGAGCGCCGGCCCATCGCTTGCCCGGTCGACGATGCCGATCCGCACAGCGTCGCCCGAGGTCTCGACCCGGAACTGATAGGTCAGGCCCATGTCGAGAAACGGCGACACATGCAGCCGCTTGCCGCAACTCTGCCGCAGCGCGCCGAGTGTATTATTGACGGCGATTACATAAGTGTGACGCGCGCCGAAAGTGTTGGAAACCTCCCAGGCGACCGCGCTTGGCCGCCCCGCCCCGTCGTGACAGAAAAACACGCTCAAGGGGTTGAAAACGAAGCCGAGCAGTCTGGGCATGCACAAAATCAACATCCGCCCGGAAACGTCAAGCCCCACCGCCTTGGCCGCGATCTTGGCTTTGAGGTCGCCGGGCTTGCCATCGGCGTGATCGCGGCGATAGAAGGCGAACAGGTTGGGCCGGTCGAGCGAGAACAGCCGCAGCCGCGCCGCCGTTTCCGGCAATTCGTCGAGATCGAGCGCAAGCCAGAACCCGCCATAGGTGAACCGATGCGCCGGCGCGCGCATCCGTCGGTGCATCACCCGGCCGAGATAGAGGCCCGGCGCGATCATGGCAGCGCGAGCCGGTCGCTCTCGCCCGCGACCCGCCAGGGCCGTTTTTCGCCCCCGATCGCCTCCGCGACCGCGAGCCCCGCCTGCAAGCCGTCCTCATGAAATCCGTAACCGAAATAGGCGCCGCAGAACCACACGCCGCCGTTTCCCTGCAAGCTCCACAATTCGCGCTGCGCCGCGCAGGCCGCCGTGTCGAACTGCGGATGCCGGTAAGTCACGCGCCGCAAGGTCTTGTCCGCAGGGATTTCCCACGGACAGTTGAGCGACAGAAACACATCTTCGCGGCCGGGCAAAGGTTGCAACCGGTTCATCCAATAGCTGACAAACAGCCGCCGCGCCGCGCCCTCGCCTCGGCTGAGATAGTTCCAGCTCGACCACGCCGCCCGGCGCTTCGGCATGGCGGCGACGTCGGTGTGAAGAACCGCGTGATTGTCGAGATAACGGAATGCGCCGAGCAGCCGACGTTCGGCCGACGTCGGAGCCGCCAGCAGCGCCAGCGCATCGTCGGCATGGGCGCCGATCACGACCTCGTCGAACGCCTCCACAGAGCCGTCCGCCTGCACGATCTCCACCCCGGCCGCAATCCGCCGCACCGCGCGCGCGGGCGCGCCGAGCCTGATGTCGGCCAGGTCGGCGGCCAGCGCGCGGACGTAATTTCGGCTGCCGCCCGCCACCGTGCGCCAGACCGGCCGGTTCGTGAGATCGAGCAGGCCATGATTGGCGTTGAACGCAATGAAATTCGCGGCGGGGAAGTCAGCGACGTCGAGCGCCGGCGTCGACCAGATCGCCGCCGCCATGGGATAGAGATAATCGTCGCGGAACGTTCGGCCGTAACTGCGCGCGTCGAGATACTCGCCGAGCGTCCCCAGATCGCCGCGCGCGAGGTCGCGCGGCGCTTCGCGGAAAAAGCGCAGGATCTGCGCAAGCATCGACCAGTAGCGGCGCTTGACGAGATTTTCCGGCTGCGCCGCCAGCCCGCGCAGGCCCGAGCCGGAATATTCGAACTCGCCCTCGTCGAGAGAAACCGCGAACGACATTTCGCTCGGGGTGGTCGCGACGCCGAGATGGCGGAAAAGCGCCGTGAGGTTGGGATAGGTGCGCTCGTTGTAGACGATGAAGCCGCAATCGACCCCCAGTCCTCGCCAGTCGAATGTGTCGCTGTGGCCCCCAAGCCGACCTTCCGATTCGTACAAGGTCACTTCGCAGACGCGGCTCAGCGCCCAGGCGGCGGATAGCCCTGATATGCCCGATCCGATCACCGCGATGCGCTTGCTCTGGCGTTGCGTCACAAATTCCTCCGTCCGCCCTTCATACGTTTGAACAACCCCTCCGGATGCGCGTTGATCCGAAGCGCGGCGAACGGCGTAACAGACATGCAACCCACGGAGAGGGCTATGTCTATCGGACTTGTCCTGCGCTCGCCCCCGCGCGATATCTATCGCGTTGGAGCAGGACAGGCCGTGACGTCGGAAGATTTGAAGGCGTTGATGGCCCAGGTCGCGCAGGCGCGCGACCGCGCCGCTTATGGCCGCCTGTTTCAGTATTTCGCGCCGCGCGTGATCGGCTTCATGGTGCGCTCCGGCGTCAGCGCGACCGACGCCGAGGAGATCGCGCAGGACACGCTGGTGACGGTGTGGCGCAAGGCGGAACTTTACGATCCGCGTCAGGCGGCGGTCAGCACGTGGATCTTCACGATCGCCCGCAATCTTCGGATCGACCTCGCCCGCCGCGCGACGCGGCAGCGCAACGGCGTCGCGGCGCTTGGCGCCCCCGAGATCGGCGTGGCCGAGAGCGCGGAAAGCGCCACCCTCTCCGACGAACGCGACGCCAAGGTGCGCGAGGCGATGACCCAGCTTTCGCGCGAACAGGCCACGGTGCTGCGGCTATCGTTCTTCTCGGAAAAACCTCACGCCGAAATCGCACGCGAACTCGGCATTCCCCTGGGCACCGTCAAATCGCGGGTGCGCCTCGCCATGGCGAAAATACGCCCGTTTCTGGAGAGTGAGCGGTGAGCCTGCATCACCCCTACGACGACACCCTGGCGCGCTACGCCGCCGGCCGTCTCGGCGCGGGACCGAGCCTCGTGATCGCGACGCATCTCGCGGGCTGCGCGGAATGTCGCGCCCGCGTCGGCCTGTTCGAGGCCGCGGGCGGCGCGCTGCTCGAAGAGGCCCCGGCTGCGGCGGTGCGCCCGGACCTGTTCGCCGCCGCTCTGCGCCGCATCGAGGAAATCGCTCCGCCCGCTCCGCCGCCGCGCCATGCCTCGCCGCTCGACGCGCTCGCTCTGCCGCCCTGGCGTCGGATCGGTTCGGGCTTGCAATGGCGACGGCTGCGGCTCGACTACGCGCCGGACGCCAATGTCATTATGCTGAAGGTGGCCCCGGGCGGGAAGATGCCGCATCACACCCATCGCGGCACGGAATATACGCAAATCTTGCAGGGCGCCTTCCACGACGAGTTCGGGCGCTATGTCGCCGGCGATTGCATCGAGGCCGACGACGAGGTGGAGCATCAGCCCCTCATCGATTCCGATGTGGATTGCATCTGCCTCGCCGCTTTTGACGGCCGATTGCGGCTGCAAGGGTTCTTTGGCCGCCTGTTGCAGCCGCTGCTCGGCATCTGAATGGGGTTGCTCGCCATCGCCGCGTTTCTCGCGCTGGCGATGGGGGCCGCCTGGGGGATCGCCGAGACCAGCGGACGCTCGGGCCGGGTGGACGCTATCTGGAGTATCTCCACCGGCGCCGCCTGTCTCGGCGCGCTCGCTTTGGGCGCGGATCGGCCCGCGCGCGCAGCGATAGGCGCGGCCTATCTCGCGGTCTGGTCTTTGCGATTGGGCGTCTACCTGTGGAGGCGCGCCGAGCATGGCGACGATCCGCGCTACGCCGCGCTGAGGGCGGAATGGGGCGACAGGGCTCCGGTCCGGATGCTTCTGTTCCTGCAAATACAGGCCCTGGCGGCCTGGCCGCTGGTGTTGTCGGCCTATGTCGCCGCCGGCTCGCCGCGCCCTGCTCCCGACATGCGCGACGCGCTCGCCGGGCTGCTGTTCTTGACGGCGTTGGGCGGCGAAGCGCTGGCCGACCGTGAGATGGCGGCGTTCAGGGCCAACCCCGCCAACAAGGGGGGCGTCTGCGAAACCGGGCTGTGGGGCTGGTCGCGCCATCCCAATTATTTTTTCGAGTGGATAGGCTGGCTGGGCTGGCCGTTGTTGGCGATCGACACGGGATATGCGGCGGGTTGGCTGTCGCTGCTTGCGCCGGCGTGGATGTATTATCTGCTCGTCCACGTCTCAGGCCTGCCGCCGCTCGAACAGGCGATGCGACGCTCCCGCGGCGCGGCTTTCGAAGACTACGCCCGCCGCGTCAACGCGTTCTGGCCGGCGCCGCCGCGCTCACGCTAGCCGCTGGCGCAACCAGGCGGAAACGAAAGCCGCGAACGCCGTCAGCAAGGTCCCCCACACCATATCCGCCAGCGAGAGATAGGTCGGCCACTGGCGCAACGTCGCCTGATTGGTCAGGTCGTAGGTCGCATAGGCGCAAAGGCCAAACAGCGCGCCGCGCGCCGTCGAAGCCCCCAGCGAGCCGCCGGGCGTGAGAACAATCAGCCCCGCAACGAAAATCAGGTAAAACAAGATCGCCGGCAGCGGCGAAAAGCTGGGCGCGAGCAGGTCGCCCAGCGCTGGTCGATAGAGCCGCGGCCCCATCAGCCCGAGCCAGACCGCATCAACCGCGAGCATCACGACCAATGTTGCGAGATAATTCAACCCGAGGGACCACATGCGCCGCTCCGTTTCCGTCTGGCTTAAACGGATCGCCAGGCGGCTCGGATCAGCGCAGGCTTAGCCGGAAAATCCGCCCGCCTTGAGAAACGCCGCCTCCTCAGGCGTCGTTTCTCGCCCCAGCGCCGCGTTGCGATGCGGAAAGCGGCCGAACCGCCGCACGATCTCGCAATGCTCGTCCGCATAACGTTGAGCGTCCGGCGCCCACAGGCGGTGCAGCGCGACCGAGCGCTCCTGGTCGGCGAAGTGTTCGGAATGTTCGAACGGCAGCAGAAAAAACACGCGCAATTCCGCCTCAACCGCACCGATGAATTCGGCTTCGAGCGCGCGACTTGCATAGAGGCGCGCGAGCGGGTCGGTGGCGAACATGTGCGCCGTGCCGCGAAACACGTTGCGCGGCATCTGGTCGCACAGCAATATGAGAGCCAGCGCCCCGGCCGGCTCGTCGAGCCAATCCTCGCAGCGGCGCGCTGCGGCCTGCATATGCAATGCGAGGCAGGCCTCGCGGCAACGCGCATCGAATTCGGCGTTCTTTGCGTACCACAGCGCCGCGCCCGCCTCGCGCCAGAAATCGACGACTTCAGCGGCCGAGGTCAAGCGGTCGGTCATTTCGGGTTCCCCTTTGGGCGATCGATCGAATGCGGTCATGCGTTCGACGAACGCGCGAGACTTTCCTTTTCGGCTGGGGACTGTCAACCCGCGCCAGTTTGCCGGCGGCCGAGCCTCGGATAACATGGAGACGAAGCGGCTCAAGTCGGCAGAGGATGCGCCTGATGATTATAGACTGCCACGGCCATTACACGACGGCGCCGAAAGCGCTGGAGGATTGGCGTAACCGGCAGATCGCCGCGATCAACGACCCCGCGCAAAAACCCTTAGCCACCGAACTGCATATCTCCGACGACGAATTGCGTCAGTCGATCGAGACCAACCAGCTCAAGTTCATGCGCGAGCGCGGAAGCGATCTGACGATCTTTTCCCCGCGCGCGAGTTTCATGGCGCACCACATCGGCGATTTCGAGGTCTCCTCGACCTGGTCGGCGATCTGCAACGAGCTGATCTTCCGCGTGACAAAACTGTTTCCCGATCATTTCATCGGCGCCGCGATGCTGCCGCAGAGCCCCGGCGTCGATTCGAAGACCTGCATCCCCGAATTGGAAAAATGCGTCCGCGACTACGGCTTCGTAGCGATCAACATCAACCCCGACCCCTCCGGCGGCCATTGGACCAGTCCGCCGCTGACCGACAAATATTGGTGGCCGATCTACGAAAAGATGGCCGAATACGACATCCCGGCGATGGTGCATGTCTCGACCAGTTGCAACGCCTGTTTCCATACCACCGGCGCGCACTATCTAAACGCCGATACTACTGCTTTCATGCAGTTTCTGGCCAGTGACCTTTTCACTGATTTTCCCACGATAAAGTTCGTGATCCCACACGGCGGCGGAGCAGTGCCCTATCACTGGGGTCGCTTCCGTGGG
>JANYIH010000263.1 GCA_025358745.1 Hyphomicrobiales bacterium | reverse complement strand
CCGGCGGCTTCGCCGCCGGCGCCCCGGGGGGGTCATCGCAACGTTGTCACTTCGGGCATTGCGGCCCGGGGCAGTGCGGTCCGCCTTGCGGCGCGGGGCGGGGCGCCATTTGCGGCGCAGGGCGCGGGGCCATCTGCGGCGCAGGACGCGGGGCCATTTGCGGCGCAGGGCGCGGGGCCATCTGCGGCGTCGTGCGTTCCATCTGGGCGGGAGCCCGGCGTTCCATCTGGGCCGGAGCCCGGCGTTCTACGCGTTCCGGCGCAGGGCGCTGCAACAGCGGGGCAGGACGCTCAAGGCGTTGCGGCGCCGGGCGGTCGCCGATCGGCTTAGCGACGTCACGCAGTTTCTGCCCCGCGGGAGCGACGGCGGGGCGATTGGGCACTTGCGGCTTGTCGATGACCCCGTTTGGTTTGCCGATGGGGTTGGGCTTTGCATCCGACTTGACCGGCGCGGATTTGTCGAGCGCGGCCGGTGGTTTCGGCAGTTCGTGGCCCTTGGGGCCGGGAACGCCAACGGCGTCGGGCTTGCCGAGCCCCGGCTTGTCCGCCGCGCTATTGGGCTTGCCAACGCTGTTGGGTTCGACGACCGGCTTGCCGGCCGCGGGCTTGTCGAGCGCGCCGGGCGGTTTGGGCAGCGCATTTCCCTTCGGGTTGACGACGCTGTTCGCGTCCGGCTTAGCCGGCGCCGTTTTGTCCGTCGCCGGAACCGGCTTGGGCGCGGTGTCGGCGCCGCCGGCAGGCGCGATGGGCTTTGCGACCGCAGGCGTCGCGGGCTTGCCCTTGTTTTCCTTGAAGCGCGCATCGGGCAGCGTCTTCGCCTGAGTCACGTGCTGAACCTGCGCGGTCGTCGGCAGGACATGCGTCTCCTTCGCCGCGACGAGTTGCGCCGGCGTCGGCCTCGCGGCGATGCCCTTCGGGCCGCCATTGAAGCTGGTGCGCGGCGCGTTGTTGTTGACGATTACGGTCTTGTTGTAGACGTTGGTGACATTAACGACGTTTGTGACGTTGCTCACCGACCGATTGTAGTAAAATTGATCGCCGCGCCATTCGCCGCCGTAATAGCCCGATCCGTTGTAGCCATATCCATAATTGACGCCGCCGTAGAAACCGATCCGCGAGCCCCAATAACCGGAATGGAACAGATACACGCCGTCGCTCCAGCCCCAATACGAGGGCGTCCACAACAGACCGCGGCGGGGCGGCGCCGCCCAGGCGCCGGGCACCCAGTAATAGTCTTCGTCGTCGGCGTCCCAGGCCCAGAAGCCCGGCGTCCAGATATAGCCGGGAGCCGGCAGTGCCGGCTGCTCGTAAACCGGCAGCGCCGGCGGCTCGATATTCACGCTGATGTCGATGGACAGTTGCGCCCATGCCGGCGACGGCGTGAACGCGGCGGCCGACAAGGCCGGCGCCAACGCGATCACGCAAATCCGTGCAAAGCTTCGAGCTGATGTTAGCATTTTGATGCCCGCCTATCGCCGCGCCCAACGTTCCCTACGAATTTGAGCCGGCCCTTCGGGAGCGAAAGTGCGCGCCTTCATTTGAATGAGGGATGAATGTTTCGCGGCGAAGGTCTGGCGATGGAATGGCGGAGCGGCGCGCCTCGACACATAACAACCGCAGAAACGCTTCACTTCGCACGGCGCGCGGACTTGACCCGCCCTATCCGCGCGCGCCGAAGATCGCCGACCCGACGCGCACATGCGTCGCGCCGAGCGGGATCGCCAGCGGCCAGTCGGCGCTCATGCCCATCGAGAGCGAGAGGAGGCCATTGCGGCGCGCGATCTCGCCCAGCAGCGCGAAATGCGGCGAGGCCAACTCGCCGGCGGGGGGAATGCACATCAGGCCCTCGACGGCGAGGCCGTAGGTTTCGCGCGTCAGCCGGAGGAACGCGTCGGCGTCCTGCGGCAGAACTCCCGCTTTCTGCGGTTCGGCGCCGGTGTTGATCTCGACCAGCAGGCGCGGGCGGCGGCCGGTCTTTTCCATCGCCTCGGCAAGCGCGGCGGCGATCTTCTCGCGATCGACCGTCTCGATCACGTCGAAGGTCTCGACCGCCTCGCGCGCCTTGTTGCTCTGCAACGGGCCGATCAGGTGCAGTTCGATGGTCTTGCCGAGCGCGGCGGCGCGGGCGCGCAGGTCGGGCCATTTGGTCATGGCCTCCTGCGCCCGGTTTTCGCCGAACACCGTCTGGCCGCCGTCGCGGATCGTCGGCCAGACCTCGTCGGCGGAATGGGTCTTCGACACCGCGACGAGCGTGATCTCCTCCGGCTTGCGGCCACAGTCGCGGGCGCGTAAATCCAGCGCCGTGCGCAGGGCGGCGAGCCGCCCGACTGCTTCATCCGACATGGCCCTCTCCGCTTGACGCTTATCGCGCGCTCCCCTATAGAGCCGCGACCCTAAACGCCAGGGGAAACGGCGAGCGGATTTTTATTTTCGCTCGATCGAACCCGGCCGTCGCTTGAATTCGAGGATAACACAATGTCGCGCCGCTGCGAGCTGACGGGCAAGGCCGTCCAATCCGGCAATAAGGTCAGCCATTCCAACCGCAAGACGCGCACGCGCTTCCTGCCGAACCTGTGTCAGGTGACGCTGATCTCCGACACGCTCGGCAAGGGCTTCAAGCTGCGCGTCGCTGCGGCCGCCATCCGCTCGGTCGAGCATCGCGGCGGCCTTGACGCCTTCCTGATCAAGGCCAGCGACCTCGATCTGTCGTCGGACGCGCTCGCCATCAAGCGCGACGTCGTCAAGAAGCAGGCCGAAACCGCTCAGGCGGCGTAACGCCTTTCCTCCCGGGGTTTATGTGAAAGCGCGCGGGGCCTCTCGCGCGCTTTTTGCTGTCCGCGCGCCGGCGCTCTATGCTGGCGAGCATGCAGGAGGGAACGATGGACGAAATCGTGATCGTGGGCGCGGCGCGCACGCCGATGGGCGGATTTCTGGGCGATTTCAAGGATGTGAGCGCCCCGGAACTTGGCGCTGCGGCCATCGCGGCGGCGCTTTCGCGCGCCGGCCTGAAGGGCGAGGACGCCGACGAGGTCGTAATGGGCTGCGTTCTGCCGGCGAGCCTTGGCCAGGCGCCGGCGCGGCAGGCCAGCCTTGCCGCCGGCGTGCCGCTCGGCGTCGGCGCGACGACCATCAACAAGATGTGCGGCTCCGGCATGAAAGCGGCGATGTTCGCGCACGATCTGATCGTGGCGGGCAGCGCCGACATCGTCATTGCGGGGGGCATGGAGAGCATGAGCCGGGCGCCCTATCTATTGGAGCGGGCGCGGGCCGGCTATCGCATGGGACACGGCAAAGTCGCGGATTCGATGTTCCTCGACGGGCTGGAGGACGCCTACGACAAGGGGCGGCTGATGGGAACTTTTGCCGAGGATTGCGCGCGGGATTATCAATTCACGCGAGAGGCGCAGGACGCCTATGCGCTGAGTTCGCTGGCGCGCGCCAATCGCGCCATGCGGGAAGGCGCGTTCGAGGCCGAGATCGTCGCCGTCGCGGTGAAGTCGGGCGTGGTGGGCGCCGACGAGCAGCCGCCGAAGGCCCGGCCCGACAAGATCCCGACCCTGAAGCCCGCCTTCCGCGAAGGCGGCACAGTGACGGCGGCCAATTCCAGCTCGATCTCCGATGGCGCCGCCGCGCTGATTTTGACCCGCCGCAGCGTGGCGGAAAAGCGCGGCCTGAAACCGCTCGCCCGCGTCGTGGCGCACGCGACCTACGCCGCCGAGCCGGCCAAATTCCCGACCGCGCCGATCGGGGCGATGAAGAAGCTGTTCGACAAGACCGGCTGGCGCGCGGGCGACGTTGATCTCTTCGAGATCAACGAGGCTTTCGCCGTGGTGGCGATGGCGGCGATGCGCGACCTCGACCTACCCCACGAAAAGGTCAACGTGAACGGCGGCGCCACCGCGCTCGGCCATCCCATCGGCGCCTCCGGCGCGCGCATTCTGGTCACGTTGCTTGCGGCGATGCAGGCGCGAGGGGCGCGGCGCGGCGTGGCCTCGCTGTGCATCGGCGGCGGCGAAGGTACGGCGTTCGCCGTGGAGATGGGTTGATAGGTCCTACGCGGGCGCGTACCCGCCCGGCTTTGGGCCATGCCTATCAACCAGCTAGATCGGCGGAAGTTCACGGCTAAATTGGGGGCGCCGTCATTGTGAGATAGCGTTGTGGCGCTTATCCAACGCTCCTACCTCACATGCCGCGCCGTCCGCTCCCGCATCGTCACGAGTTCCTCCGCCGCCGTCGGGTGCACCGGCATGGTGTCGTCGAGGTCGGCTTTGGTCGCGCCCATCTTCACCGCGACGGCGAGCGCCTGGATGATCTCGCCGGCGTCAGCGCCCAGGATATGCGCGCCCAGCAGGCGGTCGGTCTCGCCGTCGACCACCAGTTTCATGACGATGCGGTCGGCGCCGCCGGTGATCGTCGCCTTCATCGGGCGGAAGCTGGTCTTGTAGATGTCGACGATCGCGTAGCGGGCGCGGGCGGCGTCTTCGGTCAGGCCGACCGTGCCGATTTCCGGCGTCGTGAATACCGCGGTCGCGACGGCGTCGTAGTTCACCTCGCGCGCCGCCCCGCCGAACAGACGGTCGGCGAGCCAATGGCCCTCGCGGATCGCGACCGGCGTCAAGGCGATGCGGTCGGTGACGTCGCCGACGGCGTGGATCGAGGGGACGTTGCTGGTGGAGCGCGCATCGACCTTCACCGCGCCGTTGTCGGCCAAGGCGACCCCGGCGGATTCGAGGCCGAGGCCCATGGTGTAGGGCTCGCGGCCGGTGGCGAGCAGGATCGTATCGACTTCGAGCGTCTCGCCGTCGGTCATCGTCACGCGCCTGGACGCGCCTTCGGGGCGGATCAGGCTTGGCAGGCGGCCGAAGCGGAATTGCACGCCGGCGCGGGTCATTTCATCGCGCAGGCCGGCGCGCATATCCTCGTCGAAACCACGCAGGATGTTGGCGCCGCGCAGGGCGACGGTGACTTCGGCGCCGAGGCGGCGGAACAGACAGGCGAACTCCACCGCGATATAGCCGCCTCCGATCACCAGAAGCCGGCGCGGAAACACGGGCAGATCGAACATTTCGTTCGAGGTGACGGCATGTTCGAGCCCCTCGACGCGCGGATGCAGCGCGGGCCGGCCGCCGGTGGCGATCAGGATATGGCGGGCGGTGAAGCGCTGGCCGTCGGCGAGCGCGATCTGGTTCGGCCCCGTCACGCGGGCGTGGGCGCGGAAAATCGCCACTTTGGCGCGGTCGAGATTGGCGGCGTAGATCTCCGACAGGCGGGAGATTTCCTTCTCCTTCGCCCGCACCAGCGTCGGCCAGTCGAACGAAGTCGGCCCGACCGTCCAGCCGAAGGCGACGGCGTCCGCGAAGGAATCGGCGAAGCGGCTGGCGTAGACCAGGATTTTCTTGGGCACGCAGCCGCGAATGACGCAGGCGCCGCCAATGCGGAAGGATTCGGCGATGGCGACTTTCGCGCCGTGGCCGGAGGCGACGCGCGCCGCGCGCACCCCGCCCGAGCCCGCGCCGATGACGAACAGGTCGAAATCGTAAGCCATCGCCGCGCCCGGCGGGGTCAGAACTGGAAGCCTTTTTTCTTCATTTCCTCGCGCGCGCGGTCGAGCATCGTCGTCGACAGCTTCTGCCGCCACGAACCGCCGGATGAGGCGAGCATTTCCAGCACCGGCGCCTGCGCCTGCGTGTATTTCTTGCCCGCCTCGCTGTCGAAATAGGCCAGCGTCTGCTGCAATTCGGCGTCGCTGAGCTTGTTGGCCAGGACACGCGCGGTGTCGGTGAAGACCGCCTCCTCGCCCTGGTTGAACTCAGGTTGCAACGCGACCAGCGTCTCATGCAGCGCCTTGCCCATCTCAGGATGCATTTGCAGCAACTGGCCTTGCAACTGGCTCAACATGGCCGGCACGATCTGATCCATCGACGCCTTGAGTCCGACCGAGATCAGGATTTTTTTGGCCACATCGATCTGGGCTGGCGCCGGTTCGGTTGCCGCCGCGGGGGCGGCTGCGGGTGCGGAATCGTCGGCATAGGCGGAGCCGAGCCCGGTCAACAGCAGCGCGGCGACCAGCGCGCCGCGGGAAATAAGCTTCATGAATACGCCTCCTTAAGGGGCGACGCGTCTAGCGCCGCAAGGTCTCGACGCCATCTGGCCCTGCGACGAGCGCGACGGCGGCGAGACCCAGAAACAAGCCATGTTCCACGACGCCGGGAACGGCGTGTAGATGCGCGGCCAGCCGTTCCGCATCGGGGATCGCGCCGAACGCGCAATCCAGGATATAATGGCCGCCGTCGGTGAGGAACAGGGACCGAGCCCGCCGGCGCGGCGTGATCTCGCCCGCAAGCCCCAGCGCCGCGCAGGCGCGCTCCAGCCGGAGCCGGGTGGAGCCAAAGCCGAAGGGGACGATTTCCACCGGCAGCGGGAAGGCCCCGAGCCGGGCCACCCTCTTCGAGGAATCGGCGATCACCAGCATGCGTGAGGCCGAAGCGGCGACGATCTTCTCCCGCAGCAAGGCGCCGCCGCCGCCCTTGATGAGTTGCAACGCGCCGTCGAGTTCGTCGGCGCCGTCGATCACGAGATCGAGCGCCGGCGTTTCCTCCAGCGTGGTCAAGGGAATGCCGAGAGCCGAAGCCTGGGCGTGGGTCGCCTGCGACGTCGGCACGCCGACCACGGAAAGGCCGGCGGCGACCTTCTCGCCGAGCAGCGCGACGAAGCGGGCCGCGGTCGATCCGGTGCCGAGACCCAGCTTCATGCCGGGTTCGACATAATCGAGCGCGGCGGCGGCGGCGCGTTGTTTCGCCTCGTCCGGGGACATGGGCTCCACTGTCAAAAAGGGTGCTGCGCCGTAGCGGTTCGCGGCGCGAAAGGCAAATGATCCTACCTCGCGAGCGCGCAGCTCAGATCCTGCAAATCCTCGGCATGGCCGCCCGCCTCCAGCCCGAACTGGTCGGCGAGGAGGACGAAGCCGGGCCTGCCGCCAAAAAGGAGGGGCGCGGCGGCGAGGCTCCACGTTCCCATGGCGCCCTTCGCGTCGGGCATTTCGTCGGCGAGGAGGCGGAACGGATCGACGCCGGCAAGATCGGCGGAATCGACGCGCCGCGCCCAATACTTGCGCCCGTTGAGCGCGTCGGTCATCGGCCGCCACTGGCCGTCCAAATGCGGCGCATAGGCGCCAAGCGTCCGCGCCACGTCGGGACGAATGCAATCGACGTGCAGGTGCAACTGATCCTGGCCGCGCGACCAGCTTGAATTGACGGTGATCACAAGCGCTTCGCGCGGCGGCGGCGAGGGGAGAAAGGGGCTCATTTTCTCGCGCGCCCGCCACGCGTCGGCGAAATAGGCCGGCGCCTCGGGCGCGAGCACCTGCGGGTCTTCGATGCCCGTCACCCGCGCAGTCGGGATTTCGAGCAATTGCGCCACACCGTTGCGGTCCTTGATGACCGCTTCCCCTTTGCTCAGGTCCACGCTGAGGCAGGGCTTGGGAAGCGGCTCGCCCTTTTCCGTTGCAGGGGCGCATTTCTCGTGGACGATCCGCCAGATGGCGAGCCGATCGGCAAAGGCGGCGCGGCCACCGAAGAGACCAAGCGCCGCGACGAGGGCGAGCGCGCCGCCAAGCCGTAGCCGGGTGAAGCGGACAAAAGCCATGGCCGACGCCTCCTTGGGGTGAACGGGGCGACCCCTATAGCAGGATTCGATGATCGGGACCGATCATCGCCCTGTCTCAAAGCGCGAAGCGCGCCCACGCCTTTGCGCGGAATGAGCGCGACGAGTCGCGCTCTCAACGAAATGGTGCTAAGCGTGAATCGCCCGCTTCGCCACCGCCATTGCAGCCTCTTTGATCGCCTCGGACATGGTGGGATGGGCGTGGCAGGTGCGGGCGAGATCTTCCGCCGAGCCGCCGAACTCCATCAGCACCGCCGCCTCGTGGATCATCTCGCCGGCGCCGAAGCCAACGATATGGACGCCGAGCACGCGGTCGGTCTTGGCGTCAGCCAGCACCTTGACGAACCCTTCGGTCTGCCGCATCGCTCGCGCCCGGCCATTGGCGAGGAACGGGAATTTGCCGCTCGTGTAGGCGATCCCCGCCGCCTTGAGATCTTCCTCCGACTTGCCGACCACGGCGACCTCGGGACTGGTGTAGACCACGCCGGGGATCACGTCGTAGTTCACATGGCTTTTCTGTCCGGCCAGCATCTCCGCCAGCGCGACGCCCTCATCCTCGGCCTTGTGCGCCAGCATCGGCCCGCGCACGGCGTCGCCGAGGGCGTAGACGCCCTTCACATTGGTCGCGAAATGATCGTCGATCACGATCTGGCCGCGCTCCATCGCCACGCCGACCGCCTCCAGCCCGAGTCCGGCGGTATAGGCGCGGCGACCAATCGCGACCAGCACGACATCGGCGTCGAGCGTCTTCGCCTCGCCCCCCGCCGCCGGCTCGACGCTGACCCTGGCGCCGGCGCCAGCGCGCTCAACCTTGGCGACCTTGTGGCCGAGCAGGAATTTGAAGCCCTGTTTTTCAAGGATGCGCTGGAACTGTTTGGCGACCTCGCCGTCCATGCCGGGCAGGATGCGGTCGAGGAATTCGACCACGGTAACCTCGGCGCCGAGCCGGCGCCAGACCGATCCCAGCTCAAGCCCGATGACGCCGGCGCCGACGACGAGCAGCTTCTTCGGCACGGCGGGCAGAACGAGCGCGCCGGTCGAGGAAACCACCACCTTCTCGTCGATTTCGACGCCCGGCAGGCGCGCCACGTCGGAGCCGGTGGCGATGACGATGTGTTTGGCCTCGTGCGTCGTCGCGGCGCCATCGGCTTGCCTGACGATCACCTGGCCCGCCGCCGCGATGCGTCCCTCGCCTTTCAGCCAGTCGATCTTGTTTTTCTTGAACAGGAAGGCGACGCCGTTGACGTTGGCGGCCACTGTCTCGTCCTTGTGTTTCATCATGCGCGAGAGATCGAGTTTCGGCTCGACCATCACGCCGAGATGTTCAAACCCATGTGCGGCCTCGGCGAACATTTCGGAGGCGTGCAGCAGCGCTTTCGACGGTATGCAGCCGATGTTGAGGCACGTGCCGCCCAGCGCCTCCCGCTTTTCGACCACGCCGACTTTCATCCCGAGTTGCGCCGCGCGGATGGCGCAGACGTAGCCGCCGGGGCCGGCGCCGATGACGATGAGGTCGTAGGACATGAGGGCTCTCTTGAGTGGTAAGCAAACTGGCTTCGCTGGCCGGTCAGAAGGCGGGTCGCCCCAGCGCCATGATCGGCCCGGTCATTATTAAGTGTCTACTTGTGGTTGTCAGAACCATTCGTAGACAGTATGTTTCTGTCAATGTAATCTGGAAGTATCGTGTGCTCGTCGATTACTGCTTCCGCCAGTTGTTTTTTAGTAAGATTTTTCGCGCCGGTCAGGTCCGCACCGCGCAACACCGTTTTCCGCAGAATCGCGCCGGCAAAGTCCGCGCCTCGGAACGTTGCGTTTGTCGCGTCCGCTCCGCTCAAATCTGCTCCGAGCAAGGATACGCCGCTGAGGTCAGTCCTACGAACAAATGCGCCGCGGATATCGAGCTTGGGCGCGGCGGCGCGAGTTTCGCTCTTAAGCACGGGGAACCTCCAATCTGAAGCGCAGCAGATCCATTATCGCCCGGATGTCCACCGGCGCCGCCTCGTCACCATACTCGATTTCGCCTGCCCTTAGATAGGCTTGCATCAATTCGAAAACAGGGTCGGCGAAGTCGGGGAAGTCCCTGGCGATCCCACGAAGGACATAGATCGCCGCCAATCGCACTTCGAGTTTGGAATCCCTGAGCTGACCGGCGGCGCGCATGAAAAGATCAATGACGTGCGTCCTTCGGGCGAGGTCGGCTTGCGCACTCGCAGATCGCGCCTGTTGTGCCGCCGGGGAAAGCTGACGCCATGCGAGATATGCGCCGACGAATCCCGCATTCGCTAGTGCGACATTGCGAATTATCTACGAAACGGCGACCCAATCGTTCATTGCGGTCACACAATCGAACCCCGAAGCGTCACAAATCCAGCACCAGCCGAGCCGGGTCTTCCAGCGCCTCCTTTACGCGCACCAGGAAAGTCACCGCCTCTTTGCCGTCGACCACGCGATGGTCGTAGCTCAGCGCCAGATACATCATCGGCCGGATTTCGATCTTGCCGTTGACGACAACCGGCCGATCCTGAATCTTGTGCATGCCCAGAATGCCCGATTGCGGCGCGTTGAGGATCGGCGTCGACATCAGCGAGCCGTAGATGCCGCCATTGGTGATGGTGAAGGTGCCGCCGGACATCTCCTCGATCTTCAACTGACCGTCGCGCGCGCGCTTGCCGTAATCGGCGATTCTCTTCTCGATGCCGGCGATAGAGAGTGTGTCGGCGTCGCGCACGACCGGCACGACTAGACCCTTGTCGGTGCCGACCGCAATGCCGAGGTGATAATAGTTCTTGAACACCAAATCCGCGCCGTCGATCTCGGCGTTGACGGCGGGAATGTCTTTCAGCGCCTGCACGCAGGCTTTGACGAAGAAGCCCATGAAGCCGAGCTTGCCGCCGTGCTTCTTCTCGAACGCGTCCTTGTATTTGGAGCGCATATGCATGACTTCGGACATGTCGACCTCGTTGAAGGTCGTCAGCATGGCCGCAGTGTTCTGCGCGTCTTTCAGGCGTCGGGCGATGGTCTGGCGCAACTTTGTGAGCCGGACGCGCTCCTCGCGCGAGGCGTCGTCGGGGGCGGACGGCGCGCGCATGGGGGCCGGGGCGGGCGCGGGAGCGGGCGGCGCGACCGGGGGAGCGGCGGGCCTGGCGAGCGTGTCGATCACGTCGCCTTTCAGCACCTGCCCACGCTTGCCGCTGCCGGCGACGCCGTTGAGATCCACGCCGTTCTCGGCCGCCATCTTCGTCGCCGAGGGGGCAGGCGGCATAGAGGGGGCAGCGGCCTTCGCCGCCTCAGGCTTGGGCGCGGCCTTCTCGGGCGCCTTGATTGGCGCGGCGGCGCCCGCGCTGAGCGATCCGAGCAGCGCGCCAATCGCAACGGTGGCGCCGGATTCGGCGACGATCTCCGACAACACGCCGGCGGCGGGCGCGTTGACTTCCAGCGTCACTTTCTCGGTTTCCAGTTCCACCAGCGGCTCGTCCGCCTTGACGGCTTCGCCGCGTTGTTTGAACCATTTGCCGACGGTGGCCTCGGAAATCGACTCGCCAAGGGTGGGAACGCGAATGTCAGTCGCCATGCGTTTTGCGCCGTGCCGGGCGCCCTTCTGTTTGGTTTAAGGAGATATGGAGGAGACCGGCGCCAGCGGCTCGACCGGCGCGACACGGATCGAGGGCATCGGATAATTCTCATACGCGAAACGCAAACCAGAGACCGGATCTTCCGCCTGCCAGGCCTCGAGCATCTCCAGGGACGGGACATTTGCGATCATCACACCATAGGCGCCGGCGGGGTCTGCGACCGGACCCATCACGAGGACGAGGCCGGCGTTGATCTGGGGCAGCCAGTAATCCTGATGCGCAAGCATCGCCGCGCGCTCTTCTTCGCTCATGTCGGCGAGGAAGGTCGGGCGCGGCGGGATCAACTTGCTCAGGAAATAGGCCATGGCGTGCTCACTCGGCGAAGCATTCGTCGAGGAAGGCTTTCAACTGCGCCAGATGTTTGGACATCAGACCGGTGGCGGTCGCCGCCGCAGCCGGCCGGCCGGCGTAGCGCGCGCGCTTGGCCTTGCCGCCGATCTGGCCGAGCACCCATTCGATATAGGGTTCAACGAAGCTCCAGGGCCCCATGTTCTTGGGCTCCTCCTGACACCAGACGATGTCGGCGCGTTTGAACCGGCTCAGTTCTTTGACCATCGCCTTGACGGGGAAGGGATAGAGCTGTTCGACGCGCAGGAGATAAACGTCGTCGACGCCGCGCTTCTCGCGCTCGTCGTAGAGATCGTAATAGACCTTGCCCGAGCAGATGACGACGCGTCTGATCTTCTCGTCGCGCGCGAGCTTGATCTTCTCACCCTTGTGCGTCTCGGCGTGATCCCACAGCAGGCGATGGAACGACGAGCCGGTCGAGAGCGCCGACAGGGCGGAAATCGCGCGCTTGTTGCGCAGCATCGACTTCGGCGTCATGGCGATCAGCGGCTTGCGGAACGAGCGTTTGATCTGGCGCCGCAGCACATGGAAGAAATTGGCCGGCGTCGTGCAATTGACGACCTGCATATTGTCTTCCGCGCACATCTGCAGGTAACGCTCCAGACGCGCGGAGGAATGTTCCGGCCCCTGGCCTTCGTAGCCGTGCGGCAACAAGCAGACGAGGCCCGACATGCGCAGCCATTTGCGCTCGCCGGCCGAGATGAACTGGTCAAACAGCACCTGCGCGCCATTGGCGAAATCGCCGAACTGCGCTTCCCACACCGTCAGCGCGTTGGGCTCGGCGAGCGTATAGCCATATTCGAAGCCGAGCACGGCCTCTTCCGACAGCATCGAATTGATGACCTCGTAACGGGCCTGCCCGTCCTTGATGTTGTTGAAGGGCAGATAGCGCGCTTCGCTCTCCTGATCGATCAGCACGGAATGGCGCTGCGAGAACGTGCCGCGCTCGCTGTCCTGCCCGGAGAGGCGCACGGGTACGCCTTCGTCGAGCAGAGAGGCGAAGGCGAGCGCTTCCCCGGTCGCCCAATCGATGCCGTCACCCGATGCGACCGCCGCCTTGCGGTTGTCGAGGAAACGCTGAATCGTCTTGTGGACGTTAAAGCCCTCCGGCACGCGGGTGATGCGCTCGGTCAACAACTTGAGACGGTCGGCGTCGACGGCGGTCTCGCCGCGACGGTCGTCGTCGGAGATTTCGCTCGCCGATTTGACGCCGGCCCAGCGGCCGTCCAACCAATCCGCCTTGTTGGAGGCATAGGCTTGGCCAGCCTCGAATTCGGCGTCGAGCCGCTGGCGCCAGTCGGCGCGCAATTTGTCGGACTCGGTGGGGCCGATCACGCCTTCCTCGACCAGCTTCTTGCTATAGATCTGCAAGGTCGTGGGATGCGTCTTGATGGTGCGATACATCAAGGGCTGCGTGAAGCCCGGCTCGTCGCCTTCGTTGTGGCCGAAGCGGCGATAGCAGAACATGTCGATCACCACCGGCTTGTGGAACTTCTGCCGGAACTCCGTGGCGACCTTGGCGACGTACACCACCGCCTCCGGGTCGTCGCCGTTGACGTGGAAGATCGGCGCCTCAACCAGCTTGGCGACGTCGGAAGGGTAGGGCGAGGAGCGCGAATAGCGGGGATAGGTGGTGAAGCCGATCTGGTTGTTGACGATGAAGTGCATCGTGCCGCCGGTGCGGTGGCCGCGCAGGCCCGACAGGCCGAAGCACTCCGCCACCACGCCCTGGCCGGCGAACGCGGCGTCGCCGTGGATCAGCACCGGCATCACCTTGACGCGCTCGATATAGTCGTTGAGTTGGTCCTGTTTGGCGCGCACCTTGCCAAGCACCACGGGATCGACGATCTCCAGATGCGAGGGGTTGGCGGTCAGCGACAGATGCACCTTGTTGCCGTCGAACTCACGGTTGGACGAGGCGCCGAGGTGGTATTTGACGTCGCCCGAGCCCTCCACTTCATCGGGAGAGGCCGAGCCGCCTTTGAATTCGTGGAAGATGACGCGATGCGGCTTGCCCATCACTTGGCTGAGCACGTTGAGCCGGCCGCGATGGGCCATGCCCAGACAAATCTCTTTCAGGCCCAACTGGCCGCCGCGCTTGATGATCTGCTCCAGAGCGGGGATCATCGCTTCGCCGCCGTCGAGGCCAAAACGCTTGGCGCCGGGATATTTGACGTCGAAGAAATTCTCGAAGCCCTCGGCCTCGACCAGCTTCGCAAGAATGGCGCGCTTGCCCTCCTTGGTGAACGTGATCTCCTTGTCCGGACCCTCGATGCGCTCCTGAATCCAGGCCTTTTCGGCGGGGTCGGAGATGTGCATGAACTCGAAGCCGATGGTGCCGCAATAGGTGCGGCGCAGGATCGCCAACATTTCGCGGATGGTGGCGAATTCGAGCCCGAGCACGTTGTCGATGAAGATTTTGCGGTCGTAGTCCTTCTCGTCGAAACCGTAGTTGCCGGGATGCAGCTCCTCGTGATCGCGGCGCGGCTCCAGGCCGAGCGGATCGAGATTGGCGTGCAGATGGCCGCGCATGCGATAGGCGCGGATCATCATCAGGGCGCGCACGGAATCGCGCGTCGCGCGCATGACCGAATCTTCGCTGGGGGCCTCGACCGCGTGTTCGGCGGCCTTCTCCTTCAGCTTGGAGGAGATCGCCTTCTCCGTCGTCGGCCAATCGCCGTCGAGCGCGTGGGTCAGATCGTCGCTGGGCATGGGCGGCCAGTGCGGACGCTCCCACGACGGGCCGCTGACGGCCTTGTTGACGCTATCGGAATCGTCGCCGATCGACTCGAAGAATTCGCGCCAGCCCGGCTCGACCGAATTGGGGTCTTTCTCGAAGCGCGCCTGCAACGCCTCGACGTAGGTCGCGTTGGCGCCGTCGAGAAAGGCGGTGCGTTGAAAGGCCTGATTGATGTCCTGCCGCGTCATGACCGCCTCCTTATTTGCCGTTCAGCATGTCGACCAGCGTCTTGCCAAGCCGCGCGGGCGAGGGCGAGACGCGGATGCCGGCCTGCTCCATCGCCGCGATCTTGTCCTCGGCGCCGCCCTTGCCGCCGGCGATGATCGCCCCCGCATGGCCCATGCGCCGGCCCGGGGGCGCGGTGCGGCCGGCGATGAAGCCGACGACAGGCTTCGACCGCCCCTTCTTCGCCTCGTCCTTGAGGAATTGCGCGGCGTCTTCTTCCGCGCTGCCGCCGATCTCGCCAATCATCACGATCGACTTGGTGTGCGGATCGGCGAGAAAAAGTTCAAGCACGTCGATGAAGTCCATGCCCTTGACGGGATCGCCGCCGATGCCGACGGCGGTGGTCTGGCCGAGGCCCTCGCGGGTGGTCTGGTAGACCGCTTCATAGGTAAGCGTGCCGGAACGCGAGACAATGCCGACGCTGCCTTTGGAGAAGATATTGCCCGGCATGATGCCGATCTTGCACTCGCCCGACGTCATCACGCCGGGGCAGTTGGGGCCGACCAGCAGCGATTTGGAGCCTTGCAGCGCGCGCTTGACGCGCACCATGTCGAGCACGGGAATCCCTTCCGTGATGCAGACGATCAGCGGCGTCTCCGCCGCGATCGCCTCGCAGATCGCGTCGGCCGCGCCGGGCGGGGGCACGTAGATGACGGAGGCATCGGCGCCCGTTTTCTCGCGCGCTTCCGCGACCGTATCGAACACGGGCAGGCCAAGATGCCGGCCGCCGCCCTTGCCGGGCGAGGTGCCGCCGACGACTTTCGTGCCGTAGGCGAGCGCCTGCTCGGAATGGAATGTGCCGTTCTTGCCGGTGAAGCCTTGTGTGATGACTTTGGTTGAGGCGTCGATAAGGATGGACATGCTCGCCGTCGTGTTTGAGAAAAGATGGGGGAGCGGCGCCGAGCCGCCCTCCGGCGTCACGCGCCTTTTTTGACCGCGCTCACCACCTTCTGCGCCGCGTCGTCGAGATCGTCCGCGGAAATCACGTTGAGGCCGCTTTCGTTGATGATCTTCTTGCCCAACTCGACGTTGGTGCCCTCCAGACGAACAACCAGCGGCGCCTTGAGGCCGACCTCTTTCACCGCCGCGATCACGCCTTCCGCGATCACATCGCAGCGCATGATGCCGCCGAAAATGTTGACCAGAATGCCCTTCACGTTGGGGTCGGCGGTGATGATCTTGAACGCCGCCGTCACTTTCTCTTTCGTCGCGCCGCCGCCGACGTCGAGGAAGTTTGCGGGGCTTTCGCCATAGAGCTTGATGATGTCCATCGTCGCCATGGCGAGGCCCGCGCCGTTGACCATGCAACCGATCGTGCCGTCGAGCGTGACATAGTTGAGATCATACTTTGACGCCTCGATCTCCTTGGCGTCCTCCTCCGTCTCGTCGCGCAGCGCCAGCATGTCGGTGTGGCGGTAGAGCGCGTTGTCGTCGAACGACACTTTGGCGTCGAGCACCTTCAACTGGCCCTGCGCGGTGACGACGAGCGGGTTGATCTCCAGCATCGCCATGTCCTTGGCGAGGAAGGCGGTGTAGAGTTTTGTCACCAAAGCCTCGCATTGCTTGGCGAGATCGCCGCTCAAGCCCAGCGCGCGCGCAGCGGTGCGGCCGTGGTGGGGCATGATTCCGGTCGCGGGATCAATCGAGAAGGTGTGGATCTTCTCCGGCGTGTGATGCGCGACATCCTCGATATTGACGCCGCCCTCGGTCGACAGCACGAAAGCGACGCGCGCGGCGGAGCGATCCACCAGCATCGAGAGATAGAACTCCTTCTCGATCGACGAGCCGTCCTCGATATAGAGACGGTTGACCTGCTTGCCGACGGGGCCGGTCTGCACCGTCACCAGCGTGGCGCCGAGCATCTCATGCGCGAATTGCTTAACCTCATCGACGGAGCGGGCGATGCGCACGCCGCCCTTGTCCCCGGCGGACGCCTCCTTGAACCGGCCCTTGCCACGCCCGCCGGCGTGGATCTGCGATTTCACGACATAGACGGGGCCGGGCAGGGCGCGGGCGGCCGCTTCCGCCTCGTCGGGCGTGAAGGCGGCCTTGCCTTCCGCGACCGGCGCGGCGAAGGCGCGCAGCACGGCTTTGGCCTGATATTCGTGGATGTTCATCAGTTGATCCCCCCGGACGGGCGCAATCTTGAAACAGGCAAGGTCGCGGCCGGGAGAGCCCGACCGCGAGGGCGTCACGCCAAAGCGGGATTGATCGCCTTGCAGGCTTCGATCAGGCCGCTGACGGAGGCGACCGATTTGGCGAACATCGCTTTTTCCGCGTCGTCCAGCGCGATCTCGACGATGCGCTCGACGCCTTTGGCGCCGATGACGACCGGCACGCCGATGTAGGAATCCTTCACCCCGTACTGGCCGGTGAGATAGGCGGCGCAGGACAGCACGCGGCGCTGGTCCTTCAGATAGGATTCCGCCATCGCGATGGCGGAGGAGGCGGGGGCGTAGAAGGCCGAGCCGGTCTTGAGCAGATTGACGATCTCGCCGCCGCCCTTGCGGGTGCGCTCGACGATGGAATCGAGCTTGGCCTGCGTCGTCCAGCCCATCTTGACGAGGTCGGGCAGGGGAATGCCGGCGACGGTGGAATAGCGCACCGAAGGCACCATGTCGTCGCCGTGGCCGCCGAGCACGAAGGCGGTGACGTCCTCGACCGAGACGTTGAATTCTTCCGAGAGGAAATAGCGGAAGCGCGCGCTGTCGAGCACGCCGGCCATGCCGACGATGCGCTCGGGCGGGATTCCGCTGGCCTTTTGCAGCGCCCACACCATCGCGTCGAGCGGGTTGGTGATGCAGATGACGAAGGCGCCGGGCGCATTGGCCTTGATGCCGGCGCCGACCGCGTCCATCACCTTGGTTGATGCCGAGCAAGTCGTCGCGGCTCATGCCGGGCTTGCGCGGCACGCCGGCGGTGACGATGATGACGTCGGCGTTGGCGATCTCGGCATAGGAGGAGGCGCCCTTCAGCTTGGCGTTGAAGCCTTCCACGGGTCCGGATTCGGCGAGGTCGAGCGCCTTGCCCTGCGGCACGCCGTCGACGATGTCGAACAGCACGATGTCGCCGAGCTCTTTGATCGCGGCTAGATGCGCCAGGGTTCCGCCGATCTGACCCGCGCCGATCAGAGCAATCTTGTTACGCGCCATGCTTTCCGTCCTTGGGCTTGCGCCGCCGCGCCGGCAGCGGGTGTTTTCGCCGCCGCTATCGTCTCATCGCTAGCTTGTGGCAAGCCGAACTTTCAGCCAAGGCGCGTCGCGTGTGGCGCTGCGTCATTGCCGTCATGCGCGTGAAGATAGGAAAAACAGGGACTTATAATATTAACGTGGGGGAGAAGGACTTCATTTAAGCGCAATCCCGCTTGCTTTGAATTACAAAAATTGTAATTTGTAATGGAGGGTTTCGCGCCCTGGAGGCCGGCCGACGCCCCCTTTTACGCGCGGCGGCGCGTGGTGGCCAAAAGAATGGCCGGGACGAGCCCGGCCATCGATTGAGCAATGTTCGCTCGTATAAGCTCGATCAGGCCGCCGCCTTTTGCGGCTCGGCGTCGGCGATAGCGCGCATGTAGAGATCGAGCAGCGATTCCTGTTCGTCGCGCTCGTCGCGGTCGAGCTTGCGAAGTTTGAGGATTTCGCGCAGCACCTTGACGTCGTAGCCTTCGCCCTTAGCTTCGGCGAATACTTCCTTCTTGCCCTCGTTGAGGGCCTTGATCTCTTCTTCGAGCTGCTCGATCCGCTCGATGATCGAGAGAATCCGGGACCCGGCGATTTCATCACTTGTCGTCATACGCGCCTCTCAACTCGTTGGCGGGGCGACGCTAGGGCGACGTCCTTTCCAACGGGTTAACGCGGGCGCGCGGATTCACTTCGCTATCGGCGACGCCTCGTAAAACACCAGGGCCGTCATGGCGGCGACCGTCAGCAGACAGGTGTAAAAGCTGATCCGCAGCATCAGCGTCTTCCAATAAAGAATGCGCGAGAGAATCGCACATAGGGTCTGCAACTTCTCGAGTTCGATCTCTTCGCTTTCCGGCCCCAGGAAAAGACTGGGATGGGCGTTGCGGGCGATGACGAAGCGCACGCGGCCCTCGCTCACATAGCGCGGATAAAGGCAGATCAGCAGGCAGAAGAACACGATCAGGAACGGCGCCAGCGCGACGCTGAGCGGCACGAAATGCGGCAGCTTGTCCCGGAAAGCGACGACCGGCCCCATCATGATGCCGGTGAACACGATGGCGACATTGGCCTTGAAATCGCTGAGCTGGATCGTCTCGGTGAAGGCGCCGATGACGACGCGATAATGCGCCGCCGCGTCCTTGGCCAAAACCTGCCGCGCGGCGGCGGGTGCGATGCCGTCGAGTTCCTCGATCATCGCGCGTAGATCGCCAGCAGCGGCGCGGCGGCGAGCACGCAGGCGATGCAGATGAAAAACGCGACGCGCAGACACAGCGTCTTCCAGTAGAGAATGTCGGACAGGATCGCCACGCGCAGCTGAAGCTCCTGGGCCTCGTTCGGGCTGGGGCCGCGATAGAGGAAATCGGCGGGGGTCGCCTTGCCGGAAATGAAGAAGCTCGACCGACCGCGTTTTGGATAGCGCGGCAGCAGCACCACGAACAGGCAGAAGAACATCACCAGGAATGGCGCCACCAGCACCGGCAGCGACAGGAAGGCGGGAAACTTGTCGTGGTTGAAAATGATCGGCCCCATCGACAACGACAGGAAAAACATCACGATATTGGCTTTGAAGTCGCTGACGCGAATGGCCCCGGTGTATTGCGCCACGAGGCCTTTGAAATGGTCCACAGTCGCTTCGGTCATTTTTCTGAAAGCCGCCCGCGCGCCGACAGGCGCTGGAGCGGCGAATATAGGACGAAGGCGCGGCCTGTCCAGCGCGGGGCGGGCGCAATTTCGCAAGCAATGCGCGGCGCGGTTCAGCCGCGCGAAGGCGCGAAGGCGCGCAGCCGGTGGCCGTCGGGGTCGAGGCCGACGAATGTGTAGCCGAAGTCCATCCGGGTCGGCGTCTGCGCGATGGCGACGCCTTGCGCGCGCCAATTCTCATGCGCGGCCTCGACCGCGGCCTCGTCGGTCAGCGCGAAGGCGATCTCCGCCGCGCCCGGACCGCCCATGGCCCTGGGTTCGACCTCGCCGCGCCGCCACAGGCCGAGCATGAGGCCCGGCCCGACGGGAAGCATCGCGAAATTGGGCGAGGATTCGGGGACCGGCTGCTCCAGCAACCGCGAGTAGAAGGCGGCGCTGCGGGCGACGTCCTCGACATAAAGCAGAATGAAACCGATGTCCGACATGGGCGCTCTCCTGTTTGGGCGACGGGAGCAGTCTAGGACGCCGTGCTGCCAAAACTTGTCAGCAGGAGAGAAAGCGATAAACGCCGGTGCGTTTCGTGTCGGCGTCCTCGATCTCGCGGCTCACGGGCGCTTCGTATTCGGCGATTCTTTCGAGCCGGTCGCGGGCGAGATAGGAGCGGCCGGGGTCGCCGATCAGCACCAGCGCGCCGCGCCGGGCCAAGCGCTGCAGCCAATCGGTGACGGCGCCCGCCATGTCGCGCTCGTAGGAGACGTCGCCGGCCAAAATGACGTCCCAACCCTCGTCGCGGCCGACGAGATCGCCGTCGCGGGCGAAAATCTCGACCGCGTTGACGTCCGCGTTGAGTTCGATGGCGGATAGCGCAAACTCGTCGATCTCGCTCGCCTCCACCCGCGCGGCGCCCGCCTTAGCTGCGGCGATGGCGACGAGGCCGGAGCCGCTGGCGAAATCCAGCACGCCCCTGCCGCGCGCCAGATCGGGATTGTCGGCGAGATAGCGCGCCAAAGCCTGGCCGCCCACCCAGGCGAAGGCCCAGAACGGCGGCGGCAGCCCGATCCGCCCAAGTTCCTCCTCGGTCTTGCGCCACAGCGGCACGGCCTCGTCGGCGAGATGCAGCTTGATATCGGGCGTGAGCGGCGGGCTCAGCAGGCGCGTGTTGTCGCGGATGAAGGCGCGGCGCTGTTGAGTGTTCAGGAGATCAGAGCCGCGTGACGACGACGAGCTTGTTGATCTGGCCGCTGCGATAGGCGCGCAGGAACGCATCGTAGTCGCGGAACGAGACGCAGCCGTTGGAATCGCCTTCCGCGCCCAGCATATAGGTATGAGCGAGCAGGCCGGCGCGGCCGTAAATGCCGCTGTCGGTCGGCGTCAGCCGCAGCGCCTCGACGCCATGGAACAAGCTCTCGCGCGGGGTCAGCGCATAGGTCGCCGGCGGCGTCGGTCCATGCATGCGTTCGTTGACGCGGTTGGGGTCGTCGCGTGCCTCACCCAGTCCCGAATGGGCTTCCAGTTTTGTGCCGTCAGGGAGATAAACGACGCGGGCGGATATGTCGTAAACCGCGACATGGTCGCCATAGCGCGAGGTCGGGTTCGTGCCCGAGCCGAAGGTCAGGCCGCGCAGGAAGCCGCCGGGACCGCTCGGTGAAGCGCCAAGGCCGCCGCGCGAGGCCAGCGCCGCGCTGACGCCGGAATTGACGGGAGGCGGGGCGGCGTAGGCGAGCCGGGTCTCCGCCGGCTTGCTGGCGCTTGAGTCCGAGCCGCCGAACAATCGGGCGAACAGACCCGCCGACGGGGCGGGCGTGGGCGTCGCCGCCGGCGCGGCGGGCCTGGGTTCGAGCCGGGCCAGGCGCGGGGCGGCGGGACGGGCCGGTTCGGCCGGACGGGTCAATTCATTGGGACGGCGCGGCGGCAGCGGCGCGCCGTCGTCTCCCGAAAGGCGAAGTCTGGCGGGCGGGCTGGGCGGCAGCGGGGCCGCAGCCTCCGCGATGTCGAATTTCGTCGATGAGCCGAAACCCTTGACCACAAGCGCGCCGAACGGATTGGCGCCCGGCGTTCTTGCGACGGATAGGGAGGGGGCGGGGACGACGGGGCCGAGTTCGCCGAATGGCGCAGGCTTTGCCGGCTGCGTCTGCGCGGTGAGATCGGCCGGCGCTTGCGACGTCGGCCTAAGATAGACGAGGTAGAGGCCAAGCGAGGCGCTGACGACAAAAGCCAGCGCGCCCGGCGCGTAGCGGGTCAGGACGCTCTGTCGGGCGACCTCGCGCTCGTCGAGCAGATCAGCGGCTTCTGTCCAGTGGGTCATACGATTACGCCGATACTCCGTACGGGAGGCATGGTGGCGCAACGGCCTTTAAGTTTCATTAACGCAAACGAATTGCGAACGCGAGTCGATATTTTCGTCAAGCCGACCGCCTCAATTCTGGTCTTGCGTCTTGGCGAGGCAGGCTTTCAGGGCGTCGTCCCTGGCTTGACCCGTCAAATGCCTGGAGTCCACGATCAGATTACAGGTCGCGCTTGCGCGAAGCGAGCGGGTGGCGTTGGGCGCCTCGACCGCGAGGCGCCGCTCGGCGGCGGTCGCGGCGACAGGCGTCAACAAAGCCAGGATGAGCAAAGTTTTCATGTATTGTCCCCGACGTGCAATGTCTGCGGATTGCGGCGAAGCTGGGGCGCCGGCCGATACGGAGCATCGCTGCGACCGATAGCGGTTTTCCACGCATTGCCATTGGCTCAAGCGCCGGTATATAGACGCCCGCCCGCGCCGGCCCTCAAGTCTCGGCCGGCATTCCGGAGTCCGACGCCTTTGTTGATTACGCCCGCCTTCGCGCAGACCAGCGGCGCGGCCCCGATGGGGTCGATGGACATGCTGTTCCAGTTCGCGCCCTTCATCATCATCTTCGTCATCATGTACTTCTTGATCCTGCGGCCGCAGCAGCAGCGCGCCAAGCAGCAGCGCGACATGGTGCAGGCGGCCAAGCGCGGCGACGTGGTGGTGACCAGCGGCGGCCTGATCGGCAAAATCACCAAATCGACCGACGACAGCGAGGTCGAGCTGGAGATCGCCCCCAATGTGCGGGTCCGGCTCGCCCGCTCCGGCATCGCCGACGTGCGCACGCGCGGCGAGCCGGTCAAGGACGCGCCCGTCCTTCCGCCCGCCAAAGCCGCAAAGTAAATGCTGCGCATCGCCACCTGGCAGGTCGTCGCGATTCTCGCGCTGGTCGTCGCCGCCGCGCTGCTCGTCGTTCCGAGCTTTCTGGCCGCGCCCACGCTCGCGTCGCTTGAGCGCAACCTGCCGTCCTGGCTGCCGGCGCGCCCGATCGTGCTCGGCCTCGATCTGCAGGGCGGCGCGCATCTTCTGATGGAAGTCGACAAAGCCTCGCTCGCCAAGGCCCAGGTCGATCAGTTGCGCGACGACGTGCGCGGCAAACTGCGCGAGGCGAAAATCCCGCTGACCGGCGGCATCGGCGTCGCCCCGCGCGGCGTGATTGTGCGCATCGCCGACGCCGCCGAGCGCGCCAAGGCGGCCGAACTGCTGCAAGGGCTCAATCAGCGCATCGGCGGCACGATCGCCGGCGCCACCGACCATCTGCTCGACATCGCCGACGCCGACGGCGCGATCCGGCTGACGCTGACCGACGCGGCGATCAACGACAAGGTGCGGCGCGCGGTCGGGCAATCGATCGAGGTGCTCAACCGCCGTCTCAACGCGTCGGGCACCAAGGAGACCAACGTCCAGCGCCAGGGCGCCGACCGCGTGCTGATCGAGGTGCCGGGATTGCAGGACACGACCAAGCTCAAGCAGCTCGTCGGCACCACCGCCAAGCTGGAATTCCGCCTCGTCGCCGACGCCAATACGCCGCCCAACGAGCAGGAGACGCTGAAGCAGCAGCAGGGCGGCGAGATCCCGGTCGAGAAACGGGTGATGGTGGCGGGCGAAGACCTGACCGACGCGCAGCCCGGCTTCGACGGCCGCAGCGGCGAGCCGGACGTGAATTTCCGCTTCAACCTGCGCGGCGGCCAGCGCTTCGGCCAGGTGACGTCGGACAATGTCGGGCGCCCATTCGCCATCGTGCTCGACAATGTCGTGATTTCCGCGCCGCGCATTCTGGGGCCGATCACCGGCGGCTCGGGCCAGATCACCGGCAATTTCACGGTCGAACAGGCCGACAATCTCGCCGTGCTGCTGCGCGCCGGCGCGTTGCCGGCCAAGCTGACGACGGTCGAGGAGCGCACCGTCGGGCCGGGGCTGGGGCAGGATTCGATCGACGCGGGCAAGCGCGCGGCGCTGGTCGGCGGGCTACTGGTTGTCGTCTACATGCTGACGACCTACGGGACGTTCGGCGTGTTCGCCGATCTCGCGCTCGGGGTGCATATCCTGTTCATCTTCGCCTCGATGGCGCTGCTGGGCGCGACGCTGACGCTGCCGGGCATCGCCGGCATCGTGTTCACCATCGGCATGGCGGTCGATTCCAACGTGCTGATCTACGAGCGCATCCGCGAGGAAAACCACATGGGGCGCAGCGTGATCTCGTCGCTGGAGGCCGGCTACAACCGCGCCTTCGCCACCATCATCGATTCCAACGTGACGATGTTCGTGGCGGCGCTGATCCTCTATCTCTTCGGCTCGGGCGCGGTGCGCGGCTTCGCCGTGTCGCTGGGACTGGGGATTCTCACCTCCGTCATCACGGCGGTGACGATGACGCGCATGATGATCGCGCTGTGGTACCGCCGCAACCGGCCGCAGACGCTGCCGATATGACACACCGCCGTCATTGCGAGCGAAGCGAAGCAATCCAGTTTCGCCGCGATGCCTGGGTTGTGGTTGACGAAGGTGTTGCCTCGACGGTGGCGCTCGCGCTTCGGGCGCTGCGCCCTGCGCGGACACAGGATTGCTTCGCTTCGCTCGCAATGACGGCGGGCCGGCGTGACGTAACCGGACAGATGCAATGAAACTGCTGCGCCTCGCGCCCGAGAACACGAAAATCAGCTTCATGCGGTTCCGCCGCATCAGCTATCCGCTGTCGGCGGTTCTCTCCATCATCGCCGTCGTGCTGTTCTTCGCGGTCGGCATGAATTTCGGCATCGACTTCGCCGGCGGCACGCAGGTCGAATTGCGCGCCCATTCCGGCAAGGCGGATCTCGCCTCGCTGCGGAGCAAGGCGGACACGCTGGGGCTGGGGCCGGTGGAGGCGCAGCGCATCGGCGCGGATTCCGACGTGACCTTGCGCGTGCAGGTGCAGCCCGGCGGCGAGGCCGGGCAATCGGCGGCGGTGCAGAAGATGCGCGACACTTTCGCCGCCGACTACGATTTCCGCGCCGTCGAGGCGGTCGGCCCGCGCGTTTCCGGCGAACTGGTGCAGAGCGGCACGCTCGGCGTGGTGGTGGCGATTCTGGCGGTGCTGACCTACCTCTGGTTCCGCTTCGAGTGGCAGTTCGCGGTCGGCGCGATCATCGGCACGATGCACGATTTGCTGCTGACGGTCGGCTTCTTCGCCTTCACGCAGCTTGAGTTCAACCAGACCTCGATCGCCGCGATTCTCACCATCGTCGGCTATTCGCTCAACGAGACCGTCGTCGTGCTCGACCGTATCCGCGAAGTGATGCGCAAATACAAGAAGCTCTCGACGGCCGAGATCGTCGATATGTCCGTCAATGCGGTGCTGCCGCGCACGATCATGACGGCGACGACGGTGTTTCTGGCGCTGCTGGCGTTGTTCTTCCTCGGCGGCGATGTGATCCGCTCGTTCTCGGCGGCGATGATCTGGGGCATTTGCGTCGCCACCTATTCCTCGATCTTCATCTGCTCGCCGATGCTGATCTATCTCGGCGTGCGCGCCGATACGTTCGACAAGCCGGAAGAGGCGACCAAAGCGGTGAAAGCGCCGGCGTGAGCGAGGGCTTCGTCCCCGGCCGGCACGTTCTCGATGCCTTTGGCGCGGGCGGGTTCCGCTTCGCCGGCATGGGCCATGTCGGCTCGATCCTCGCCACGCCATTGGGCATTCACGCGGTCGCGGCGGGCGATCTGGCCGCGCTGCGGCTGGAAAGCTTTGCGCCGTTGCTGGCCGAGCTGAAGGAAAAGCCCGGCTCGACCGAATTGCTGGTGGTCGGCACGGGCGAGAAGATGGCGCGGCTGCCGGCGCCGCTGGCGGCCAAGCTGCGCGCGGCGGGGTTACGGCTCGAAGTGATGGCGACGGGACCGGCGGCGCGCGTCTACAACGTGCTCGTCTCCGAAAACCGCCGCGTCGCCGCGCTGCTGCTGGCGGCGCCGTGACGCTTGCGGCGGCCTATGCCCATTGCGAGGCCGTGGCGCGGGCGTGGAATCGCGATCGCTGGCTCGGCGCCTTATTCGCCCCAGCCGCGCTTCGCCCGCATTTGCATGCGCTGATCGCGTTCGAGTCCGAGATGGCGGGCCTGCGCGCCCATGTGCGCGACGCGCGAATGGGCGAGATCCGACTTGTTTGGTGGCGCGAGGCGCTGGCGGGCGGGCGCGAGGAGGAGGCGCGGGGCAATCCCGTCGCGGCGGCGATGCGCGACACGCTGGTGACAGTCCGCCCGCCGCCGCATCTGATCGAGAACGCCGTGGCCGCGCGACAGTTCGATCTCTACGACGATCCTTTTCCCGGCTTGACCGATCTGGAAGCCTATCTCGGCGAGACCCGCTCCGGGCTGTTGCAGATCGCGGCGGTCGCGCTTTCTGCGGGACGCGAAGACGGCGCAGCAGAGGCGAGCGGATTGGCCGGCGTGGCGCTGGGGCTGGTCGAGCTTCTGCGCGGGTTGTGGCAGCCCCGTCCGCTCGTGTTTGCGCCCGCCGACCTGCTCGAACGCCATGGGGCGAACGCGGAGGATTTTTGCGCGCAGCGCGCCGTGCCGGCATTGGCCGATCTCATCGCGCTTGCGCGGCGGCGGCTCGGCGAGGCGGAGGCGGCGCGGACGAAATTGCCGCGCGCGCTCGCGCCGGCCTATACAGGGTTGGCGACGGCGCCGTTGTGGCTCGACGCCATCGCGCGCGGTCTGTCCGACCCGCATCCGCCCGAGGTCGCGGCATGGCGGCGGCAATGGGCGCTGTGGCGCTGGTCGCGGCGCGCCTGAGCCTCGTGGTAGAAGGGAATATGCGTCCCGCGCTGCTCGATTCCCTGTTCGCCCCGGTCGGCGCGCTTCCCGGCGTCGGGCCGAAGAACGCCAGGCTGTTCGACCGCCTGCTCGGTCCCGCGGACGGGGCGCGCGCGCTCGATCTGCTGTTTCATCTGCCCGTTGGCGTGCTCGACCGGCGCGCCCGGCCGAAAGTCCGCGACGCGCAGACCGACGCCATCGCCACTTTGCACGTGCGCGTCACCGAGCATCGCCCGCCCGCTCCGGGGCGCAAGGGGCCGTTGCGGGTGCTGGTGGAGGACGAGACCGGCGACGTCGAACTCGTGTTCTTCCTCAACAATTTCGAATGGGTGAAGCAGAAACTGCCGGTTGGGGCGACGCGCTGGGTGTCGGGCCGGCTGGAGCTGTGGGACGGCCATTTGCAGATGGTGCATCCCGACAAGGTGCTCGACGAGGAGGAGATCGCGCGCCTGGCCCCGGTCGAGCCGGTCTATGGCCTGACCGAGGGGCTTTATCCGCGCATCGTGCAGAAGGCGGCGCAGGCCGCGCTCGCCAAGGCGCCGGCGCTGCCGGAATGGCTGCCGCCGCCGTTGAGCTTCGACAAGCTCAGCTTCATGCAGGCGCTGCGGCGGCTGCACGGGCCGGAGACGCCCGACGACGTCGAGCCGACCGGTCCGGCCTGGAAGCGGCTCGCCTTCGACGAATTGCTGGCGGGGCAACTGGCGCTGCTGATGGTGCGGGCGCGGATGCGCGTCGCATCGGGCCGCACGAGGTCGAGCGAGGGCAAGCTGGCCGCGCGCGTGCTCGCCGCCTTGCCCTATGGGCTGACGGGCGCGCAGGCGCGCGCGAGCGAGGAGATCCGCGCCGATCTCGCCGCGCCCAAACGCATGATCCGGCTGTTGCAGGGCGACGTCGGCGCCGGCAAGACCATCGTCGCGCTGCTGGCGATGTGTCACGCCGTCGAGGCGGGCGGCCAGGCGGCGCTGATGGCGCCGACGGAGATTCTGGCCCGCCAGCATTTCGAGCGGCTTGGCCCGCTGGCGGCGGGGCTGCGGCTGGAGCTGTTCACCGGCCGCGATACGGCCGCACAGCGGCGCGAAAAACACGCGCGGCTGGCGGCGGGCGAGATCGACATTGCGATCGGCACGCACGCCTTGTTTCAGGACAGCGTGACGTTCCACAACCTCGGCCTCGCGGTGGTGGACGAGCAGCATCGCTTCGGCGTGCATCAAAGGCTGGCGCTGGCGGGCAAGGGCGACGCGGCGGACCTGCTCGTCATGACCGCGACGCCGATTCCGCGCTCGCTGGTTTTAACCTATTTCGGCGACATGGACGTGTCCGTGCTCGATGAAAAGCCGCCGGGGCGCGTGGCGATCGACACGCGCGTGATTCCGTTGGAGCGGCTGGAGGACGTGATCGCCGGCGTCGGGCGGGCGCTCGCGTCGGGCGCGCGCGCCTACTGGGTGTGTCCGCTGGTGGAGGAGAGCGAGGAGCTCGATGTCGCGGCGGCGGAGGATCGGGCTGAGGCCTTACGCCAATTCTTCGGCGCCCGCGTCGGCCTCGTGCATGGACGCATGAAAGGGCCGGAGAAGGACGCGGCGATGGAGCGGTTCCAGCGCGGCGAAACCGCCGTTCTGGTGGCGACTACGGTGATCGAGGTCGGCGTCGACGTGCCGGAGGCGACCATCATGGTGATCGAGCATGCCGAGCGGTTCGGTCTGGCGCAATTGCACCAGCTGCGCGGCCGGGTCGGACGCGGGACGGGGCGCTCGACCTGCCTGCTGCTCTACAAGGGGCCGCTCGGCGCGGCAGGCCGGGCGCGGCTGGAGATTTTGCGCGAGAGCGAGGACGGGTTCCGCATCGCCGAGGAAGATTTGCGGCTGCGCGGCGAGGGCGACGTGCTGGGCGCGCGGCAGGCCGGCGCGCCGGGGTTTCGCATCGCGCGGATCGAGTTGCACGGCGATCTCTTGCGCGCGGCCCGCGCGGTGGCGGAAGACGTTGTGCGCGACGACGAGCGGCTGGCGCAGGAGGCGCACCGCCCGTTGCGGCTGCTGTTGTGGCTGTTCGAGCGCGAAGCGGCGGTGAAGCTGTTGGAGGCGGGGTGAGGGTTTGGCGGGCGCGCGAGCGCCTTCTTCCCGTAAGCGGAGGGTTCGTTTTCGACTAGCCTTTGAGTTGCGCGAGCACGCCGGCGATGTCGCCCATGCCCCAATGCTCGACGATTTTGCCGTCAGCGACCCGAAAAATGTCGCACGAGGTGAAGCGCAGCTTCCGGCCGGTTGGCGCGACGCCGTTGTAAACACCCTGATGTACGCCCTCGTAGACGAAGCTCGCCGCGCACAGGTCCCCCTGCGACAGGCTTGCCTCAATGGCGACCTTCAGGCCGGCGAGAGCCTCGACCCGACGGGCGAAAAGCGCGACGGTCGCCTGTTTCGCGCTCGCGCCGGCGGGCGCGGGCGCGGCGGCGCTGACCTGGTGGTTGACGTAGTCGTCGCCAAACAGGGCGGCGAAGGCGGCCATGTCGCGCGCGTTAAGCGCGGCCGCGAATCGCTGGGGCAGGTCGGCGGCGGCTTCGGCGTGCGCCTCCCCTAACGCCAAAGCGGCGCTTGCGAACAATCCCGAGACGAGAAGGCTTCTGCGATCCATGAGTTCCTACTTGCGGCGGCGGACATACCGGGTCTTCCCGAGCGCAGGCCCGGTCAGGCGCAGAATAATGCCGGAGGCGGCGCTTTTCAAGCCGAAAAGGACACTTCTGGGGCCGCTCGGCGCAAATGGGGGCGGGGCGGGCCATAGGCACTCTCCGGAATTCCCCTACCCGATCGACATCAAACTCGCATTCCCCCCGGCCGCCGCGGTGTTGGTCGAGATGGCGCGCTCCTCGACGAGATCGGCGAGATGGTAGCCCTCGCCGGCGGCGAGTTCAGCGCTGGAGAGCGCCTGGGCGCGCAGGATCGGGCCGGGGCGGGCGGCGAGGCGGCGGGCGGCGTCGGCCACCGCCTCGCCCTCGCCCTCGATCAGCGCCCCGGCGAGGCCGGGGGCGGCGAGCGGATCGTCGTAACCGGCGATGCGATGGGCGAGTTCGGGCGGCAGGCCGTCGAGCGCGGCCGCCGCCAGCAGTCCGGGAACGGCGGCGTCGTTGCCGGTCGCCAGAATCGCGGCGAGTTGCAGCCTGAGGCCCGACGCGGTCTCGGCGCAAGCGGCGATCAGGCCGCGCGGTTTGAGCGCATAGATATTGCGCTCGCCGACGGGGCCGGCAAGTTCTACCCGCGCGCCGAGCGGTGAGCGCGCGCCAACGGCGACGCAAAGCTCGGCCTCTTCCGCCGCGCCGGCGTCGCGCAGCCAATCCACGAACACGCGCAAGGCGGCGGGCGCGGCGCCTTCGAGCCCGTCGAGCGCATGGGCCGGCGGCTCTGTCAACAGGCGCGGCAGATAGAGCGGGCCGCCCGCTTTCGGGCCGGTGCCGGAGAGGCCGGCGCCGCCGAACGGCTGCACGCCGACGGTGGCGCCGATGATGTTGCGGTTGACGTAGATGTTGCCTGCGCCGACGCGCTCGGCGACGCGCGCAATCGTCTCGTCGATCCGCGTGTGCAGGCCGAAGGTGAGGCCGAAGCCGGTCGCGTTGATCTCACCGATCAGGGCGTCGAGATCGGCGCGCCGATAGCGCACGACATGCAGCACCGGGCCGAACACCTCTCGCTCGACGTCGGCGACGCGGCCGACCTCGATCAGCGTCGGCGCAACGAACGTGCCGGGCAGCGCGCCCATCGGCGTCTGGGTGACGCGAAACCCGCGCGCGCGCAGGGAGTCGATGTGGCTCAGGATGTTGGCGCGCGCCTGCGCCGAGATCACGGGGCCGATGTCGGTGGCGAGGCGGCGCGGGTCGCCGACTTCGAGTTCGGCCATCGCGCCCTTCAGCATGGCGAGGGTGCGGTCGGCGACGTCCGCCTGCAGGCAGAGAATGCGCAAGGCCGAGCAACGCTGGCCCGCGGAATCGAAGGCGGAGGCGAGGATGTCGCCGACCGCCTGCTCGGCCAGCGCGCTGGAATCGACGATCATCGCGTTGAGGCCGCCGGTCTCGGCGATCAGCGGGACCGGCTGGCCGGCGCGGGTGAGCCGCCCCGCAAGGCTCTGCGCGATCAGGCCCGCGACGGGGGTCGAGCCGGTGAAGATGACGCCTTGCACGCTGGGGTGGCTGACCAGCGCCGCGCCGACATCGCCCGCGCCGGGCAGCAGTTGCAAGACGCCCTCGGGCACGCCGGCCTCGTGCAAAAGGCGAACCGCCTGCGCCGCCATCAGCGGCGTCTCCTCGGCGGGCTTGGCCAGCACGACATTGCCGGCGGCGAGTGCGGCGGCGATCTGGCCGGTGAAAATGGCGAGCGGGAAATTCCACGGGCTGATGCAGGCCACGAGCCCGAGCGGCGCCGGCGCGCCGGGGCCGAGCAGGCGCGCCGCCTCGTTGGCGTAATAGCGCAGGAAATCGACCGCCTCGCGCAGTTCCGCCACCGCGTTGGCGTAGGACTTGCCGGCCTCGCGCACCGCCAGGCCAATCAACAGGGCGTGCGACGCCTCGAACGCGTCGGCGGCGCGGCGCAGCAGGGCGGCGCGCTCAGGCGTCGAGGCCCAGGCGGGCGCGACGGCTTCGGCTCGCCTCAGCGCCGCCGCGATATCGGTCGCGCTGGCGAAGGCGATGCGGCCGACGAGATCGTCCGGGTCGGCGGGGTTATGGATCGGCTCGCCGGTGGGCGCGGGCTCGGGCGGATCGGCGAGGCCGTCGGCGAGAGCCCCAAGTTCGAGATCGCTCGACAGGTCGAGCCCGCGCGAATTGGGTCGATCCGGGCCATACAGAGCCAACGGCGCGGCGATGCGCTCGTGCGGCGCGCCGAGCGGCTGGATCGCGCGGGCGACTTCGACCGGATCGGCGGTCAGGGCGTCTATGGGCATGGTCTCGTCGGCGATGCGGTTGACGAAGGAGGTGTTGGCGCCGTTTTCCAGCAGCCGGCGCACGAGATAGGCCAGCAGCGTCTCGTGCGAGCCGACGGGGGCGTAGACGCGGGCCGGGCGGTCGAACTTGTCGCGCCCGACCACTTCCTCGTACAGCGGCTCGCCCATGCCGTGCAGACACTGGAACTCGTACTGGCCGCGATAATAGTTGGGGCCGGCGAAGGCGATCACGCTGGCCAAAGTCTGCGCGTTGTGGGTGGCGAATTGCGGGAAGATTGCGTCGGGCGCGGACAAGAGTTTGCGGGCGCAGGCGAGATAGGCGACGTCGGTGTGGACTTTTCGCGTGTAGACGGGGAAGTCGGTGAGGCCGTCGAGTTGGGCGCGCTTGATCTCGCTGTCCCAATAGGCGCCCTTGACCAGCCGCACCATCAACCGGCGCTTCGCGCGGCGGCCGAGGTCGATCAAGGCGTCGATCACGAACGGGCAGCGCTTGCCGTAAGCCTGGATCACGAAGCCGAGGCCGTTCCATTGGTCAAGCGCGGGATCGAGCGCCAAAGCCTCCAACAGATCGAGCGACAGGTCGAGCCGGTCAGCCTCCTCGGCGTCGATGTTGAAGCCAATCTGATAGGAGCGCGCCAGTGCGGCCAGCGTTTTCACGCGGGGCAGCAGCTCGCCCATCACGCGGCCGCGCTTCTGGCTGACATAGCGCGGGTGCAGCGCCGACAGCTTGATCGAAATGCCGGGGCCTTCGTAGATGCCGCGCGCGCCCGACGCCTTGCCGATGGCGTGGATGGCGTGTTCGTAATCGGCGTAGTAACGCCCCGCGTCGGCCGCCGTCGTCGCCGCCTCGCCCAGCATGTCGTAAGAGAAGCAGAAGCCGAGCGCCTCGCGCGGCTGCGCGTTGCGCAACGCCTCCTCGATGGTGCGCCCGGTCACGAACTGCTCGCCCATCAGCCGCATCGCGACGTCGACCCCGGCGCGGATCAGCGGCTCGCCGGAGCGGGCGATCAGGCGGGTCAGTGCGGCCGAGAGGCCCTGTTCGCTGTTGGTCGCCACCAGCTTGCCGGTCAGCACGAGGCCCCAGGTGGCGGCGTTGACGAACAGGCTCGGGCTCTGCCCGACATGGGCGCGCCAGTCGCCGGGGCTCAGCTTGTCGCGGATGAGGGCGTCGCGCGTCGCGGCGTCGGGAATTCGCAGCAGCGCCTCCGCCAGGCACATCAGCGCGACGCCCTCCTGGCTCGACAGCGAATATTCGTGAATCAGCCCCTCGACGCCGGAAGAACGCGAGCGCGATTTTTCGCGCAAAGCCCGCGCGAGCCCGGCGGCGATGGTTTTGATGCGCGCCGCCTCCTGCGGCGTGGCGGCGGCGGCCTCGATCAGCGCGGCGACGCACTCGGGCTCGCAGCGGCGATGGGCGGCGGCGATGGCGGCGCGCAGGCCGTGGCGGGGCGTGACTTCGGCGCTGAGCGCGGAAAAGACTGTCGAGGCGTCCACGCTAGTCGCTCCTGCTCTGCCCGTCGCCGAATCCAGCGCCGTCGCCCGCCTCGATTCGGCCAACCCGCCGACCGCGTCAAGATGGCGCGTTTGCGGTCTGGGTTCGCGGCGCGCGGAACCCGGCTTGCAATTGCGCGCGTTCCGCGTCGATATGGGGCAGGGGGGCCGCATGAAAGTCACCATCGACATCGATTGCACGCCGCTGGAGGCGCGCCAGTTTTTCGGGCTTCCCGACGTGCAGCCGATGCAGCAGGCGGTTCTGGCCGAAATGGAGAAGCGGATGCTGGCGGAAATGGGGAAATTCACGCCCGAGAATCTGATGCAGACGTGGTTCTCGACCGGCCAGCAAGGCGCCGACATGTTCACGAAATTGTTGTCGGGCATCGCGCTGAAGCCCGGCGAAGGCGCCAAGCCGCGATGACCTTGCGCACCTTCGTCGCCGGATTGCTGCTGCTGACGACCCCGGCCCATGCCGCAGCGCCGCCGGCGGTCGCCGCCGAGCACGGCATGGTCGCCTGCGCGCAAAGGCTCGCCTGCGAGGTCGGCGTCGCAACGCTCAAACAGGGCGGCAACGCGGTCGATGCGGCGGTCGCGGTCGGTTACGCGCTGGCGGTGGTCTATCCCGCCGCCGGCAATCTCGGCGGCGGCGGTTTCATGACCATCGTGTTCGCCGACGGGCGCAAAACCTTCATCGACTTCCGCGAAAAGGCGCCGCTGGCGGCGACCCGCGACATGTATCTCGGCCCCGACGGCGAGCCGGTCAAAGGGTTGTCGACCCAGGGCTATCTCTCGGTCGCCGTGCCCGGGACCGTCGGCGGGCTCGAATATGCGCGCGACAGATATGGGGCGTTGCCCCGCGCGGCGCTGATCGACCCGGCGATCCGCTTCGCCGAGGACGGCTTCACGCTCGAAGACGGCGACGCGTTTCCGCTGGCGCTCGCGGCGGGTACGTTGGCGCGCGACCCCGCGACGGCGGCGATCTTCCTGCACGACGGCCGGCCCTATGGGGTGGGCGAAAAGCTGGTGCAGACGAATCTGGCGCGCACGCTGCGGGCGATCCGCGAGCAGGGCGCGGCGGGCTTCTACGAGGGCGAGGTGGGAGCGTCGCTCGCGGCGGCGGTGAAGGCGGGCGGCGGGATCATCACGTTGGAGGATCTCAACCGCATCGCCCCGCGCGAACTGGCGCCGGTTGCGTGCGATTATCGCGGCTACACGGTCGTTTCCGCGCCGCCGCCGAGCTCGGGCGGGGTGACTTTGTGCGAAATGCTGAACGTGCTGGAAGGCTATCCCCTGCAAAGGCTCGGCTTCGGCTCGGCGCAGGCGCTGCATGACGAAATCGAGACGATGCGGCACGCCTATGTCGACCGCAACAATCTCCTGGGCGATCCCGATTTCGTGCATAACCCCGTGGATATCCTGATCGGCAAGGTTTATGGGGACAAGGTGCGTGCGGCCATCGACCCCGACAAGGTCACGCCCTCGGCGGAACTCGCGCCCGGCAAGCCGCCGCACGAGGGCGTCAACACGACGCATTTTTCCATCGTCGACAACGACGGCAACGCGGTCGCCGTCACCTACACGCTCAACAACTGGTTCGGCGCCGGCGTGGTGGCGGGCGAAACCGGCGTGCTGCTCAACGACGAGATGGACTACTTCACCTCGAAACTCGGCGCGCCCAATCTCTACGGGCTGGTGCAGGGCGAGAAGAACACGATAGAGCCCGGCAAGACGCCGCTGAGTTCGATGGCGCCGACCATCGTCGTCAAGGACGGAAAACCGGTGATGGTGACGGGCACGCCGGGCGGCAGCCGCATCATCACGGTGGTGCTGGAGACGATCCTCAACGTGATCGACTATGGCATGTCGATCTCGGAGGCGGTCGACGCGCCGCGCATCCACAATCAATGGCTGCCCGACCTGACCTTCGTCGAGCCGTTCGCCCTGTCGCCGGACACGCGCCGAATCCTGGAAGGCATGGGCCATCATTTCGGACCGCCGCAGCCCGCCAATCATGTCGACGCGATTCTGATCGGCGCGCCCCGGTTGGGGGGAAAGCCGGAGGGGGCGGCCCGGTTCTACGGCGTCAACGACCCGCGCAGGGGCGGCGGCGCGGCGGTCGGCTATTAAACGTTGGGCGCATCCATTTTTCATGGACGCGGGCGCCCTATACAAGCGGCGCAGTCCCGCTAATCTCCCCCGCTCATGAGCGCAGACCCGCTGCTTCAACCTTTCCAGCTCAAGCATTTGACGATTCGCAATCGTCTGATGTCCACGGCGCACGAGCCGGCCTACACCCATGACGGAATGCCGAAGGAGCGCTATCGCGCCTATCACGTGGAGAAGGCGAAAGGCGGCATCGGGCTGACGATGATCGGCGGCTCGGCGGTGGTCGCGCCCGACAGTCCGCAGGCGTTCGGCAACATTCTGCTCTACAAAGATGAAGTGGTCGGCTGGTTGAAGGCGCTTGCCGACGAGGTGCACGACCACGGCGCGGCGGTGATGATCCAGATCACGCATCTGGGCCGGCGCACGAGCTGGGCCAAGGACGATTGGTTGCCCATCCTCGGCGCCAGCCATGTGCGCGAGCCGGCGCATCGCGCATTCCCCAAGGCGATGGAGGAATTCGACATCACCCGCATCGTCGCCGCCTACGCCGACGCGGCGGAGCGGGTGAAGGTGGCGGGGCTCGACGGGTTCGAAATCGAAGCCTACGGACATCTGATCGATCAATTCTGGTCGCCGCTGACCAACCATCGCAGCGACGAGTATGGCGGTTCGTTGGAAAACCGGATGCGGTTCGGATTCGAGGTGCTGCGCGCGATCCGCGAGCGGGTGGGCAAGGATTTCATCGTCGGCGCGCGCCTTGTGTGCGACGAGGACGCCGAGCGCGGCATCGACAGGCGCGAGGGGACAACCATCGCGCAAACGCTCGCCGCGAGCGGCGCTATCGATTTCGTCAACGTGATCCGCGGCCATATCGACACCGAGGAGGGCCTTTCGCGCGTCATTCCCGGCATGGGCGAACGCTCCGCGCCGCATCTCGATTTCGCGGGAGACATCCGCGTGGCGACGCGGCTGCCGACGTTCCATGCCGCGCGGGTGCAGGATGTCGCGACGGCGCGGCACGCGATTGAATCGGGCAAGCTGGATCTGGTCGGCATGACGCGGGCGCATCTGGCCGATCCGCATATCGCGCTGAAGATCAAACAGGGCCGCGAGGATGAGATCAGGCCCTGCGTCGGCATGGGCTATTGCATCGACAGCATCTATGGCGGTCACGCGGTCTGCATCCACAACGCCGCGACGGGGCGCGAGTTGACGATGCCGCATGTCGTGACGCGTAGCGCGGGGCCGCTGAAGACATTCGTCGTCGTCGGGGCGGGGCCGGGCGGGCTTGAGGCGGCGCGCGTCGCCGCCGCGCGCGGCCACAAGACGGTGCTGATGGAGGCGGCGGATCAGCCGGGCGGGCAGGTGCGGGTCGCGGCGGGACTGGCGCGGCGGCGCGAGATTCTGGGCATCGTCGATTGGCGGCTGGCGCAATGCGAGAAGCACGGCGTCGAGTTGCGCACCAACCTCTACGCAGAGGCGGAGGACGTGACGCGCGAGGGGCCGGACGTGGTGATCATCGCCACCGGCGGCGTGCCCAACCTCGATTTCCTGCGGGGCGGCGCGGAGCATGTCGCGTCGAGTTGGGACATTCTGACCGGCGCGATCAAACCGGCGGCGAACGTCATCGTCTACGACGACAACGGCGCCCATGCCGGCGTCAGCGTCGCCGAGTTCTGCGCCCGCGCGGGCGCGAACGTCGATTATATGACGCCGGAGCGGATGATGGGGCCGGACGTGGGCTCGACCAGCTTTCCCCCCTATCTGCGCGCGTTCTCGAAATACGACGTCGGTGTCACGCTGAACTTGCGGCTGGAGAGCGTGCGGCGCGAGGGCAACCGGCTGGTGGGCGTGTTCTACGACGAATATGGCGCCAAACGGGTCGAGCGGCTGGCCGATCAGATCATCGTCGATCACGGCGCGACGCCGGTTGACGATTTGTACTTTGCGTTGAAGCCGGGTTCGCGCAATCTGGGGGAAGTCGATCAACCCGCGTTGCTGGCGGCGCGGCCGCAGGCGGTTGTTCGCAACCCAGAGGGCTCCTATCAACTGTTTCGCATCGGCGACGCCGTCGCCTCGCGCAATATCCATGCGGCGATCTACGACGCGCTGCGTCTCGTCAGCGTGATGTAAGATAGGGGGGACGATGAACCGCGAAGTTTTCATCACCTGCGCCGTCACAGGCTCCGGCGACACGACGAGCAAACATCCCGGCGTGCCCATCACGCCCAAACAGATCGCCGACGCTTCCATCGAGGCGGCCAGGGCGGGCGCGGCGATCGCGCATATCCATGTGCGCGATCCGCAAACGGGCAAGGCCGCGCGGGACGTGAACCTTTACCGGGAAGTTGTCGAGCGCATCCGCTCGGCCGACGTGGATGTGGTGATCAATCTGACGGCGGGCATGGGCGGCGACGTGGTGTTCGGCGCCGGCGAGAACCCGCTGCCGCTCGACGCAAAAGGCACCGACATGGTGGGGCCGACCGAGCGGCTCGCCCATGTCGCGCAATTGCTGCCGGAGATTTGCACGCTCGATTGCGGCACGATGAATTTTTCGCTCGGCGACTATGTGATGACCAACACGCCCTCGACGCTGCGCGCGATGGCGGCCAAAGTGCAGGCGCTCGGTGTGCGGCCGGAACTGGAAGTGTTCGACACGGGGCATCTCGTGTTCGTCAAGCAATTGATCGCGGAGAAGCTGATCGACGATCCCTGCATGATCCAATTGTGCCTTGGCATTCCCTATGGCGCGCCCGACGATCCCCTGACCTTGCTGGCGCTCGTCAATCAACTGCCGCCGGGCGCGGTGTTCAGCGCGTTCTCGATCGGCCGCAACCAGTTGCCGTTCGCGGCGATGGCGGCGCTGGCGGGCGGCAATGTGCGGGTCGGGCTGGAGGACAATCTGTTTCTCGATCGCGGCGTGCTCGCTTCCAACGGGCAATTGGTCGAGCGGGCGGCGACGATCCTGACCAACATGGGCGCGCGGGTGATCGGGTCGGCCGAGGCGCGTGAGAGACTGAAGCTGCGAAAGCGGGGCTGAGCGATGAGCAAACAGAGGGTCGGTCTGGTCGGCGGCGGCGTCATCGGCGCCGGCTGGGCGGCGCGCTTCCTGCTGGAGGGCCACGACGTCGCCTTGTACGATCCCGATCCCGAGATCGGCCGCAAGCTGGAGACGGTTGTCGCCGCCGCTCGGCGCGCCCGCGCGCAGCTTTTCCCCAACGCGGCGACGGGCGAGGGCGCGCTGACGATTGCGCCCAGCATCGAAGCGGCGGCGGCTGACGCCGATTTCGTGCAGGAGAGCCTGCCCGAGCGCGAGGATCTCAAGCAGCGCGTGTTGAAGGCGATTGACGGCGCGACGCGGCCGGATGTGATCATCGCCTCCTCGACCTCCGGCCTGCTGCCGACGCGGCTGCAAAACGCGATGAGCCGGCCGGAGCGGTTCGTGGTCGGGCATCCCTTCAACCCGGTCTATCTGTTGCCCTTGGTTGAAGTGTGCGGCGGCGCGCAAACGGCGCAAGCGACCAAGACGGCGGCGATGGCGCTCTACCGCGCAATCGGCATGCGGCCGCTGCATGTGCGCAAGGAGATCGACGGCTTCATCGCCGACCGGCTGTTGGAGGCGCTGTGGCGCGAGGCGCTGTGGTTGGTCAACGACGGGGTGGCGACCACGGAGGAGATCGACGACGCGATCCGCTACGGCGCGGGGCTGCGGTGGTCGTTCATGGGCACGTTCCTGACCTATCGCATGGCGGGCGGCGAAGCGGGAATGCGCCATTTCCTCGCCCAATTCGGACCCGCGCTGAAACTGCCGTGGACCAAGCTGGAGGCGCCGGAACTGACCGAGGCGCTGATCGACCAGGTGGCCGAGCAATCCGACGCGCAGGCCGGCGGCGCCTCGATCCGCGAACTGGAGGCGCGCCGCGACGCCTGCCTTGTCGCCGTTCTCGATGCGCTGCGAACGCAGGACTATGCGGCAGGCGCGACAATCGCCGAGCACGAGCGCCGTATCGGCGAGCGGTCAGGCCCATGAAAAGGGCAAATAGCCGGATTTGGGCGCAGCCATCGAAAAATACGGCCGCCTGCCGAGCGGCGGCGCTATTGTGTTTAAAAAAAACCGCGTTGATAATGCCATAGCCCAATATTCGTCAGAAGGGGCAGGGCGGGCGCGGGCACGGAGGAGAATACGCTTATGGATCACAGCAACGACAAGCGCGGTTCGGGTCTTATCGTAGATCGACGCGAATTGATGGCCGGCGCCGCGGCGCTGGGACTGGGCTTCAGCGCTTCCAGCGCTCGCGCCGCCGATGCGCCCAAGAAGGGCGGCACGCTTCGCCTCGGCATGGAAGGCGGCAGCGCCTCCGACAGCCTCGACCCCCGCACTTACGCAGACTCGATCCCGATTTCCTACGGCTGGCAGCTGTGGAACGGGCTGGTCGAGATCGGCCCGGACAACAATCCGGTCGGCGAATTGGCGGAGAGCTGGGAGGCCAAGCCGGGCGCGAAGGAATGGGTTTTCAACATCCGCAAGGGCGTTCCTTTTACATCTGGCAAGATTCTCGACGCCGACGACGTGATCTACTCGCTCAATATGCACCGCGGCGAGACCAAGTCGGGCGCCAAGGATTTGATGGCGGGAATTTCCGACATCAAGAAGCTCGGTTCGCATCAGATTTTGATCACGCTGTCGAGCGGCGACGCCGGTCTGCCCTCGATCTTTGCCGATTATCACATCCTGATCGTCCCCAACAATTTCACCGACTGGTCGAAGCCCGACGGAACCGGCGCGTTCGAACTCGTGACGTTCGAACCGGGCGTGCGGGTCGTCACCAAGCGCAAGAAGGGCGACTACTGGAAGAAGGATCGCGGCCACTTCGACGGCGTCGAGTTGCGCTACATCCCGGATGCGGCGGCGCGCGTGCAGGCGCTGATCTCGGGCCAGATAGACGCGGCCAACCGTCTCGACGCCAAGACGGTTTCGCTTGTCATGAAGGCGCCGACCGTCAATGTCGTGCGCACCAAGGGCACCGGCAACCGCTTCGCCTGGGTGGCCTTGTGCGATACCGATCCGTATCAGAGCAACGACATGCGGCTGGCGCTGAAATACGGCATCGACCGACAGAAGATCATCGACAATGTCTACAAGGGCTTCGCGACGTTGGGCAACGACACCACCGTCGCCCCGTCGCAGAAATACTTCGCCAAGGATGTGCCGCAGCGCCCCTACGATCCCGACAAGGCGGCGTTCCACTTCAAGAAGGCCGGCATGGCCGACGCCAAGATCGAGTTGCAGGTGTCCGAGGGCGCGTTCTCCGGCGCGACCGACTGCGCGGTGCTGTATCAGGAGGCGATGAAGAAGGCGGGCATCACGCTCGACGTCAAGCGAGTCTCCGGCGACGGCTACTGGAGCAACGTCTGGCTGAAGGCGCCGTTCTGCGCCGTGTACTGGGGCGGTCGTCCGAGCGCGGACAATCAGCTCGCGCAGACTTTCCTGTCCAATGCGAACTGGAACGACACGCATTGGCGCCGTCCCGAATTCGACAAACGGCTGTTGGAGGCGCGCGCCGAACTCGACGACGCCAAGCGCGGCCAGCTCTACGCCGAGTGCCAGAAGATGATCTCGGAAGACGGCGGCATGGTGTGCTTCGCCATCGGCGATTATCTCGACGGCTACTCGAAGAAGGTGATGGGCGCAGCGCCGCATCCGCACTACGACATGTGCGATCAACGCGTCGCGGAAAAAGGCTGGTTCGCCTGACGCAAGCGCAAGCCACAGCGTAGAAGGAGAGCGAGCACGTGTTACGTTTGATTGCGACGCGGTTCGCTCTCGGTCTGCTAACGCTCCTGGCGGTGTCGGTGCTGATTTTCATCTGCACCCAGATCCTGCCGGGGGACGTCGCCTCGGCGGTGCTTGGGCAACAGGCGACGCCCGAGTCGCTGAAAGTGTTTCGCGCCGAGCTTGGCCTCGATAAGCCGGCCTATCTGCGCTATCTGCAATGGCTGCTCGGCGTGTTGCATGGCGACTTCGGCAAATCGCTGACCAACGGGCGCGTCATCATCGACGAACTGGCGCCGCGTTTCATCAACACGCTGTTTCTGGCCTCTTATGCGGCGGTCATCGCCGTGCCGCTGGCGGTGGGTCTGGGCATATTGTCGGCGATCCGCGAAGGCCGGCTGACCGATCGGCTGGCCAATATCCTGACGCTGATCGCGATCTCGGTGCCGGAATTCTTCGTCGCCTATATTCTTATCATAGTGTTCGCGATCAAGCTGGCCTGGTTTCCCTCGCTGGCGACGGTGGATTCCGACATGGGGCTGGGAATGCGGACCTACGTCGCCTTCCTGCCGGCGCTGACGTTGACCCTGGTGGTGATGGCGCACATGCTGCGTATGACGCGCAATTCCGTGTTGTCGATCATGTCGACGCCCTACATCGAGATGGCGTTCCTCAAAGGTTTGACGCGCTCGCGCGTCGTCGCCTGGCACGCGCTGCCCAACGCTTTGGGGCCGATCGTCTCGGTGGTGGCGCTCAATCTGGCCTATCTCGTCGTCGGCGTCGTCGTCGTCGAAAACGTGTTCGTCTATCCCGGCGTCGGCCAATATATGGTGGACGCGGTCGCCAAAAGAGACGTGCCGGTGATCCAGGCCTGCGGTCTGGTGTTCGCCGCCGTGTTCGTCACGCTCAACACCGTGGCCGACATCCTCGCCATGCTCGCCAATCCCCGCTTGCGCCGACGACGCTGAGGCCACATGACGATCTTCGGACATCGCCCCCCCCTGACGGCCCGGATCGGCCTGATCGTCGTCGCCTTCTACCTGTTGGTGGCGCTGATCGGCCCCTGGTTCGCGCCTTACGCGCAATCGCAATCGGTCGGCGACACCTGGGCGCCGTCGTCGGCGCAGATGTGGCTCGGCGCCGATCAGATCGGTCGCGACATGCTGACCCGGCTGATCTATGGCGCCCGCACCACGATCGGCATCGCGGCGGCGACGACGGTTCTCTCGTTCTTCATCGGCATCACGCTGGGCTTCACGGCCGCGGTGCTGGCCGGCTGGGTCGACGTCGTGCTGTCGCGCCTGGTCGACGTCATTCTGTCGATCCCGCAGCTCATTCTCGCGCTGATCATTCTGGGTGTGTTCGGCTCGTCGATCCCGGTGCTGATTTTCACCATCGCCATCATCGACTCGACCAAAGTGTTCCGGCTGGCGCGCGCGCTCGGCATGAACCTGGCTGTGCTCGACTATGTCGAAGTCGCGCGCATGCGCGGCGAGGGCCTATGGTGGATCATCCGCTCGGAGATCCTGCCCAACGCGATGGCGCCGCTGATCTCGGAATTCGGCCTGCGGTTCTGCTTCAACTTTCTGTTCGTCGCCGCGCTGAGCTTCCTGGGGATTGGCGTGCAACCGCCGTTCGCCGACTGGGGCGGCATGGTGCGCGAGAATTCGGCGGCGATCAACTTCGGCCTGTTCGCGCCGCTCTATCCGGCAATAGCCATCGCGTCGTTGACGGTCGGCGTCAATCTCGTCGTTGATTGGTTGCTGTCGATCGACGCGCGGCCTTCGGGCAGCCAGGCGGAAATGTGAGGGCGCGATGAGCGAAGAACTGGTCCTGACGCTCGACGCGCTCCAGGTCGAGACCATCACCGGCGCCGTTCTGGTCGACAAGATCGACGTCACGCTGAAGCGCGGCGAGATTCTCGGCCTGATCGGCGAATCCGGCGCCGGCAAATCCACCATCGGCCTCGCCGCTATGGCCTATGCGCGGGCCGGCTGCCGCATCACCGGCGGCCAGATCAGGATCAACGGCGTGGAGTTGCGCGCCAGCACCGCCGCCGCGCGGCGGAACTTCCGCGGCAAGAGCATCGCCTATATCGCGCAAAGCGCGGCGGCCTCGTTCAATCCGGCGATGAAGCTGATGGATCAGGTGTGCGAGGCGCCGGTGCTGCATGGCGTGATGAGCCGGGCGGAGGCTGAGACTTACGCCAAAACCCTGTTCGCCAAGCTGCAATTGCCGAACCCGGAAAGTTTCGGCGAACGCTTTCCGCATGAGGTCTCCGGCGGTCAGTTGCAGCGCGCGATGGCGGCGATGGCGATGAGTTGCCGCCCCGACATCATCGTGCTCGACGAGCCAACCACTGCGCTCGACGTGACGACGCAGATCGAAGTGCTGGCGCTGCTGCGCGACCTGATCCGCGAATTCGGCACCGCGGGGCTCTACATCACCCACGATCTCGCCGTCGTCGCGCAGATCGCGCATCGCATCATGGTGCTGCGCCACGGCAAGATGGTGGAGGTCGGCGGCGCCAAACAAATCCTGGAGGCGCCTAGCACGGCTTACGCCACCGCGCTGGTCAACGAGCGGCGGTCAGCGACCTCGACGCCGTTGATTGACCCGCCGGCCCATCCCGAGCCGCTGTTGAGCGTCAGCAACGTCGAGGCGGGCTACCGCCCCGGCACGACGGTGGTGCGCAACATCAACATCTCGCTGGCGCGGGGAGAGACGCTGGCGGTGGTGGGCGAATCCGGCTCGGGCAAATCCTCGCTCGCGCGCGTGGTGGCGGGGCTGCTGCCGCGCCGCAGCGGCGATGTGCGGCTGGCGGGGCAGTCGCTCGCCCCTGTCATGGGCGCGCGGCCGCGCGACGTGCTGCGACGGTTGCAGATGGTGCATCAAATGCCCGACACCGCGCTCAACCCGCGCCAGACCTTGCAGGAGATCATCGGCCGGCCGATGACGCTGTTCTTCAACAAGTCGGACTCTCAGGTGCGAACCAAAGTCGCGGACCTGCTGACCCATGTCGGCCTGCCCGCCGATTTCGCCAAGCGCCGGCCCGGCCAACTCTCGGGCGGCCAGAAGCAGCGCGTCTGCATCGCGCGCGCGCTCGCCGCCGAGCCCGACCTTATCATCTGCGACGAACCAACTTCGGCGCTCGATCCGCTGGTGGCGGAGGAAGTGCTGAAACTATTGCGAACGTTGCAGGAGGATCTGGGCCTCGCCTATATGTTCATCACTCACGATCTGGGCACCGTGCGCCGCATCGCGCACCGCACCGCTGTGATGCTGAAGGGCGAGATCATCGCGCAGGGGCCGACGGCGCAAATCTTCGCGCCGCCCTATCATCCCTACACCGAAAAGTTGATCTCCTCGGTGCCGGAGATGGACACTACCTGGCTCGACCACGTGCTCGCCGACCGCCCGGCGGCGTGAAGCGTTCGTGCG
>JANYIH010000255.1 GCA_025358745.1 Hyphomicrobiales bacterium | reverse complement strand
CCGACATTGCCGCGCTCGACCAGACCATCCACACCGCCGTCGAAGACCTCAACCGCGAACGCATGGCCGTACCGTTGGCTAAGCTGCGAATCTCTGCTTAGGCGGCGGCGCCATGACGCACGTCCCCGACCCGCCCTTCGCGGTCGTGGCGCGGCGCGAGGACGCGGCGGCTTGCGCGATGCGCCTCCTCAAAGGTTCCCGCCGCAAACAACTTCGCTGCGCTCGTTGATTGCGTGCTGGCCGCGCGGCTCGGCTGGCGCCTCCCCTGCCGCTGCTTGGCCCTGGGATCGGGCGCGCATAACCCGGCGCGCCGGGCTGGGACGCCGCCTGTTGCACTGCTTACGCCCGCGCGGCTACCCGGCGTCAGCGAGCGCGGCCTGCGTCGGCTATTCGACCGCCTCGTCGCGCTCGACGCCTTGCGCGAACCCATTGAGATACCTACGGAATTTCTCTAGCAAGAATGAATGGGGCGGGTCGAGGCGGTGGTGTTCGCCGCCGCGGCGCCCGTTTCGGGGGAGCTGCGCGCCCGGCCCTATCTTCGGGTCAAGCTGCCCGGCGGCTACGCCTTTCGCACCCGCTCGGCTGAGGGCGAGGCGATCCGCCATCGCGCCGGGCCCGCGCAAACCCCAGCCCGGCGCGCCGTTCGCCTATGTCGCCTAGCCCCATTTCCTTAGCGCTTTCGGCGTCAAATCACTGCGCGAACCACCCGACCTCGAAGCCCTGCACGACGCTGGCCTGGCCGCGCCCTGAAGGCTGACGAGCCGGACAGAAAAAGGCGCCCAAGCCCCCGAAAACGTCGGCGCGCTTCCTGTTCCCGCGCTTCGCCCTAAAGCCCCGCCGCCGTGGTCAGGTTGAAGCGGAAACGGTCGCGCCGGCGCTGCTAGCGCAGCGTCATTTCGGCCGAGGCGTGGCCGAGCTGTTTCTGCACATAGTCTTTCGCGGTCTCGACCAGCGGCGCGAGGCGGGCGGGCAGGGCGGCGACTTGCTCCTTCATCGCGAGACAGAGGCCGCGGCGGCAGGATGGCGACCCGCCCGTTGCGGCAAAAGACAGATCAACGCCGCAATCGCCGCTATCAGCAGGCCCGAGGCGTAATAACGGCTGAGCGCCAGCCCGCCGTCCGCCAGCGGCTTGTCGAGCAGATCGCCGACCGTCGCCCCCAGCGGCCGCGTCAGGATGAAGGCGAGCCAGAACAGCGCGACGCGGGAAATCGAGGTGAAGGCGTAGGCCGCCGCGACCAGCGCGAGCGCGACGCCGAACACAAGCGCGCCGCCGCCGAAGCCAAGACCGTTGGTGTCGGCCATCCAATCGCCGAGCGCCGTGCCGAGCGTCTGCGAAAACAGGATCGTCGCCCAGTAGAACGCCTCGACGCGGGGCGTCGCCACCGTGTCGACGGAAATCGAACCCTCCGACCAGCGCCAGATCGCCAGCGATGCGACTAGCAGAGCCAGCAGCAGCGAGGCGCCGCCGGCATAGCCGACGCCCAGCGAGCGGTCGGCGAAATCGGCCAGCGTCGTGCCGACTGTGGTCGTGGCGACGATCGTCAGCCAATAGAGCCAGGGCTGGAAATGGCGCGACCGCACCTGCGCGCCGACCGCGGCGACGAAAATGGCGGCGAAAATCAGGGTGCCGAGCGCGTAGCCCAGGCCGAGCGACATCGTCGCCGCGTCGCCGCCGGTTTCGCCCAGTGTCGTCGCCAGAATCTTGATGATCCAGAAACCGAGCGTGACTTCGGGGACTTTGCTGAGCGCTTCGTTTCGGGTGGGCTGCATCCGCCTTCAAGCCTCCATCCTGCCGCAAGATTCGCGACGACGGGTCTGCCTGCAAACAGCGGGGATTTCAAGCCGCGCGAAGTTCAGGCCGAGGTGCGCCTGATCACGAAGCGGTAGACGCCGGCCTCAGTGGATTGCTCGGCCAAGGTGTTGCCGGTGGTGTGGCAGAAGGCGGCGAAATCGGCGACCGAGCCGGGATCGGTGGTCAGGATCTCCAGCGTGCCGTCGCGCGGCACGTCCTTCAGCGCCTTCCTGGCGCGCAGGATCGGCAGCGGACAGTTCAATCCCTTCGCGTCGAGCGTGACGTCGGCCATGGTCTTTCCTTCTGCGCTCAGATGAACAGGTTGATATTGGCGGTCAGCGCTTTTTCGATATAGGTCGCCGCGCCGCCCAGTTTCACCCCGTCGATCATGTCCTTCACGTCGTATTCGAACAGGTCCATCGTCATCTGGCAGGCGATCAGATGGACGTCGGCCTCGACGGCGAGGTCGCGCAATTCCTCGATCGAGGCGACGCCCTTTTTCCTGATGAGGTTTTTCATCATCACCGTCGCGGCGGCGTCGACGCCCGGCAACATGCTGACGACGTTGGGCATCCCCATGTGCATACCCATGACCGGCATTTTCATCGCCGCGTTGCCGAGCGGCGTCACCTGCAGGTCGAGCGTCTTCAGGAGCAGCGGCAGGCCGTAGAAGGTGAAGAACATCGTCACGTCGACGCCCATCGCCGCGGCGGTCGTGGCGAGGATGAATGGCGGATAGGCCCAATCCAGCGAGCCCTTGGTGACGATGATCGACATCGTCTTTTGGTTGGACGCCGTTTGCGCGCTCATAGCTTGCTCCCTGAAGTTCCCCTGCCGGGCTCAGTCTCGGAAAGGCATTATATACACAAGTGGCGCGGGAACGCCCATCGCGCGTAGACCGAGCCGCGCTCTTCCCGATACGATCCGCTTCCTGCAAGCCCGCCCGACCGCCTTGGTTGGACCACGATGGGCGCCCCGCCAGCGGAGTCGGTCTCGCTCGGCGAATTTTGTTGTTCATCGCGACCGTTGCGGGTAATTCAAGCGAGCTTGAGGAGGGGTCGCCATGCTTGTGGTGCGGGGTTGCACGCTGCCGGTTGAATTGCCGTGCACCGTCGATAACCATGTCCGGCGTCGCGAAGGCGACGGCTTCGCGGCTCGCGCGCCCTGATGCTGGAGCGCATGGCCATAGAGCCGGGCGAGCTCGAATCGCACGCCGGCCGGGCGGCGGAAATGCTGCGTTCGATGTCGAACAAATGGCGGCTGATGGTGCTGTGCAATCTGGTGGCGGGTGAAAAGTCCGTCGGCGAATTGCAGCGCATCGTCGGCATCAGTCAATCCGCGCTGTCGCAGCATCTGGCGACGCTGCGGGCCAAGAAACTGGTCGCGATCCGGCGCGACGCGCAGACCATCTATTACCGCCTGAACGGGCCGGAGGTCGCGGCCATCCTGACCACGCTCTATTCGCTCTATTGCGGCCCGAACGCGCTGGTCTGCGTCAGCGACGCCGACGGCGTCTGACTTTACGCCGCGCGCCCGTAATACAGCGTCGAGACATGCGTCGCCTCGGCGAAGAACAACCAGCGTTCCGCGCCCACGCCGACCGCCGCGCTCAGCGTGGCCACCCCGGCGAACAGCGGCGATGCGCCAAGCGCGACGCACGACAGGGCCAGCAGCGGAACCACAAACAGCATCGTGATCACCAATCGTCGCAGTTTCGCGGCATGTTTGCGCGCGACGCGGAAGCCCATTTCGCGCATCACGTAATTCTCTTCCGTGTGCGGCGATTCCAGCAATCGTACCGTACCGTAGGAGCTAAGGCCGGTGGCGCTCGCCAGCGTCGAGCGCGGCGTCTGAGCGTCGATGGCGCGCCAATAGCCAAGCTTTACGAGCGCGGCCAGCGCCGTCAGCGTCAGGACGAGCCAACCAAACGCGGGCCGGAACGCGCCGAAGGCCAGCGTCAGATCGACCCATAGCAGCGCGCCGGTCGCGCCGGCCAGGCAGAGATAGACAGGCGCGGTCCAACCATTGCTCCATTGCCGGATCGGCTTCAGGCTGGCGTAAATCATCGCCGTGCAGGCGACCGTGACTATCGACATCGCCCCGCTAAGCCCGGCGGCGGCAGCGAACGGGCCGTCGACGCGATGCAGGAAGACCCAGCCGAGCGCGAACGGCCCGGCGACGACATAGGTCGCAATCGCCGCCACGCCCTCGCGCGCCAACCAGGACGAGCGCCATTGCGACAGCGCGCGCCACGCCCGCTCAGGCCGGCCGAGGTGGAAGGTGGAGGCCAGCAGGCCGATCGTGATCAGCGCCAGCGCCAGCCCCAGTCCAACCGAGCCGAACAGACTTGTCGTCGGGGCAAAGCCCGCAAGCGCGAACAGGGCGAGCCACAGCAACAGGCCATAACCCGCGCCCGAGGCGGTGGTGAAAAGGATGACGGAAGCGGCAGGATGCATGGAGTTTACCGCGACAGGATGCGGTCGACCCAGCGCAACAGCCCAGTCGGCTCGCCGGCGGCGCGTTCGGCGGGCTTGGTTGACGCCGCGGTCCCGCGCCTGCCTGGACGCGGCGGCAGATACTTACTAGTTGGTTTGTAGCCCGTCTCCGGCATCAGATCGAAGCCGCCGCGCTCCCGGGTGAGGCGCGACACGTTCGAAGCCGGATCGTTGAAATCGCCGTAATGACGCGCGTTGACGGGACAGGTCGAGACGCAGGCCGGCACGCGCTCCGGTTCGGGCAGGTTCTCGTTGTAGATCTTGTCGATGCAGAGCGTGCATTTCTTCATCACGCCCTCGACCTCGTCGACCTCGCGCGCGCCATAGGGGCAGGCC
>JANYIH010000227.1 GCA_025358745.1 Hyphomicrobiales bacterium | reverse complement strand
GTTTGAACGCCGATCTTGGCCAACGTCTCGGGCCGTCCGACGCCGGAGATTTCGAGCAGTTGCGGCGTGCCGACCGCGCCCGCCGTCAGCACGATTTCGCGCGCGCGCGCCGTGACGACGCGGCCCTGCGCTTCGTACTCGACGCCGGTGGCGCGCGCGCCGTCAAACAATATTCGTCGCGCGTGGGCGCCCGTCACCAACCGCAGGTTCGGTCGCTTCAGCGCCGGCTTGAGGAAAGCCTTCGCCGCGCTGACGCGCAGGCCGCGACGCTGGTTGACCTCGAAATAATCGGAGCCCTCGTTGTCGCCCTGGTTGAAATCGGCGATCTTTGGGATGCCGACTTCGGCCGCCGCGTCGCGCACGGCGTCGAGAATGTCCCAGGCGATGCGCGGGCGCTCGACGCGCCATTCCCCGCCCGCGCGGTGCAACGCCTTTTCGCCGGCCCAATGGTCTTCGTGCGCCAAAAAATACGGCAGCACGTCGTCCCAGCCCCAGCCTTCGAGGCCGAGCTGGCGCCAGCCGTCGTAATCGCGCGCCTGTCCGCGCATGTAGATCATGCCGTTGATGGCGGAGCAGCCGCCGATCACGCGGCCTCGGGGGTAGGCGATGTCGCGGCCGTTGAGGCCGGGCTCGGGCGCTGTCCGGAAAAGCCAGTCCGAGCGCTTGTCGCCGATGGCGTAGAGATAGCCGACGGGGATATGCAGCCAGATCCAGTCATCGCGCCCGCCGGCTTCGAGCAGCAGCACCTTGTTGGCGGGATTGGCGCTGAGCCGGTTGGCCATCAGGCAACCCGCCGAGCCCGCGCCGACGACGATGTAATCGTAACTGTCCGTCATGCCTCAACCGCCCAGCAGGCGACTTCGCGCCCGCGTTTCGACACCAGCGCCGGCGTCTCGCGCCGGCAGATCTCCATCGCCAGCGGGCAGCGCGGATGGAAGGCGCAGCAGCTCGGCGGATCGATCAGCGACGGCGGCTCGCCGATTAGCGGCGCCCGCACTTTCAAGGCGCAGGGATCAGCGACCGGCGTCGCCGCCATCAGCGCCCGCGTATAGGGGTGCAACGGCTCGTCGAACAGCGCCGCCTTCGGCCCGATCTCAACCACCGAACCCAGATAGATCACCATCACCTCGTCGGCGATATGGCGCACCACCGAGAGGTCGTGGCTGACGAAGACATAGGCGAGCTTCAGCGCCTCCTGCAATTGCGCGATCAGGTTGAGCACCTGCGCGCGGATCGAAATGTCGAGCGCCGACACCGGCTCGTCGAGCACGAGGATCTTGGGTTTCAACATCAGCGCGCGGGCGATTGCGATGCGCTGGCGCTGGCCGCCGGAGAACATGTGGGGGTAGCGATGATAGAACTCCGGGCGCAGGCCGACGGCGCGCATCATATCGAGCGCCGCCTCCTTTCGCGCCGCGCCGGGGAAATCGGTGTTGACGAGCAGCGGCTCCTCCAGCGCGCGGCCGATTCTCTGGCGCGGATTGAGCGAGCCGTACGGGTTCTGGAACACGATCTGCACTTCGCGGCGCAAGCGCCGCCGCCGCGCCGCATCGGCGTGCGCGACGTCCTCGCCCTCGATCCGCAATTCGCCGCGAGTCGGCGGCTCGATCAGCGTCAAGAGCCGCGCCAGCGTCGATTTGCCGGAGCCGGATTCGCCGACCACCGCCAGCGTGCGGCCGGCCTCCAGCGTGAACGAGACATTGTTCAACGCCTTCAGCGTCGCATGGGAGCGAAACAACCCGCGCGCGATCGGGTATTCGCGGCTCAGCCCCCTGGCTTCGATGACCGGACTCATGCCGCGTCGCCCGCGTTGGCCAGCGGCGCCAGACAGCGCGCCCGGCCCAGCGCTGGCGAGGCCGGCGGCGGCGGGGCGGCGCGGCAGGCGGCGAAGGCGAATTCGCAGCGCGGCGCGAACAGGCAACCGCTCGGCCGGTCGAACTGGCCCGGCACGACGCCGGGAATGGCCGGCAGCCGGCGTTGCGTCGCGCGCTCCGGCAGCGCGGCCAGCAAAGCGGCGGTATAGGGGTGATGCGGATCGCGGAACAAAGCGCGCGTCGTGTTGGCCTCGACCTGCTGGCCGGCATATTGCACGATCACGCGGTCCGCCGTCTCGGCGACGACACCCATGTCGTGCGTGATCAGCACCAGCGCCATGCCGTTGCGCTGTTTGAGGTCGAGCAGCAGGTCGAGGATCTGCGCCTGCATGGTGACATCGAGCGCGGTGGTCGGCTCGTCGGCAATAAGAAGTTTCGGCTTGCAGGCGAGCGCCATGGCGATCATCACGCGCTGGCTCATACCGCCCGAAAGCTGATGCGGAAAGGCGTGGACGCGGCGCTCGGGATCGGGGATGCCGACCTCGCGCAACAGCGCGATCACGCGTTGTTTGCGCTCGGACCGTGACAGCTTGAGATGCGATTTCAGCGCCTCGCCGATCTGGAAGCCGACGGTGAAGCAGGGGTTGAGCGAGGACATCGGCTCCTGAAAGATCATCGCCAGGGCGCGCCCGGCGACGCCGCGCCGGGCGCTCGCGCTCATCGTCATGAGATCGTGGCCGTCGAAGCGCATGAGATCGGCGCTGACCTTGGCAGTGGCTGGCAGCAGACCCATCACCGCCAGCATCGCCACCGATTTGCCCGAGCCGGATTCGCCCACGATAGCGAGCGACTCGTCGCGATCGACGCTCACGTCGACGCCGTCAACCGCGGTGAAGGCGCCGTGGCGGGTGGGAAATCGCACCGTGAGATTGCGGATGTCGAGCAGAGGCATCATCCCCTCCGCATCTTCGGGTCGAGCGCGTCGCGCAAGCCGTCGCCGGTCAGGTTGATCGCCACCACTGATATGAGGATGGCGAGGCCCGGCAGCGTGACGATCCAGGGATCGGAGCGGATGAATTCGCGCGCGTCCGCCAGCATCGCGCCCCATTCCGGGGTCGGGGGCTGCGCGCCCAAGCCCAGAAAACCCAGCCCCGCCGCTTCCAGGATCGCGTCGGAGACGCCGAGCGCGGCCTGCACGATGAGGGGCGCGAGGCAATTGGGCAGAACGGTCGAGAGCGCCAGCCGCAGCGGCCTGACCCCGGCGACCCGGGCCGCCGTCACATAGTCTTTGGTCAACTCGCCGAGTGCGGCGGCGCGTGCGACGCGCACGTAGCGCGGCAGGCCGACCAGGGTGACGGCGACGATAGTGTTGGTCAGGCTCGGGCCCAGAATGGCGACGATGACGACGGCGAGCACCAGGCTCGGCGTCGCCATGATGACGTCCATCAACCGCGTGACGACGACATCGACCAACGAACCCGCCATCGCCGCCAGCAATCCCAGCGCGACGCCGATGACGAAGGCGAAAGCCATCACCGACACGCCGATGAACAGCGAGATGCGCGCGCCGAAAATGAGGCGCGACAGCGTGTCGCGACCGTCGCCGTCGGTCCCCAGCGGAAACGCCGAGGTGCCGCCCGCCCACACGGGCTTGGCGCGCACGAATTCGCGAAACTGTTCGCTGGGGGCGTGCGGCGCGATCAGGTCGGCGAAAATTGCGGCCAGCACAATCAGGACGAGAACGCAAAGCCCGATCGTCGCGCCACGATTCTCGCGGAAGGCGCTCGCGAAAGCGGCGAAGGGCGAGGGCTGCGCAAGGACCTGCGCGTCTGTCGGCGCAACGTCAGCGGGCATGACGGATTCTCGGGTTGATGAGGCCGTAGAGCAGATCGACCGCGAGATTGACGAGAATGACGACGGTGGAAATAAGCAGCACGCCGCCTTGCAGAGCGGGATAATCGCGGCGGAAGATCGACTGGATCAACCAGGAGCCGACGCCGGGCCAGGAGAAGATATTCTCTGTCAGCACCGCACCCGCCATCAGCCCGGAGACCGACAGGCCGATCACGGTGACAACCGGCAACAGCGCGTTGCGCAACGCATGGACGCCGACGACGCGGAACGGCGACAGCCCCTTCGCGCGGGCGGTGCGGACATAATCCTCCGCCAACACTTCGAGCATGGAGGAGCGCGTCATGCGCGCGATGACGCCGAGCGGCACGGTGCCGAGCACCACGGCCGGCAGGATCAGATGCCGGGCCGCATCCCACACCGCGCCCGGTTGGTCCGACAACGCCGCGTCGACCAACATGAAGCCGGTCGGTTGGTCGAAACTGTAGTTGATGAGATCGATCCGGCCGGAGACGGGCGCGACGCCCAGCGTCACCGAGAAGAGCATGATCAGCACGAGACCCCACCAGAAGATCGGCATCGAATAGCCGAACAGCGAGATCGTCATCAAAGTCTGGTCGAACACGCCTCCGCGCCTGACCGCCGCGACGACGCCGGCCGGCACGCCGATGACGACCGCAAAAGCAATCGCGAAGAACGAAAGCTCCAAGGTCGCAGGGAACAAAGTGAAGAACTCCGTCAGCACCTTCTGCTGCGTGGCGAGCGACACGCCAAAGTCGCCGCGCGCGATCTGGCCGACATAGTCGAGGAATTGCCGCCACACCGGCTGATCGAGCCCGAGTTGATGGCACAGCATCGCCAGCCGTTCCGGCGAAACGCCGCGCTCGCCCATGCGCACCTCGACCGGATCGCCCGGCACGAGCCGGATGGCGACGAAGGTGGCGAACATCAGGGCGAGGAAGGTTGGGATGGTGAGCGCGACGCGGCGGGCGAGATAGATCAGCATGGCGCGAGCGCCGTCATCGGCCCGGCGCCGTCATGGCGAGCGAAGAGAAGCCATCCATCTTTGAGAGATCGAGGCTTTGCATCGGAACTTGCGATCGGCGGAAACGTGGTTTGCCTGGCTTCGCTCGCAATGACGATCTCTGTCACCTTCGACGAAACAAACGACGCCGCCTGTTGATGGCGTGGATGGCCGGGACGAGCCCGGCCATGACAGACGTCGCCGCGGGAACCCAACATTCTCACTTCAGATCGACGCCCTCGAAGATATGCGTGCCGAGCGGGCTTTGTTTGTAACCCTCGACATTGGCGCGCGTCGCCTCGTAGACGGTGGAATGCACCAGCAGCAGTTCCGGCGCCTCGTCGTGCTCGATCTCCTGCATCCGCTTGTAGGCCTTGGTGCGTTCGGCCTGGTCGGAAGTCACGCGCGCCTTGACGAGCAGGTCGTCGAACTCGGCGTTGCACCATTTCGTCGCGTTGCTGTTGCCGGGTTTGCCGCCCTGGCAGCCGCGCAGGAAGAAGAAATTGTCGGGATCGCCGTTGTCGCCGGTCCAACCATATTGCGAAGTGACCGGATCGCCGTTGGCGATGCGCTTGCGATATTCGCCCCATTCGTAGGTTTGCAATTTCGCGTTGACGCCGATCTTGGCGAGATCGGCCTGCATCATCTCGCCGATGCGCTTGCCGTTGGGATTGTAGGGCCGCGACACCGGCATGTACCAGAGGTCGATGTCGAGCGGCGTCTTGACGCCAGCGGCGGCCAGCATCTGCTTGGCCTTTTCGACGTCGTAGGGGATCTGTGGGACAGAATCGTTGAAGGCCCACATCGTGCGCGGGATCAGCGTCGAGGCTTTTTCCGCCGCGCCGAGATAGACGTCCTTGACGATGGCGTCGCGGTCGATCGCCAGGCTGAGCGCCTGCCTCGCCTCCTTCTTGTCGAAAGGCGGCTTCTGCGCATTGAACGCCCAATAGGCGACGTTGAGGCCCGACAGGTTGATCACCTTCAGCGACGCGTCTTTCTGCATTTCGGCGAGATCGGCGGGCCGGGGATAGCCGTTGACGTGACACTCCCCCGCCTTCAGCTTGGCGTAGCGCGCGGTCGCGTCCGGCGTGATGGCGTAGACGAGATCGTCAACCAGCGCCTTCTCGCCGAAATAGTCGGAGTTCTTCTTGAACCGGATCACCGCGTCCTTCTGGTAGGACACGAACGAGAATGCGCCGGTGCCGATCGGCGTTTGATCGAGCTGTTCGGGCGTTCCCTTCTTCAGGAGAAAATCGGCGTATTCGGCCGAGGAGATCGCGGCGAAATCCATCGCCAGATTGGCCAGGATCGCGACATTGGGCGACTTCAGATGAAACACGACGGTGAAGTCGTCTTTTTTCTCGATCGCATCGAGTAGCGCGGGCATGTCCATATCGTTGAAATAATCGTATTTGCCGCCCGACACCTTGTAATAGGGATTGTCCTGTTTCCACTGCCGGTTGAACGAGAACAGGACGTCGTCGGCGTTGAAATCGCGCGTCGGCTTGAACTCCTTGTTGGCGTGGAACTTGACTTGCCTGCGCAGATGAAACGTGATCGTTTTGCCGCCGTCGGCGAGGTCCCAGGATTCGGCGAGGCCAGGGATCACCTCGGTCGTGCCGCGCTTGAACTCGGTCAGCCGGTTGTAGACCGGCCGCGCGGCGTCGAAACTGGTGCCGGTGGTGTTGATCGCCGGCTGGAAATTCTCCGGGCTGCCCTCGGAGCAATAGACCAGCGTTTTCGCATTGGCCTCGCTCGCCAGCGCCGCGCAAAGCCCAAGTCCCAACCAGAATGACGCTTTCATGGCGTTTCCCTCGACGCTAGTCCGAGGAATGAGCAAAGCGCGTTTTCCGCGCTTGCGCAACCGCGCCTTAAGCGCGCTTCGCCCTCGGTTTCGCCGCCGCCTTTTTCGGGGCCGCTTTGGTCGAAGCTTTGGGTTTGGCCGCCGCTTTCTTCGGCGCGGCCGCCTTCTTGGCGGCGGAGGGCTTGGCCGGGCGGCCTTCGCGCTCGGCGATCAACTCGACCGCGTCGGCCAAAGTAAGCGTATCCGGCGCCATCGACTTGGGGATGGTCGCGTTGACCTTGCCCCATTTCACATAGGGGCCGAACTTGCCGGCGAGCACATTGATCGCGCCGCCTTCCGGATGATCGCCGATGAGCCGCCCCCCGGGCACGACGCCCGATGCCTTCGCCTTCAACGCCTCCAGCGCCTGCTCCAGCGTCAATTCCTCGGGATTGGTCCCCTTCGCCAGCGTGGCGTTGATCTTGCCGTGGTTGACATAAGGCCCGAAACGCCCTGACTTGACCGAGACGGCGCCGCCCTCGGGGTGGTCGCCGATCACCCTGCCCGCGCCGCCGCCGCCGAAGCGCGAACTGGCGCCGCTCTCCTTGGCCACGATCAGATCGATGGCGCGATTGGCGCCGATCTCCAGCACGTCGTCATCCTTCGACAGGCTCGCATAGACCTTGCCGTGCTGCACGTAAGGCCCGAATCGGCCCATATTGGCGACGATCGGCTCGCCGGACGTGGGATGGCGCGCCACTTCGCGGGGCAGCGCCAGCAGTTTCAGCGCCTTCTCCAGCGTCACGTCGTCGGGGCTCAGGCCCTTGGGCAGCGAGGCGCGTTTGGGCTTTTCGCCCTCGCCCCGTTGCACATATTCGCCGAACCGACCGTTGCGCAGCGTCACCATGTCGCCGGTCTCGGGATCGGTCCCGAGTTCGCGCACGCCCGGCGCCTCGGTGTCGCCATTGGGCGACAGCACGCGGGTGTAATTGCACTCGGGGTAGTTCGAACAGCCGATGAAGGCGCCGAACTTGCCGAGCTTCAGCGACAGCCGGCCGCCGCCGCAGGTGGGGCAGGTTCGCGGATCGGCGCCGTCGGCGCGCACGGGAAAGATATGCGGCCCCAGCAGCTCGTTGAGGCTGTCGAGCACCTGGGTCGTGCGCAGATCCTTGATCTCGACCAGCGAAGCGGAGAAATCGCGCCAGAAGTCGCGCAACAGATCTTTCCAGTCGATCTCGCTGTTGGAGACCTTGTCGAGCCGCTCTTCAAGATCGGCGGTGAAATCGTATTCGACGTATTTGCCGAAAAACCCTTCGAGAAAGGCGGTCACCAGCCGCCCCTTGTCCTCCGGCACGAGCCGCTTCTTCTCGATCCGCACATATTCGCGGTCGCGCAGCACGGCGAGCGTCGAGGCGTAGGTCGAGGGACGGCCGATGCCAAGCTCCTCCATCCGCTTGATCAGCGAGGATTCGCTGAAGCGCGGCGGCGGCTCGGTGAAATGCTGCGTCGTCTCGATCCGGTCTTTCTTCAGCGGGTCGCCCGCCTTCATCGCCGGCAGGCGGGCGGAATCTTCATCCTCCTCGTCGTCGCGGCCTTCCTGGTAAAGCGCGAGGAAGCCTGGGAAGCGCACGACTTGTCCGGTGGCGCGGAACTCCAGCTTAGCGACGCCCGCTTCGGCGAGAATCTCGACCGTGGTGCGCTCCAATTCCGCGCTTTCCATCTGGCAGGCGACGGTGCGGTTCCAGATCAACTCGTAGAGCTTGGCCTGTTCGGGTTCGAGATGGCGGGCGACGTCCTTGGGCCGACGCGTCACGTCGGTCGGGCGGATCGCCTCGTGCGCTTCCTGCGCGTTCTTCGCCTTGGTCTGATATTTGCGCGGGGCGGACGGCACGTATTTGTCGCCGAACTCCTTGCCGATCATCTGCCGCGTCGCGGTCACCGCTTCGGGCGCGAGATCGACGCCGTCGGTGCGCATGTAAGTAATGAGACCGACCGGCCCCTCGCCGATGTCGATGCCCTCATAGAGCCGCTGCGCGATCTGCATCGTGCGGGCCGGCGCGAGGCCGTATTTGCGCGAGGCTTCCTGCTGCAAGGTCGAGGTCGTGAACGGGGGCTGCGGATGGCGCTTGACGGGCTTGGCCTCGACCGAGGCGACGGCAAAGCGCGCCTGCGCCAAAGCGGCCTCGAACGCGCGCGCCTCGTCGCCGGAGCCCACATCGAGCCGGCCGATCTTCTTGCCGTCCGCGCCGACCAGCCGGGCGGTGAAAGCGGCGTGCGCCGGCGTCTGCAAATGCGCGACCAGCGACCAATATTCGCGCGCGAGGAATTTCTCGATCTCCAGTTCGCGGTCGCACACGATCCGCAGCGCTACCGACTGCACCCGGCCCGCCGAACGCGAGCCCGGCAGTTTGCGCCACAGCACCGGCGAGAGATTGAAACCGACGAGATAATCGAGCGCGCGGCGGGCGAGATAGGCGTCGACCAGCGCCTGATCGATCTCGCGCGGGGAGCGCATCGCCGCCTGGACCGCTTCCTTGGTGACGGCGTTGAACACGACGCGGTCGACCGGCGTATCGCCGAGCAGCTTTTTCTTCTTGAGAATCTCGTGAATGTGCCACGAGATCGCCTCGCCCTCGCGATCCGGGTCGGTGGCGAGAATGACGCGGTCGGCGTTTTTCACCGCGACGCCGATATCGGCCATACGCTTGGCGGATTTGGGATCGACTTCCCATCGCATGGCGAAATCGTTGTCGGGATCGACCGAACCGTCCTTCGCCTCAAGGTCGCGCACGTGCCCGAAGGAGGCGTAAACGTCGTAGCCCTTGCCGAGATATTTATTGATCGTCTTCGCCTTGGCCGGCGATTCGACAATGACAACTTTCATGCCAGCCCGTCCTGTTGCGACCGGCGCATATGGGCCATAAGGCGGGGAATCACAAGCCGACCTTTTGGACGGGTCCGAAGCGTGGATCTTCGCGGCGGTTGATTCTGCGCGGCGACGCGCTCAAAAGGGCGGCGGAAAGCGCCGGAGCCCGCCATGAACGCCCGCCTGCACGCCGCGATGGCGAAACTGCCGCTGGTGGCGATTCTGCGCGGGATCGCACCGGCCGAGGCGGCCGACGTCGCCGAGGCGCTGCTGGA
>JANYIH010000226.1 GCA_025358745.1 Hyphomicrobiales bacterium | reverse complement strand
AAGACCTGGCGTCGCGTCGCGCGCGCGCCGCCGCCGCCAGGGCGACCGCCGCGCGCCCGGCCAGGGCGAAAGGAACGCCGAGCGACTTGGGGCGTGGCGGGGCGGCCAATGCCCAGCCCCGAAGCTGCGACACGAACGGCGCGGCGAGAGTCAACGCCAGCAACGCGCTGGGGCTGGCGCACAGTCCCGGCGCCGAAAGCTTCGCCGCCGCGGCCGCCGCCGGCAGGCTCAGCGCCAGCCAGACGCGGCTTTGTTCGCGCGCGGTCGCAAGAACGCCGGCGCCGACGAGCAGAGCAGGGATCTCGAACAGGGCGGCGCCGAGCATCGCAGGTCTCCAGCTTCGAGGTCGGAACTTAGCGCGGGCGGTTGAAAGGCGGCTTGCGCGAATCGGCGCAATTTTAGCGACGGCGCTAAGTCGCGCTCGTTGCGAGGCGCTGGAGGGCTAAATCTTTGGGACTTCGCGCGAGCGCCCTTGACCTTGGCAACCTCGCATCGCATCACCGCATCCTCCGATGCCCATATTGCTTTTGCCATATCCCGTGATCGACCCCGTGCTGGTGCATCTGGGGCCGTTGGCGATTCGCTGGTACGCGCTGGCCTATATCGGCGGGCTGCTGGCGGGCTGGGGGTTGATCCGCCGCATTGTCGCCGACGACCGTTTCTGGCGCGGCGCGCCGCGACCGACGCCCGACAGCATCGACGACCTCCTGGTCTATTGCGCGCTGGGCGTGGTGATCGGCGGCCGGCTCGGTCAGGTGCTGATCTACGATCCCGCCTATTATCTCGCGCATCCGCTCGAAATCGTCATGGTCTGGCATGGCGGCATGGCGTTCCATGGCGGAATGCTGGGGGCGCTGGTCGGCGTGATCCTGTTTGCGCGACGATACCGGGTTCCCTGGCTCAGCGTGCTAGATCTCGCCTGTCTTGCCGCCCCTATTGGCATTTTCCTCGGCCGCATCGCCAATTTCATCAAACCGGAGCTGTGGGGCCGGCCGACCGACGCGCCCTGGGGGATGGTGTTTCCCGGCGCCGATGCCCAGCCGCGCCACCCCAGCCAGCTCTACGAGGCCGCGCTTGAAGGTCTGCTGAATTTCGTCGCGCTGTGGCTGCTCGTGCGGCGCGGCGGGCTGACGCGGCGCGGGCTCGTCACCGGCGCCTTTGGCGTGATCTACGGCCTGGCGCGCATCGCGGCCGAATTTTTCCGCGATCCCGACCCCGCGCTCGAACAACTCGGGGGCGGCCTGACGATGGGCATGGCGCTGTCGGCGCCGATGGTGATCGTCGGCCTCCTCATCATCGCCAATTGTCTGCGCCAGGGCGCCGCGCGCGCATGAGCGAACTCGGGGCGCATATCAAAGCCGTGATCGCCGAAGACGGCCCGATGACCGTCGAGCGCTATATGGAGCTGGCGCTCGGCCATCCCGATCACGGCTATTACATGAACCGCGATCCCTTCGGCGCTTCCGGCGATTTCACCACCGCGCCGGAAATCTCGCAGATGTTCGGCGAGTTGATCGGCCTGTGGTCGGCCGAGGTGTGGAACCAGATGGGCCGCCCCGATCCGGTGCAACTGGTGGAGTTCGGTCCCGGCCGCGGCACCTTGACGAGCGACGCCCTGCGCGCGGCGCGCATCGTCCCCGATTTCCGCGCTGCGCTCGAAGTGACGCTGATCGAGACAAGCCCGGCGCTGGCCGAGATCCAGCATGAAACGCTGCTCACCGCCGGGGCGCCGATCGCCTGGGTTCCGACTTTGGCCGACGTGCCGGAAGGCGCGGCGATTTTCATCGGCAACGAGTTTCTCGACGCGCTTCCGGTGCGCCAATACCAGCGCAGCCACAACCGCTGGCGCGAGCGGGTGGTGTGGGTCGACAAGGGCGGCGCGCTCGCCTTCGCACCCGGCCGGCAGCCGGAGCCGTTCATCCAGGCGGCGGGCGAGGAAGGCGACATCATCGAGACCTGCCCGGCGGCGCATCGCCTGATGTTCGAACTCGCCGCCCGGCTGGTCAAACAGGGCGGCGTGGCGCTGTTCATCGACTACGGCCATAGCGTCACCTCGATCGGCGACACGTTGCAGGCGGTGCGCGGCCACGCCATGGTCGATCCGCTGGTCGAGCCCGGCGAATGCGACATCACCGCTCATGTCGATTTCGCGGCGATGGCGCGCAGCGCCAGGGCGGCGGGCGCGGCGGTTTATGGGCCGATCGATCAGGGCGACTTCTTACGCGCGATCGGCATCGACATGCGCGCGCAAGCGCTGTCCGAGCGCACGCCCGAGCGCGCCGCGGAGTTCGAACAGGCCCGCCGCCGGCTCGTCGGCAAGGACGTCGGCGAGATGGGCGGCTTGTTCAAGGCGATGATCGTCGCCAACCGCAATCACCCGATTCCGCCCGGCTTCGACGACGGCGCGATTCGGTGAGCGCGCTCGCGCCGATTGCCGCGCCCGCGCTCGAAACGCCCGGCCTGCGCCACGCCTTCTTCACGCGCGCGGGCGGCGTCTCCAGCGGCGTCTACGCCTCGCTCAACGGGGGCGTCGGCTCTTCAGACGCCGCCGAGGCGGTGGGGGAAAACCGCGCCCGCATGGCGGCGGCGCTGGGGCTATCGGCCGAGCGGTTGCTCGTTCCCTATCAAGTGCATTCGCCCGATGTCGTGACCGTGTCCGAACCCTGGGCGCCGGAAGCGCGGCCGCGCTGCGACGGCATCGTCACCGCGACGCCGGGTCTGGCGCTTGGCGTCACCGGCGCCGATTGCGGCATGATCCTGTTTGCCGACGCCCTCGCCCGCGTGATAGGCGCGGCGCATGCGGGCTGGAAGGGCGCGCGCGACGGCGTGGTCGAGGCGACGGTGGCCGCCATGGCCGCGCTCGGCGCGACGCCCTCGCGCATCGTCGCCGCGCTCGGCCCCTGCATCGCGCAGGAGTCATACGAGGTCGGGGCCGAATTCGTCGCCGCTTTTGCGGCCGACGCGGAGGCGCGGCGCTATTTCGCCGCCAGCCGCAATGCGGGCCGGTCGATGTTCGACCTGCATGGCTATATCGGGCTGCGGGCCGCGCGGGCCGGAGTCGGCCTGTTCGTCGATCTCGGCCTCGACACCTATGCCGACGAGGCGCGCTTCTTCAGCTATCGCCGCAAGACCCATCGGGGCGAGGCCGACTATGGCCGCCTGGTCTCCGCCATCACATTGACCTGACGCGGGAACCAAAGCCGAGCTTGTGGGGTAGTAGCCGCAACCGGGGGCGCCGATGAGCGGGAGAGACGATAGCGAGACGATCTACTCTAACGGCGGCCGCGAACTTCCCCGGGTGATCGTGGATTCCTACGGCGAAGACGTTCGCACCAAGGAAGGTTATTTCGGCGAACTCGTCAGCAATAGCGCGTTCAAGAAGCTTGTCGCTGATTTGCGCGACCAACTCAGCGAAGGCGCGGGCGATCCGATCGAGAACGAACCCTCGGAGCTGACGCGCAGGCGCATCGACAAACTGCTGAAGGAAGGGGATGCGGCCAGCGCCGGCGTGATCCTCAGCGTGATCGAGCAATTCGCCCAGAATATCTCGCAGGTCGCAAGGTCGCTGTTCCGATTGAAGGCGTGGCGAGATGTGAAGCGTATCGTCGTCGGCGGCGGTTTTCGCGACAGCCGCGTCGGCGAACTCGCGATCGGACGGGCGAACATCCTCGTGCGCGAGTTCAACGAGACCGTCGAAATGCTGCCAATCCGGCACGATCCCGACGAGGCCGGAATTCTCGGCGCGGCGCAATTGGCGCCGCTGAAGTTGCTCAAGAACTGCGATCATATGCTGGGCGTGGACATCGGCGGCTCGAACTTCCGCTGCGGTCTGATCGCCTTGAAGCGGGAAGAGGACAAAAATCTCGCGAAAGCGGAGATCGTCGGCCATCAGATCTGGCGCCACGCCGATACGGAGATCACGCTCGACGCCAGCATGGAACGGTTGGCGGAGATGTTGCGCGCATCGCTGAAGCATGGCGAGAAGCAAGGCTTGACCATCGCCCCCTTGATCGGCGTTGGCGTTCCCGGCACCGTGCTTGAGGACGGCGGACTGGAAGGCGGGGTGCTCAACCTGCCTGGGGACTGGAAGAGTCCCGCGTTCAATCTTCCCTCGCGAATCCGACAGATGTTTCCCGACATCGGCGACCAGCCGACTCAGGTGGTGATGCACAACGACGCCGTGGTGCAAGGGCTTAGCGAGGCGCCGTTCATGCGCGATGTCGAGAAATGGGCGATCCTGACCATCGGCACTGGATTGGGCAACGCCGTGTTTCGCAACAAGTAAGGCAGGCGCCGATGATTGGTCCCGATTTTGGCGAACGACGCTTTCTCGCGATCGCCAGCGACTATGACGGCACCCTCGCCGAGGAGGGTTCGGTCAGCGCAACCACGCTCGCAGCCCTGAAGCGCTTCAAGGCGGCGAAGGGCGTGCTGATTTTGGTCACCGGCCGCGTCCTGCCCGAATTAGCGCAGATCTTTCCCGCCCTCGACGTGTTCGATCTGGTCGTGGCCGAAAACGGCGCCTTGCTCCACTGGCCGAAATCGGGCGAAACCCGCCTGCTCGCGGAGGCGCCGCCGCCTGAATTTGTTGCCAAGCTGAAAAGCATGGGCGTCGGGCCGATCTCGGTCGGCCATTGCATCGTCGCGACCTGGGAGCCGCACCAAACCCTTGTGCTGGAGGCGATCCGCGAGCTGGAGCTGGATCTGACGATCATCTTCAACAAGGGCGCGGTGATGTTCCTGCCCACCGGCGTCAACAAAGCGAGCGGCCTGGAGGCGGCGCTGGCGGCCCTCAGTCTGAACCCCAGCGACGCGATCGGCTTTGGCGACGCAGAGAACGACCTCGCGTTCCTGAAATTGTGCGGCCTCAGCGTCGCCGTCGCCAACGCGCTCGATTCGGTCAAGCAGGCGGCGGATTGGACGACGCAGGCGCCGCGCGGCGCCGGCGTCACCGAAGTGCTCGAACAATATATGGCGGCAGAAAAGACAGCTTAGCGGCCCGTTCCGCGCGCCGCAATCCACGCATCGTCGAAACCGCAACCGCTTCGTCGCCGAGACGCTTTTGCGTTGCAAATCCGCAGCGCGATTTGCATCGCAGCAACATCGCGAATTCGCCAGAATCGCGGCAAGTTGCGATGGTGTTGACGCATTTTATTGCAACGTAACGCGAACGCGATTGGACTTCGTTGAACAGTTGCTTATTTTTCCGGCAAATAAACGCGATCCGGGAGGTTGAAAATGAACTTCATCGAGACGATTTTCGGCGTGTCTCCGGACGGCGGTTCAGGGGCGACGGAATTGCTGTTCGTGATCGCCGCGATCGCCGTCGTCGCCGCGCTGGCGAAATGGCGCGGCTTGTTCGGCCGGTTGGGCTGACGGACAATTCCATCGAAACAACCAGTATCGCACTCGGCCCCGCGATGGCTCGCGCCGAGGTTGTAAACGATCGCACAGGAGGCGGAATATGGCTGAGAAGTCACATGAAGCGAAAGCCGGCGCGGCCAAAAAGGTGAAAGCGGCAGGCAGCGCGAGGGCGGCGCCGGCGCGCGCCGTACTCCCGACCGAGGCCCAACTCGACGACCGCGACTGGCACAAGGCCGGACCGCGCCGTCTGGCGGGTCCGCCGCTTGGCCCCGGCGCCCCCGGCCCCGCCGCGGCGGCGCTCGCCGATCGGGAGCCGCCTTCGCCGACCGACCCGAAATGAGGAATTGTTTCCAAGCTTAATTCAATGGGAGGCATCGATGGTTGCGCTCGTAAAGAATTTAGCGCTCGGCGCAGGAGCGACCGCTTCTTTCACCTCGACCGTCGATGAGCCGACCGCGGCTGCAAACGGTCAACATCTGATGATGACAGGCAATTGGTTCGCGGCGACTTCCGTCAATGGCGGCGCCGCCTTCACTCATGTCGATCCCTTCACTCTGTTTCCCGCGTCAGTCGGCGGCTTCTGTTGCGATCAGATTGTGGTTTACAATCCAAAAAATAAGATATGGATATGGCTGCTGCAATATAGTTCAACCCCAGCGGGGAACAATATATTCAGACTTGCGGTATCTCGCGATGCGACGTTTGGAACCTGGTACTATTGGGATTTCGCCCCAACGAGCCTCAATGCGTCGTGGGCGACGATGTGGTTTGACTACCCCGACATGGCGTTTACCGACAACAATCTGTTTGTCACCACGAATGCGTTCGTTGGCAATGCGTGGCAGCGCGCCTTTGTGTTTCGCTTTCCGCTCGCCACTTTGGCTTCGGGCGCGGCGTTGGGATATAATTGGTGGTCGACGACTTCAAACGGTTCGCTTCGCCTATGCCAGGGGGCGGGCGCGACCATGCATATCGGCAGCCATAATTCGCTCAGTCAAATCAAGGTGATCGACTGGGCCGACGCCTCATCCGGCCTGACGATGGCCGACGTCAACGTGCGCGCCTGGACCGCGGGGCCGTATTCTTCGAGCCCCGCTGTCGGGGGCGTCAATTGGCTGGGCCGCGCCGATCAACGCATCACAGGGGCCTGCCTCGGCAAAGCACAGATCACTTTCATGTGGACGGCGGGAGCGGACGCGACCCATCCGTTCCCCTATATTCGCGTCGTTCGCATCAACGAGGCCAACAAGGCGTTGGCGGACGAGCCTGATATCTGGAGCAAAAATGGCGCCTGGGCCTATCCCGCGGCGGCAGTCAACAGTGAGGGCCAGATCGGGATCAGCGCTTTCTACGGCGGGGGAGCCGGCCATCATCCCGGCCATGTCGTCGGGGTGCGCACGGCGACGGCCTGGAACACTGCGCTGAGCGCGACCAGCTCGAACGATCCCGGGACGCCGGCTTGGGGCGACTATCTCTGGTGCGCCCCGCACAGCCCCACGACGGCCCATTGGGTGGCGTCGGGCTATACGATTAACGGCGGCACGGCTCGCACAAACATCGTTCCGCGCTATATAGAGTTCCAGGCTTGACGGAACCGGCGGCTCCGTCGGCGCGTTTGACCCGGGGCGTTCGCACGCTTGGCGCAGCGGCCGCTTTGGCGGCCGTTTCGCTTGTGGGGAATTGGGCGGATCGACCCCATCGGCCGCCGCCGCCGCCCGGAGAGACTGTCATGGTCAGCAACAATCGTCCCCCCGATTCGGGCAAGGAGAAGGTCGGAGCCGCTCCCTCGGCCGAGGATCTCGATGAACGGGAGCGCGCGTTGACGCAGGCCCGCCGCTCGTCCGGGCCGCCGTTGCCAGGGGCCGCGCCGGACGCGCCTTCGACAAACACCCCGCCGCCCTCCGATCCCGCTCGCAAGCCCTAGTCGGGGGGAAACTCAGCTCGGCGACGCGCGTCGCCGAGCGATGGTCATTTGGTTGTCCCGGCGATCGTCGGGCTTTGCAGCGCCGCCGCCAGAATCTCGTCCGACAGCGCGGGGTCGCAGGCGGATATGCTCCGCGCCAGCGTAAGTGCGCCCACCAGTTCCGCAAAAGCGCGGATCGCCTCGCCGCGCGAGGCGCCGCTGGCATTGGCGAACGCCTGCAAATAGGCGGCAAGACCCTGCGAATAAGCCGCACGCACGGCCTCGCTCTGTCGCGACACGTCGCCGGCGAAGGCGACCATGGGGCAGGCGGCGGCGCTGGCGTCGCGCGCTTCAGCCGACAGGTAGCGTTCGCGATAGGCGCCGTAGGCGCGCGGCCGTTCCGCCGCCGGCGACTCCGCGACAGCCGCGATCCGCGCCACGGATTTGTCGAACACATGCGCGCAGGCGGCGGCCTCGACTTGCGTCTTCGAGCCGAAATGGTTGTAGAAACCGCCATGCGTCAGCCCCGCCGCCGCCATCAATTCCGCGACGCCGACGCCGTCAAAGCCTTTTTCGCGGAACAGCCGGGCGGCTTGTTCAACGACGCGGGTGCGATTCTCGGCGGCTCGCTGCTTCGTGATGCGCATTTCGCCTCGCCTGCTTGACTAATGATGATGTTTATCATCATAACGCCGTCGCTGCAACGGAGCCCCCATGTTCGCCTCCTCATTGTCGCGCCGCTTGTCGGCGAGCGGATTGCACTACGGCTGGGTCATGGTGGCGGTCACCTTTGTGGTGGCGCTGACGACCGCCGGCGCGATGGGGTTGCCCGGCGCGCTGCTCAAGCCGCTGGAGCGCGAATTCGGCTGGAGCGCGGCCGATATTTCCGGCGCGCTGGCGCTGCGCATCCTCCTGTTCGGCCTGATGGCGCCGTTCGCCGCCGCGTTGATGGAGCGCTACGGCCTCAGGCGAGTGATCCTGTCGGCCATCGTCCTGATCGCCTGCGGGCTGGTCGCGACGATGTTCATGACGCAGCTCTGGCAGCTTGTCGTGCTGTGGGGAATCGTGGTCGGTCTCGGCACCGGCATGACCGCCCTGGTGATGGCCGCGATCGTCGCGACGCGCTGGTTTTCCGAGCGGCGCGGGCTGGTCGTGGGCATCCTCAGCGCGAGTTCGGCGACCGGACAGCTTGTATTTCTGCCGCTCGCGGCGGCGATCGAGGCGCGCTGGGGCTGGCGCGCGGCGGTGTTTCCGACGCTGGGCGGACTGCTCGTCGCCGCTATCGGCGTTCTGGCGTTCATGGCGGATCGGCCGAGCGATCTGGGGCTCGCCCCCTATGGCTCAAGCCAAATGGCCCCGCCGCCGCCGCCCGCGCCCGCCTTCTCGACGCCGTTCCGTGTGCTGGCCGAGATTTCCGCTATTCCCACGTTCTGGGTGCTCGCCGGCACGTTCTTCATCTGCGGCCTTTCCACCAATGGGCTGATTCAGACCCATTTCATCGCCTTCTGCGGCGATTACGGCGTCGCGGCGGTGACGGCGGCGTCCGTGCTGGCGATGATGGGCGTGTTCGATTTCATCGGCACCGTCGGTTCGGGCTGGCTGTCTGACCGGGTCGACAATCGTGCGCTGCTGTTCGTGTATTACGGCCTGCGCGGGCTGGCGCTGCTCTATTTGCCGGCCTCGTCGTTCTCGCTGCCCAGCCTGTCGCTGTTCGCAATGTTCTACGGCCTCGACTGGATCGCCACCGTGCCCCCAACCGTGCGGCTGTCGGCGCAGACCTTTGGGCCCAACCGCGCCGGCGTGGCGTTCGGTTGGATCTTCGCCTCGCACATGCTGGGCGCTTCGGTGGCCGCGTTCGGAGCGGGCGTCGCGCGGACCTCGCTGGGCGCCTATACGCCCGCCTTCTACATCGCCGGCGCCGCCTGCATCGTTGCGGCGCTGTCGGTCTGGTTGATCGGCGCGCAGCGGCGGCCGGAGTTGAAGGCGGCGGCGGCTTAATCCGTCAGGCGCCGCTTGGCCGCGGCATATTCGCGGCCGAGTTGGGCGATAAATTCCGCCGCCGGCTTGATCCGCTTGACCGCGCCGATGCCCTGGCCCGAGCCCCAGATGTCGCGCCACGCCTTGGCTTTCGAACCGGCCGCGCTCTCGAAATTCATCGTCGCAACGTCGCCCTTGGGCAGATTGTCGGGGTCGAGGCCGGCGCTCACCACCGAGGGACGGAGGTAATTGCCGAACACGCCGGTGAACAGGTCCGAACCGACGATGTCGGCGGCCGAGCCTTCGACGATGGCTTGCTTGTATTCGGGCGCGGCGCGCGCCTCGTCGGTGGCGATGAAGGCCGAGCCGATATAGGCGAAGTCAGCGCCCATCGCCTGCGCAGCCAAAATTCCGCCCCCGGTCGAGATCGCGCCCGACAGCGCGAGCGGGCCGTCGAACCATTCGCGCGTTTCCTGAACAAAGGCGAACGGCGAGAACGCGCCGGCATGGCCGCCCGCGCCGGCCGAAACGCAGATCAGCCCGGTCGCGCCCTTCTCGATCGCCTTATGCGCGAATTTCTGGTTGATGACGTCGTGCAGCACGACGCCGCCGTAAGCCGTGATCGCCTGGTTGACGTCCTCGCGCGCGCCCAGCGAAGTGATGACGACCGGGGCCTTCCACTTCACCGTCCGCGCCATGTCTTCCTCCAGTCGCGTGTTGGAGCGATGCACGATCTGGTTGACGGCGAACGGAGCGGCGGGCGCCTCGGGATGCGCCTTGTCATGGGCGGCGAGCGCCTCGGTGATCTCGTGCAGCCATTCGTCCAGTTGCGAGACCGGCCGCGCGTTGAGCGCGGGAAATGCGCCGATGATCCCCGCCTTGCACTGCGCGATCACCAGCGCGGGGTTGGAGATGATGAACAAGGGCGCGCCGATGACAGGCAGGCGCAGGCGACCCTGAAGGCTTTTCGGCAAGGACATGGCGGCTCGCTGGGCAGGAATGGTTTATGTGTAAACGAAAACGGTTGACGGACGCAAGCGCAGCTTCCTTACAACGGCGCCGTGACCCAATCGACGACGAATTCGCCCTGACCGCCGCGCGTCAGCAGCTTGGTCAGATAGGGCGTCAGCGTGCGCGCCTCCTCGGCCAATCCGTAGGGCGGGTTGACGATCAGCAGGCCGATGCGACGCAAGGGCGTCGGTGAGTGGGGGCCCGGCGCCACCGGGCCGACGTCGAGTTCGAGGCCGAGCACGTTGGGCGCCCCGAGCGCGCGGATCGTGTTGAGAAAGCGCGCGTCCTCCAACACGCTCTTGATCGGCCGCCAGGCCATGAACACGCCGCGCGGCCATTTCGCCAGCGCCTTGCCGAGCGCGCTCTCCACCCGCGCGGCTTCGTCGGGCTGCTCGTAGGGCGGGTCGATCAACACCAGTCCGCGCCGCTCGACCGGCGGCAGATAGGCGTTGAGGCTGAGATAGCCGTCGGCGCTGGAGATGCGCAGGCGCCGGTCGCGCCCGAGCGCCTCCATCAGCCGCTCGTATTCGCGCGGGTTGGCCTCGCACAAGGCGATTTTGTCGTCGGCGCGCAGCAGAATTTGTGCAATCGCCGGCGAGCCGGGATAGGAAATCGGCCGACCCGTGTCGGGGTCGAACGGACCCACCGCTTCGAGATAGGGCTTGAGCAGTTCGGCGACGTCGGCCGGCGGCTTGGCCTTGAGCAAACGCGCGATCCCGTCGCGCCATTCCGGCGAGCGCTGGCCCGCGTCATCGTCGAGATCGTAGGCGCCCGCGCCGGCGTGCGTGTCGATGAAACGTAAGGCCGCAGGCTTCTTGAGGAGATAGACCAGCGCGCGGGTGAGCAACACATGTTTGAACACGTCGGCGAAATTGCCGGCGTGGAAGCCGTGCGCGTAGTTCATCGCACCGGCGCGACGCTGACGGAACTGGCCCGGCAGGAGCGGCGCGCGACTTTCGGACAGCGCGCGAAGGCGCCGAGATTTTTGGTCAGGCAGAAACGCACGTCGACCAGTTCGCCGTGGCCGCAGGTCACCGCCATGCTGTCTTGCGTCAGATTGTCGTTGGCGGCGGCGAATTGCTTCACGATTTCGTCGGGCGATACGGCGAAACGCGCGCGCGGCCGCGCGAAAGCCTCGGGAATCTTGAACTCGTCGCGCGCAAATTGCACCGCGCGGAAATAATGCGCGGCGTCGAGTCCGGTGCAGGTTCCGTGCGTCTTCCACTCATGGATCGCCAACCCGCGCGAGGGATACGTGCGCGCGCCCAGCGCGAGCGCCCCGCCGGGGACGTAAGCGGGCTGGAGATTGCACGAGCTAGGGTCTTCGCGCTCGGCATTGTCGGGCCACAGGCCATGCACGACGAAGCCGGAGGCGGCGCCGACCCGGCATTGCTCCGGCGAACGATCCGCCCCGCCCGATTCGCAGAATTCGGGCGACCACGACAGGGTCAGCACGTAGAAATCGAAATCGGCTGGCGCCACGAGGTCGGCCGGGGTGGCCGCGCCCGCCGCGCAGGCCCACAGACCCGCCAGCGCCGCCAGGACAGGCGCCCAACGCGACATCAGTAGCGCTCCACCAGGGCCTTCGAGCCGAGCGTGCGCTCGGCGTAGGGGCGAAGCGAACTGCACGCCGGCGAAAATGCGAACAGCCGGTCGAGCCCGACCACGCACCATTCGACGCCGTCGCCGACGCCGATGACGCCCTGGCTCTCTTCGATGTCGTAGATCACGGTATGCACGCTGTTGTCGCTGAGATGGCCGCGCGCGATGCAATAGCGGCGCGGGATGTATTCCGCGCCATTGCCGCGCAGGCTGAGTTCGCGCACGCGGTCGAATTTGGCGATCTGCAAGTCTTGCTTCCAGTAGGCGTTCTGCGTCGTGCGAAACACGCCCTGGATGCGGGACAAAATATGCTCGTCGTCGCATTTGTCGACATTGCCGACATAGGGCGAAAACCGCCGTTCGGCGGGATCGGAATATTGGCTGTCCGCCCGCGCCGTCGCGCATAGGCCGAGCAGGGCCAAACCTAGGAGAGCGCGCCGCATCGCCATCACCTCAACCGATTCTGCGCTTGCCATCAAACGCGAAGCGCCGCGCCGGTCAAGCCGGGCGCGGCGCGATATAAAGCCATTGCGGCGCGGGCGCCACAACTCAGTTAAGGCGCCCCTTGAGCGCGCCGATCTCGCGCGACACCAGATCCGCTCCGGCGGACCCCTTGGCCTCGGTGCGCAGCACGATCTCGGCGGCGCGCGTGGCGTGGTCGGCGGCGGCGGCGCGCACGTCGGCGCTCGCCTGCGCCTCGGCCAGCGCGATCTTCGCCTCGGCCTGCCTGGTGCGGCGCGTGACGAATTCGTCCATCTTGACAGCGGCGTCCTTGGCGAGCTGTTCGGCCTGAGCGCGCGCCTCGGCGATGATGGCGGTCGCCTGGGCTTCAGCCTCGGCTTTCTTCCTGTCGAAGCTGGCGAGCAAAGCCTGCGCTTCCTGGCGCAGCTTGGCGGCCTGCGCGAGTTCGTCGGCGATCGCCTTGCCGCGCGCATCCAGTCCGCTCAGCACGATTTTATGCGCGCCGAAATAGAACAGGATGAAGACGAAAACGATGAAGCCCAGCAGTACGAAAAATTCGGCGCCCATGAGGTGCTCCTATCAGGCGCGCGACGAGGAATCGACGGCGGCGGCGACGACGGCCTGATCGGGCGAGCGGCCGATCAGCCGTTCGACGATCGCGCCCACGGCGTCCTTGGCTATGCCCGCGACATTGGCCATGGCGGCGTTGCGATTGACGGCGATGCGGCCCTCCGCCTCCGCCATTTTCGCCGCGAGCTGGTCTTCCAGCGCCTTGCGCTTGGCGTCGGTTTCGGCGGCGATCCGGTCGCGGGCGGCCTGCGCGGTCGCCTGCGCGTTGAGGCGGGCCTGCGCCAGCGATTTCTCATGCGCGGCGGCGGCTTGGTCGGCCTGGGTCTGCATCGCCGTCGCTTCGTCGATGTCCTTAGCGATGCGCGCGCGCCGCGCCGCGATCACATTGCCGACGGCGGGCAGAAACCGGCGCGACAGATAATAATACATGCCGCCGAACACCACCGCGAACCATAGGATCTGCGAGGGGAAGGTGCTGGTGTCGAACGGGGGAAAGCTGGCATGGCCGGGCTCATGGCCGACCTCTGCCTGAGTCGTTGCTTCCGCGGGTGCAGCCATGGGGCGCCTCGATGGGATTATTCAAACGAAGAGCGGCGCCGACGCGCCGCTCCCGACAAAACCAAGCCGCTCGCGCCTTAGACGGCGAACAGCAGCAGGAAGGCGATCAGCAGCGCGAAAATGCCGAGCGCTTCGGTCACCGCGAAGCCGAAGATCAGGCGGCCGAACTGGCCTTCCACGGCCGAAGGGTTGCGCAGCGCGCCGTTCAGGAACTGTCCGAACAGCGTGCCGACGCCGATGCCGGCGGCGCCGGTTCCGATCGCGGCGAGGCCTGCGCCGATGAACTTGGCGGCCTGCTCGATAGCATGCGGGTCCATACAGATAGCTCCTGGAAGGTTTTATGCGTCGTTGAGGAAGGATCGGCCGATCAGTGGCCGGGGTGAAGCGCGTCGTTGAGATACATGCAGGTCAACATGGCGAACACATAGGCCTGCAGGAACGCGACGAGCAATTCGAGGGCGTCGAGGCCGATTGTCATCGCGAACGGCAGGATCGCCACCACTTTGACCGCGGCGCTGGCGCCCAGCAGCATGACGACGAAGCCGCCGAACACGTTGAGCGTGATGTGCCCGGCCAGCATGTTGGCGAACAGACGCACCGAATGGCTCAGCGGGCGCGACAGGAACGAGATCACCTCGATCGCCACCACCAGCGGCAGGATATAGATCGGCACGCCCGAGGGCACGAACAGCTTGAAGAAGTGCAGCCCGTTCTTCTTGATGCCGTAGATCAGCACGGTGAAGAACACGATCAGCGCCAGCATTACGGTGACGATGATGTGGCTGGTGACGGTGAAGGAATAGGGTATGAAGCCGATCAGATTGGCCATCGTGATGAACATGAAGATCGTGAACACGAGCGGGAAGAACTTCATGCCTTCTTCGCCCGCCGCCGAGCGCACCATGCCTTCGACGAATTCATAGGCCATCTCGCCCAGCGATTGCAGCCGACCGGGGACGCCGAGCGAGCCCCTCGCCGTCAGCGACATCAGCCACAGCGTCGCGGCGCCGGCGAGAATCATGAAGATGGTCGAATTCGTGATCGACACGTCGTAGTGATGCTGACCGACGGTGATCGGCAGGAAACGGCTCAGCTCGAATTGTTCGATCGGATTGATCGCCGGTCCCGCTTCAGCCACGCGCCTATGCCCCTCTCGCCCGCGCCGCTTTAACAAAGCGACGCGCGGCGCCTCTTTATCCAAGGCCCTCGCAACCGGCAAGCGCGAATTACAAGCCTTATTTGTCGCCTTTAGGCGAAGTGGCGCGGATTACGTTCCAAGTCCCGGCCGCGACGCCCAGCAGGAAAAACAGAATGGTGAAGCCGGGCTTGGTGTGCAAAAGCCAGTCGAGCCCCCAGCCAATCGCCGCTCCGACCACTACCGCGCCCACGAATTCCGTGCCCGCCTTCATCCCCAGCGACCAGGCCGAGGCGGCGGAACGATCTCCCGGCGACAAGGGGGCGGGGTCATGCGGCGTCGGGCGCGCGGATTTGAGGTCGCTCGCCAAGCGGGAAAGTCGCGCCTTGAGCGCCTCTTCGTCTTCGCCGTCGCTCGCCATGCCGCAGGGGTCGGGCAAAACGGCGGCGCTGTCAATCGCTTGACCCTGGCGCCCGGCTTTGGCAAGGGCGGGGCGGTCCCGGAGCTCACATCAGATGTTTGCAATTGCGGAGCGCGGCGGCGCCTATCTCAACACCTTCAGCCGAAGGCCCCGGCTGTTGATCGCGCTCGGCGTCGGCCTGCTGGCCTACGTCCTGAGCCCCGGCTATATGCGCGAGGCGACGCGCGCGCTGATCGGCTGGAACGCGGGCGCTTGGGCTTTCATCGTCATGATCTCGCACATGATGGCGACCTCGACCGGCGAGGACATCCGCGATCACGCCCACCAGGAAGACGAAAAGCCGGCCGCTCTGCTCGCCATCGCGGTTCTGGCGGCGACGGCCGGGCTGGCGGCGATCGTGCTGGAGCTGGGGCCGGTGAAGGACATGCACGGGGTCAACAAGGCGCTGCATCTCTTGCTGGTCGCGGCGACGATTCTCTCGACCTGGGCCTTCACCCACCTGATGTTCGCGCTGCATTACGCCGCCGACTTCTATTTCGCCGACGGCAGCGATGACGACGGGGTGCGCGGCGGGCTGCTGTTTCCCGGCTGCAAGGCGCCCGGCTGGGGCGAATTCTGCTATGAGGCGTTCACCATCGGCTGCGCCTGCGCCACCGCTGACGTCAACGTGACGTCGCGCGGCGCCCGCGTGGTGGTCCTCATCCAGGGCATCATCGCCTTCTTCTTCAACACCATCGTGCTGGCGCTGACCATCAACATCGGCGCCGGGCTGATCTGAACCGAGGTTTTTTCCATGAGCGACAAGGTCGAAGCCACGAAGCCGCGCGGTTTCGCCGATCGCGCCGCGAGCGAGATCGCCGCCGCCGACGCGATGATCGCCAAAATCCGCGAGGTTTACGCCCTCTACGGCTTCGAGGCGGTCGAGACGCCGTTCGTCGAATACACCCACGCGCTGGGCAAATTTCTGCCCGACCTCGACCGGCCGAACGAAGGCGTGTTCTCGTTCCAGGACGATGACGAGCAATGGCTGTCGCTGCGCTACGACCTGACCGCGCCGCTCGCCCGTTTCGTCGCCGAGAACTACGAGAAGCTGCCAAAGCCGTATCGCAGCTATCGCTCGGGCTGGGTGTTCCGCAACGAAAAGCCGGGTCCGGGACGGTTCCGCCAGTTCATGCAGTTCGACGCCGACACGGTGGGCGCGTCGTCGCCGGCGGCGGACGCGGAGATGTGCATGATGGCGGCCGATTGTCTGGAGGCGCTGGGGATTCCGCGCGGGCAGTACGTCGTCAAGGTGAACAATCGGAAGGTGCTCGACGGGGTGATGGAGGCGATTGGGCTCGGCGGGCCTGAGAACGCGGGGCGGCGGCTGACGGTGCTGCGGGCGATCGACAAGCTCGACCGGCTGGGGCCGGAGGGGGTGCGGGCGCTGCTCGGGGCGGGGCGCAAGGACGAGAGTGGGGATTTTACGAGGGGGGCGGGGCTGGATGATCAAAAAATCCGCGTTTTGCTAGACACGTTCGTTCAATCGTTCAGCGAAATCGGTTTCCTCACAATTGAAGCGACATCAACTAACGGACGCCTCCCATCAGAGTCGAGTCAGACCTTTCGGGAGGGAATTGCTGAACTACGTCAAATTAAGGAGCTTGTGGAGGCAGCGGGATACGGCTGGGATCGCATCCGCATCGACCCCTCCGTCGTTCGCGGCCTCGAATACTACACCGGTCCCGTGTTCGAGGCCGAACTCACGTTTGAAACGCCCGGCGAAGACGGCAAACCGATCCGCTTCGGCTCGGTCGGCGGCGGCGGGCGTTATGACGGGCTCGTCGCCCGCTTCCGGCCCGAACCCGTGCCCGCGACCGGCTTCTCCATCGGCGTCTCGCGCCTGCTGGCGGCGCTTCGCGCCATCGACAGTCCCATCGTCGCGCAAGCCGCGACGCCCGGCCCAGTGGTCGTGTTGGCGATGGATCGCGACAATATGTCGGACTACCAGCGCCTCGTCGCGGCGCTGCGCGGGGCAGGGATCGCCGCCGAGATTTACCTCGGCGAAGGCAAGATGAACGCGCAGCTTAAATACGCCGACAAGCGCGGTTCCCTCTGCGCCATCATCCAAGGCTCCAACGAGCGCGAGGGGCCAAGCGGGCCGCAAGTCGTGATCCGCGATCTCGCGCTCGGGGCCGAACTCGCCAAGGCCAACAAGGATCGCGCGGATTATATCGAAATGCGCGCCCGCGCGCAGGTGACGGTCCCCGAGGCCGAACTGGTCGAGCGTGTGCGCGCGGTGATCGCGCGCGGCGGGGCGGCGATGCTGGGGTGACGAGCGCGTGAGGGTCGGCCAAGCGGAAACGCCCCTCACCCTTGCCCTCTCCCCGCAAGCGGGGCGAGGGGATGGCAGGACGTCGGGCGAACCAGGCACGCCCCTCTTCCTCTATCTCGCCTATGGCCGCTCGCCGGCCGCGCAGCGCGAACTGCGCTATAGTCTCGAGACATTGCGCGCGGAGATCGACGGCGCCGATGTCGCCCTCTACACCGACCATCCCGAGCTTTACGCCGATCTCGGCGTCGCGCTGGTCGATGCGTCGGGCCTGTTGCGCGAGGCCGGCGCCTATCGCCATCGCATCAAGCCGATGATCCTCGCCGACGCGCTGCGCCGCTTCGCGCGGCCTTGCGCGATGCTCGATCTTGACAGTTTTGTCACCCCCGGCTTCGCCGACCGTGTCGCGCGGGCGCTGCGGGAGGGCGCGGCGATGAATTTTTTCGTGCGGGCCGATCCCTATCCCGACTTCCCCGCCTATGAGACCGAGTTGCCGCATCTCGGGCGCTACCGTCTCGACCGCAGCCGGGCGTTGATGCTGAACTCCGGCCTAGTCGCCGTGACCCCGGCGCATCTGCCGCTGATCGAGGACGCGGTCGCGCTGATCGAGAAAATGTGGGCGGCCGGGCTGCGCCGACACGACATCGAGCAATTCGGCGTCGCCGAGACGCTGCGGCTCGGCGGCGTCAAGATCGCGCTGATCGACGACGTGTTCGTGCATTATTGCGCGCGCTGGTCGCGCCGCTACTTCAGGCGCAAACTGCGGCGGCGGGCGGCGGGGGCGCGCATTCCCTTCGGCAAGGCGCGGGTGCGGCTGTTCAAGGCCTATTGGACTTTGCGGCTCGCCATGCGAAAGGCGCGGCGCTTTCGGATGTGAGGGACGCGCAATGGCGGACAATCTGACCTACGCCGCCGCCGGCGTCGACATCGACGCGGGCAATGCGATGGTCGAGGCGATCAAGCCGCTGGTGCGCGCGACCCGCCGGCCCGGCGCCGAGGCCGAGATCGGCGGCTTCGGCGGCCTGTTCGATCTGCGCGCCGCAGGCTTTCGCGATCCCGTGCTGGTGGCCGCCAACGACGGGGTCGGCACCAAGGTCAAGATCGCCATCGAGGCCGGCATTTTCGACACGATCGGGATCGATCTGGTCGCCATGTGCGTCAACGACATCGTCGTTCAGGGCGCCGAGCCGCTGTTCTTCCTCGATTACTTCGCCACCGCCAGGCTCGATCCGGCGCAGGGCGTCTCCATCGTCAAGGGCATAGCGGCGGCTTGCGTCGAATCCGGCTGCGCGCTGATCGGCGGCGAGACGGCGGAAATGCCGGGGCTTTACGCGAAGGGCGATTTCGACCTCGCAGGCTTCGCCGTCGGCGCGGCCGAGCGAGGGACGCTGTTGCCCAAACCGGGCCTGGCCGCCGGCGACATCGTGTTCGGCCTGCCCTCGTCCGGGCTGCATTCCAACGGCTTTTCGCTGGTGCGGCGCATCGTCGCCAGGACGGGCCTCGCCTGGGACGCGCCGGCGCCGTTCGAGCCCAACCGCATGTTGGGCGAGGCGCTGCTGACGCCGACCCGGCTCTATGTGAAGCCGCTGCTCGCCGCGCTGAAGGCGAGCGAGGCGATCTGCGCGCTCGCTCACGTCACCGGCGGCGGCTTTCCCGACAATCTGCCGCGCGTGCTGCCGGACAACCTCGCCGTCCGGCTCGATCTCGGCGCTTTCGCCCCGCCGCCCGTGTTCGGCTGGCTGGCCGCGCTCGGGCCGGTGTCGCCGGCGGAGATGCTGCGCACCTTCAATTGCGGCATCGGAATGGTCGTGTTCGCGCGGCGCGAGGGGGCCGACGAGGCGGCGCGGGCTTTGCGCGCGGCGGGGCTGGCGCCGGTCGAGATCGGCCGGTTGGCCGCGCGCGACGGCGCCGCCGTCGTGATGGACGGGCGGTTGACGCTGTGACGCGTCGCATCGAGACCGCCGTCCTCATTTCCGGCCGCGGCTCCAATATGGCGAGCCTGATCGAAGCCGCCGCCGCGCCCGATTACCCCGCTCGCATCCGCCTCGTCATCTCCGACCGGCGGGACGCTGGGGGCTTGAGCGCGGCGCAGGCGGCGGGCGTCGCGGCTTTGGCGATCGACGCCAAAGCGGCGGGCGGGCGCGCCGGCTTCGAGGCCGCACTCGACACAGGGCTGCGCCAGCGCGGGATCGAACTGATCTGTCTGGCCGGGTTCATGCGAATTTTAAGCGCGGAATTCGTTTCGCGCTGGCGCGGCCGGGCGCTCAATATCCACCCTTCGCTGCTGCCGGCCTACAAAGGGCTCGACACGCACGCTCGGGCGCTCGCCGACGGGGCGCGCGAACATGGCTGCACGGTGCATTGGGTGACGCCGGAACTCGATTCCGGTGAAATCGTCGCGCAGGCGCGCGTGCCCGTGCTGCCCGGCGACGACGCGGATCGGCTCGCCGCGCGGGTGCTGGCGCAAGAGCATAAGCTCTATCCCAGCGCCCTGCGCGAAGTTTGCTTGGGCCTACTCGCGGCTCAGTGCGGCTTGGGATCGCTCAGCACCGCGAGATAGTGCAGATCCGACAGCGCGCTCGACAGAAGCTTGTGCGACGTCTCGTCGCCGCCGCCGCCCATCATGTCGAGCGCCACCCTCAATTTGGATTCGACCGCGTGGACGGAATCGGCGCGGATCAAACCGAGTTCGCGGGCGATACGCTCGACCTGTCGTGAGAGCGCGTCGGCCTCGGCCTCCGTATTCTCGCGGCCCTGCAACGCGGCGAGGCGGCGTTGCAGGCGATTGTACTCCAATCGCAAGCGGCGGGCTTCGACGGCGGGCGGAAGATAGGCGCGGTCGGCCTGAAATGATCTCTTTGGGCTATGCAGCATGGGAGATGTGCTCCGTAAAGTGGGCATTATGCGGCGCGCAGCGACTGACGCGGGGCGTCGATGTCGCTCAGTCCGGTTGCGGCGATGACGGACGATTCGAGGGATTCCGACAGCTCCCACAGGCCGACGCAAACGACGCCATGCGCGTCCGTGCGATGGCGCGCGATCTCCACGTTGGATAGCCCGCAGCGCCGGTAAAGGCGCGTCATGCTTGCTTCGTAGACCCCGGTGATATGGCGCACGCCGTTTTCGAGGCCGAACTGGATCGTGCCGAGCAAAAGTTCGCACGCCGCAGTGGACATGCCGTTGGGTTGGACGCTGTGGTCCCCCATGACGACAAAACGCGTCGCCTCCCAGATGTTGGGCGAAGAAAATTGAACGTCAGGAAACATTTTCTTGAACGGACCCGACGTCATGTGCGGCATTGCAGTACTGATGAGCCGCATCGAGCCCACGAGTTCGCCGCGATGATCGAACGACATCAGATAAATTGTATCGTCACGATCGTATTCGTCAATTTCGTACTCTTCGTCTACGATATTGACGTCCCATTTCTTTATGTCATGAAGGACGATCTTGCGATGATGCAGCATCTTCGCAAAATT
>JANYIH010000225.1 GCA_025358745.1 Hyphomicrobiales bacterium | reverse complement strand
CGTTCGGCGCCACGACGGTTCGCGTGCCGCGGGCCCGGCTGGCGACCCCCGATGGCAAGACGAGCGAGTGGCGCAACGCGACCATTCCCGCCTACCAGCGGCGCAATCGTTCCAGCCTGGGGCGCGCGTTGCGCGAAAAGGATCTTGGCCAGGCGCTCGAACAGCGCGTCACGCAAGGTCAGCGCGAACAAGGCCATGAGCAATCGATGTAAGGGTAATGCAGCGGAATGGCGGATGAGGATCACGAGAACGACGACGACGACGGCGGCGCCGCGCAGGCTTTCGCCGATCTACAAGCCGAAGTGAGCGTGATGCGGCGAGCCATGGAAGGCTTGCCCGCCATTCTCAATCGCATGGAGACCCCCGACTACGCGCCGTCGTTCGGGGCGCCCTCCGTGCCAACAACAATGAGACATCCACCCCCCGGGAGTTTAGACCCTGAGGACGCGGAAGGATCGCCTCGCTCATGCCCGTGCTCCACAAACAGATCGACGCCGAGGCGGGTGCCGCCTCAGACGGAGGCCGTAGGCCGACGGTCGTTGCGGCACCCATCTCGGCGTCTCCCGAATTGTCGGACCGCCCGCGCCGGCGGACGTTTACCGCGCGGGACAAGCTCCGCATCCTCGCGGCCACTGATCGCGCTGCCGAGACCGGAGGGATTGGCGCGACCCTTCGCCGCGAAGGCGTCTATTCCTCAACCCTTTGCGATTGGCGCCGTCAACGCGACGCTGGCGCCCTGGGTGCGTTGAGCCCCGCCAAACGCGGCCCGAAAACCACCGAACCCAACCCGCTGGTGGCGGAAGTGGCCGTGTTGCAAAAAAACGTCGCCGATCTCACGCGGTCTCTCGCCCGGGCCGAGGCGATCATCGCGGTCCAAAAAAAACTTGCGGACCTGCTGGGCATTCCGATGACGCCGAACGGCGGCGTGCCTTGACCCAGGCTGTCGTGGCGCTCGCCCCGGGCGGCGGAATGACCGCGGCGGTCTGCGGGGCCCTCGGGGTTTCGCGCGCCACGGTGCATCGCGGGCGAGAGCGCCTGACCGCGCCGCCAGCGGTCGCTTGCTCAAGACCACGGCCCGCGAGGGCGCTGACCGTTCACCAAGAACAGGTGGTGCTGGATCTGTTGCACGCCCCGCGCTTCGCTGACCAGGCGCCAGCCGAGATCTATGCCACCCTGCTTGATGAAGATGTTTATCGCTGTTCGATCCGCACGATGTATCGCATCCTCGATCGCAATGGTGAGGTTCGTGAACGCCGTCAGCAGTTACGCCATCCGGTTTATCAGAAACCGGAACTTCTGGCCGAAAAGCCCAACCAGGTCTGGTCCTGGGACATCACCAAACTGATGGGGCCAATGAAGTGGAGCTACTTTTATCTTTATGTCATCCTCGACATCTTCAGCCGCCGCGTCGTGGGCTGGTGTGTCGCGGACGCGGAAAGCGCCACGTTGTTCAAACCGCTGTTCGACGATGCGATCGCGAAACACAACGTGCCGCCCGGGCAGCTTACGCTCCATGCCGATCGCGGCGGGCCGATGAAAGCCAGGGCCACCGCGTTCCTGCTGGCCGATCTGGGCGTCACCCGCTCTCACAACCGTCCGCACACCTCCAACGACAACCCTTTCTCCGAGAGCGCCTTCAAAACCCTGAAATACCAGCCTCGCTTCCCCCAACGCTTCGGCTGTATCGAGGACGCCAGAAGCTTTTGCCGTGAATTCTTCGACTGGTACAACCAGGACCATCACCACGCCGGGATCGGCCTCATGACCCCGGACCAGGTGCATTACGGTCAGGCTGACGCCGTTCACGCCGCGCGCCAGGCCACCCTTGACCGCGCTTTCCATGAGAAACCCGGACGGTTCGTCAACAAAACGCCAACACCGCCGGATAAACCAACCGCCGCCTGGATCAACCCGCCAACGCCCAAACACGCCGCCTGAACGCCATCCCCGGTCAGATTGAAATTATTGAACTGTCTCGCGCCTTCCTCCGTCCCGGCCACGTGATTATGAACGACAGTCTCGGTAGCCCTTTGCTCTACGCCTTTGCGCCGCTTCCGCTGCATTTCGTTACGTGACGCCGCCCGGACCCACGCACCGGCATGGTTCAGCCTTCAGTCCGGCAGGGGCAAAAAAGCAGAGCTTAAATTCCAAACCCGGCTGTATCAAAGTCGTTGACACGTTCCGGCGGTCATAAAGTCGCTCAACGAGACCGAGGCGCGGCTCGCGGCGATCGAAGGTAAGCGGTGTTTTGAGCCCACCTTTTTCCGTGGGGCGTGATGGGCGAGTCTGATCCCGGTTTTGGGGATCGGCTTATGTCTAGACTTGACCTTATGCTTGAGCCAAATCCGGCGGAGGCGCGCCGGATTGAGGTGATCACGGGCGGCAGGGGTCGACGCTGGTCCGATGATGAGAAGGCGCGAGCCGTCGAGGCGTCCTTGGATCCGGGCGCTGTGGTGTCTGTCGTGGCTCGGCAGCACGGGGCGACGCCGCAGCAATTGTTCACCTGGCGCCGAGAGGCGCGGCGCAGGGCGCAAGAAGGCGCGCTCGCAGAAGGCTTCGTTCCGGTCGTGGTCGAAGCGGAGGCGATGGGCGGCGGTCTGTCGGAGCCGCCAAGCCTGCCGCCGCGCCCGCATTCGATCGAACTGGATGTCGCGGGGACGAGCGTCTTCATCTGGCGCGGCGCGGAGCCGACGATGGTGAGCGCGATCATCGGCGCGCTGAAGGCCGTCAAATGATTGGCCCGACAGGCGCGTTGCGCGTCATGGTGGCGACAAAACCCGTGGACTTCCGCAAAGGCTCGGATGGTCTGGCGGCGCTGGTGCGCGAGATCATGCGAGCCGATCCGTTCGACGGCGCCATTTATGTTTTCAGAGCCAAGCGGGCCGACAGGCTGAAGCTTTTATTCTGGGATGGGACCGGAGTTTGTTTGCTGACGAAGCGGCTTGAAGAAAACGCGTTTTGCTGGCCCAGGATCGAGGACGGCGTGATGCGTTTGACCTCGGCGCAGCTTTCCGCGCTGCTTGAAGGTCTTGATTGGAAGCGCGTGCGCCCGGCCAAAGATGTTCAGGCGCCGTTGCTGCCCGGTTGACCTGCGACGAATTGAATCAGGACGGCGAAAGGACGACAATAATCCTCGCAAACAAGCGGATTTTATGGTCTCATCGCAAGTATGACGCCGGTCGCCGAGACGCTTCCTGACGACCCCGAGACGCTCAAGGCGATGCTGATCGCCGAGCGCATCCGGTCGGAACGGTTGGTTCAGATCATTAAGGACATGCAACGCCACCGCTTCGGTAGCCGCGCCGAGACGCTGCCGGCCGACCAACTGCTGCTGGCTCTGGAAGACGCAGAACAGAACGAAGCGGAGGCGGCGGCCGAGGCTGAGGCCAAGTCGCCGCCCATGCGCGAAGAGGCCAAGCGCAAGCGTCGCAACAATCGCGGCGCCCTGCCTTCGCATCTGCCGGAGATCGAGACGACCGTCGATGTCGAGAACAAGGCCTGCCCGTGCTGCGGCGGCCAATTGCATCGCATCGGTGAAGAGGTCAGCAAAAAGCTCGACATCGTTCCCGCGCAGTTCCGTGTGCTGGTCGTGCGGCGGCCCAAGTACGCCTGCCGCGCCTGCGAGGATGTGGTCGTCCAGGCTCCCGCCCCGGCGCGACTGATCGAGGGCGGCTTGCCGACTGAGGCGTTGGTCGCCCACGTGCTGGTCTCCAAGTATGCCGATCACCTGCCGCTCTATCGTCAGGCGCAGATCTACGAGCGGCAGGGCCTTCATCTCGACCGGTCGACGCTCGCCGACTGGGTCGGTCGGGCGGCGTTCCATCTGCGGCCGATCCGCGAGCGCATCCTCACCCATCTTCGGTCTTCGACGAAACTGTTCGCCGACGAGACGACGGCGCCGGTGCTCGATCCGGGCCGAGGGCGGACGAAGACCGGGCAGCTTTGGGCCTACGCGAGAGACGATCGTCCCTGGGGTGGAACGGCGCCTCCTGCGGTCGCCTACGTGTATGCGCCCGACCGGACGGCGTCGCAGCCGATCGCGCATCTCGCCGGCTTCAAAGGGATCCTCCAGGTCGACGGCTACGCCGGTTATCGTGCGCTGGCCCAGAAGGGCGACGTCAGCCTCGCCTTCTGCTGGTCGCATGTGCGCCGCCGCTTCTATGACCGCGCCGTCGCCGAAGCTTCGCCGATCGCCCACGAAGCGCTGCAACGCATCGCGCAGCTCTATGGGATTGAAAAGGACATTCGCGGGCGTTCCCCCGAGGAGCGCCGCGCCGTTCGTCAGGAACGATCGCGTCCCATCGTCGCCGAACTCGAACCCTGGCTGCGCGCCAAGCTGGCGCTCATCAGCAAGAAGAGCAAGCTCGCCGAGGCGATCCGCTACGCGCTCGCCCGTTGGGAAGGACTTTGCCGTTTCCTTGACGACGGCCGGATCGAGATCGACTCCAACACCGTCGAGCGTTCAATCCGGCCGCTTGCTCTCAATCGTAAAAATGCGCTCTTCGCTGGTTCTGACGGCGGGGGAGACAACTGGGCCGTCATCGCCACGCTGATTGAGAACTGCAAACTCAGCGGCGTCGAGCCCTACGCCTACCTCACCCACGTGCTGACCAAGATCGTCAATGGACATCTCAACCGCGCAATCGACGAGCTGCTCCCCTGGGCCTACGCAACCGCCGAATGAACCGCCCCGGGTTTGCCGGAGGCTTCATACCATTCCTCATTGATTAGAACCTATGCGCCCAATCGCGCATGCCAAGGGAGATGATGCGCCAGGGTCGGTTGATGAGGGTGTTCCACGCGTAGCAGCAGTGATCGAGGACGTCTTCATAGGATTTGAAGACGCGGTTCGAAAGCCAGTTATCTCGCATGAACTGCCAGACGTTCTCCTGTGGGTTGAGTTCAGGGCATTTGGCCGGCAGCGGCACAATGGTGATGTTCTTCGGGATTGTGAGAGCGCCGGCGAGATGCCAGCCGGCTTGATCAACGAGCAGGGCCGCGTGCGCGCCGGGCGCGACGTGCTTGGAGATTTCGGCCAGGTGCAGGTTCATCGCCTGCGTGTCGCAGCGCGGCAAGACGAGCCCGGCGCCCTTGCCCTCTTTCGGGCAGATCGCGCCGAAGATGTAGGCCGACGCCGTGCGCTGGTCCTTCGGCGCGCAAGGCCGCGAGCCGCGCTTGGCCCATCTGCGTGTGATCTTGTTCTTCTGGCCGACGCGGGCTTCGTCGCCGAACCAGACCTCTATGTCGCCAACCTCGACGCCCTGCTCTTCGCCGATTGCCTCCAGGCGTGCGGGGAAGTTTTTTTAAAATCCTCTATGGCGCCTTCGGCCTGCGCGTGATGGCGCGGGCGCGCGGTGAGCTTGCGGTAATTCATCGCGCGCAGCATGCGACTCATCGTCTGTTCGGAAAGCGAAACGCCGAACTCCAAGTGCGCCCATTGACAGAGGTCGACGATCCGCCAGCGCACAACGTCATGCACCGCAGGAATAGGACCGCTCTCCACCGCTGCCGCCAGCCCCGCCCTTTGCGCGTCGTTGAGGATCGGCGTTCGGCCCGGCGAGGTCCTGTCGATCAGACCGTCCGGCCCCTCGGCGTTGAACCTGACCACCCAATCGCGAACGATTTGCAGCGTCACGCCGGCGATCTTGGCGGCTTCCGAGCGGGCGGCCCCATCATAGATGGCCGCCAAAGCCAGGAGACGCCGCGTCTGCGCCCCGTTCTTCGACGCCCGCGCCGCAGCGCGCACCATCACCGCGTCGAAATCCGACCGAAGCGAAATCCCTCTCATGGCGAACCCCTTCCGTTCGCCAGCTTGAATCACGCCGAACGTCGCTTCGCCAGTCACAAACGAGTCAGACTTTTCGCGGGTTGGTATCAGTCTAGACGACGAATCGAGGTCCGCCAGCGACCCGTCGGCTCAGATTCGGTTGGAAGCGCTTGCTCTTCTGGAACGAGAGGTGTTGGCGCGATTGCCCAAGAACGAGCTGAGGCCCAACGATCTCGTCACGCGAGCGCTTCAGCGAAAGGGTTACGCCAGGGTCATCTTCGGGTCGATCGAGATTCACGGTCGAACGGAGATGTCTCCGGTCTGGCGTCCCCTACTGGCTGCGCTCGTCACCGAGACCGAGGTCACTTGGGTCGCCGAGGCGCGACGCGTGCCGTCATGGCTGGCTTCACAGGGCGTCACGACGGAAGAGAGGCCCCCTGAGCAGCCTTTGCGCCGTTCCATCTCCTGCTCAAGTCCACGGCATGAGATATTGGAGGCCGTTCGCTGGGCGCGCGGTCTCCTCGCCAACGGGATCGGCGCTCAAGATATCGCCATCGCGACGGCGTCTCCGGCCGGTTGGGATGATCACGTCCTCGCTCTTGCGGAGACCGCCAATATCCCGGTCCACTTCGTTCACGGTCGCGCCACGCTTGATAGCCCCGAAGGACAACTCGCGGCGGCCCTGGCCGAGGTTCTATTGCGCGGTTTCTCGCAGCCGCGCGTCAAACGCGTTGTCGGGCTCCTGCGCTCGCAAACCACCAAATTTTCGGAACTGCCGAGCCAATGGTGGCGCAAACTGCCAGAAGACGCGCCGCTCTTGGACGCCGAGCGCTGGAAGCGGGAAATCGCCGCGCTCAATCCTGAAGATTTCCCAGGCGGCGCCGACCCAAGGCCGCGCCTTCTCGATATCATCGACGCCGCCGGCCTTGGCTTGGCCAAGGCCGCCGAGGTCGGTGAGCGATTGCTGCAAGGAAAAGCCCTGGCGATTTGGCGCAAGGCGCTAACCGATGCCCCCGCCGAAGCCCTGGACGTCACCTTGGCGGGCCTACGAGTTGATGACGGCCTCGAGCCGACCGTCTCCTTGGTCTGGGGCCCTGCGGCCGCCATTGTTGCGGTTCCCAGGCCTTACACTTGGCTCGTGGGCTTGACCTCGAGGTCCTGGCCTCGCCGGGCCAGCGAAGACCCTCTACTGCCCCATCATATCGTTCCCTCTTCCCGACTCGATCCCTTGCCGGTCCATCAGGCCGACACGCGTGACTTCGAGACGATCGAGGCGATGACGGCCATTGAACTCATTTGCTCACGCGCGCGGCGGGATAGCGGCGGCCGCATCAATGGCGTTTCGCCGCTCTATCCGCGCAACATCGAGGAGCTCTATCTCGCGCAGAGCCGAGAACCCGAGCGGGCGGCGAGCGATACCGATCGGCTCTTCGCCCGACCCGGCGAGTTCTCCGCGCTCCCCGAAGTGCGAATTCCGACGCAATCCGGCCGGGGATTCCGATTTGAAGTCGGCCACCGTTCCGATTTGATCCCGGCCACCATTCCGATTTGAATCCGGCCACCGGGGCCGGTGACGGCCTCAACGTTTGCTCCCCGCGGATCAGCAA
>JANYIH010000191.1 GCA_025358745.1 Hyphomicrobiales bacterium | reverse complement strand
GATCCGTTCGGCGCCGCCCATTCCTCGACCTCGATCTCGGCGGGCCTCGGCATGGCGGTGGCGCGCGATCTCGATGGCCGGACCAACAACGTAATCTCGGTGATCGGCGACGGCGCGATGTCGGCCGGCATGGCCTATGAGGCGATGAACAACGCCGGCGCGCGGGAAACGCGGCTGATCGTCATTCTCAACGACAACGATATGTCGATCGCCCCCCCGGTCGGCGCGCTCTCAGCCTATCTCGCCCGGCTCGCCTCCAGCCGCACCGGGTTGACGTTGCGCGATCACGCCAAGCAACTGGCCAAGCACCTGCCCCATTTCATGTACAAAGGCGCCAAGCAGGCCGAGGAATACGGTCGCGGCATCGTCGTCGGCGGCGGCACCCTGTTCGAGGAACTGGGGTTCTATTATGTCGGCCCGATCGATGGCCACAACCTCGACCATCTGCTGCCGATTTTGAAGAACGTGAAGGAGCAGAAGGGCCCGGTTCTCGTCCATGTCGTGACGAGAAAGGGCAAGGGCTACGGCCCGGCCGAGGCCGCCAACGACAAGTACCACGGCGTCAACGCGTTCGACGTCATTACGGGCAAGCAGGACAAGCCCAAGGCCAATGCGCCGCAATACACCAAGGTGTTCGCCGACGCGCTGGTGGACGAGGCCTCGCGCGACCCCAAGATCGTGGCGATCACCGCCGCGATGCCCTCTGGCACCGGCCTCGACACGTTCGGCAAGGCCTATCCCGACCGGACCTTCGATGTCGGCATCGCCGAGCAGCACGCGGTGACCTTCGCCGCCGGCATGGCGACGGAGGGGTACAAGCCGTTCTGCACGATCTATTCAACCTTCCTGCAACGGGGCTACGACCAGCTCGTGCATGACGTCGCCTTGCAGAATCTGCCCGTGCGTTTCGCCATCGACCGCGCCGGCCTCGTCGGCGCCGACGGCGCGACCCATGCCGGGGCGTTCGACATCGCCTATCTCGCCTGTCTGCCCAATATGGTGGTGATGGCGGCGGCGGACGAGGCCGAACTCAAGCACATGGTTGCGACCTGCGCCGCTCACGATTCCGGCCCGATCGCGCTGCGCTATCCCCGCGGCGAAGGCGTCGGCGTCGAACTGCCCGAGCATGGCGTGGCGCTGGAAATCGGCAAGGGCCGCGTGGTGAAACAGGGCTCGCGCATCGCCCTGCTGTCGCTCGGCACGCGGCTCGCCGAAGCGCAGAAAGCGGCCGAGGATCTCGAAGCGCGCGGGCTCTCGACCACGGTCGCCGACGCGCGGTTCGCCAAGCCGCTCGACCGCGCCCTCATCCTCAAGCTCGCCGAAACGCATGAAGTGTTGCTGACGCTGGAAGAGGGCGCCGTCGGAGGCTTCGGCGCGCATGTGCTGACGCTGCTGGCGGAGAGCGGACGGCTCGACAAGGGCCTGAAGGTTCGCACGCTGACGCTGCCCGACCGCTATCAGGATCACGATAAGCCGGAGAAGCTCTACGCCCAGGCCGGGCTCGACGCCGCGGCGATCGTCGCACGCGTGATCGACGCATTGGGATCGTCGGTCAAGAAGCTCGAAGTTTCGGCCAAAGCGGGGAACTTGCGCGCATAACTCACGCGGTGGCGACCGGACGTTCGCCCGGCGGCCCGTCGAAGCCCCCGGGGCGGACTTCGTCTAGGTCGCGTTGCGCCCGAACAGGAATGCGCTGCACACTTTCATCGCACGTTCGCGCGGAATCACATCGTCGAGCACCAGCCGCGCCAGGCCGTGCGCGAATGACCAGGCCGCGTAGGCGACCGATTCGGCGTCGTCATGGCGTCCGCTGACAAAACGCTGCGCCCCGAGCAACAGCGCTTCGAACGCGCTGTCGGCCGCCGCGCCGAGATCGGGATAATGCTCCCGTTCGCGCAGCAGCGGCCCGAACATCAGGCGGAAAAGGCCGGGGTGTTCCAGCGCAAACTCGATATAGGCGGCGCCGATGCCGGAAAATCCATCTTCCCCCGCCTCGGCGGCGCGCAGACGCGCGGCGAATTCGCGGTAGCCTTCGGCGGCAACCGCCGCGAGCAGGTGGTCCTTGTCGTTAAAGTGGCGATAGGTCGCGGTGGCGGAGACGCCGACCCGCCGCGCCGCTTCGCGCAAGCTGACGGCGCCGGGACCGCTGGCGTCAAGCAATTGACGGGCCGCCGCAATCAGGGCGGGGCCGAGATTGCCGTGATGGTAGGTTGAGCGCAGAGCGATGTTCATGCAAACGACATATGCACGTTTCCCCGCCGAATCGAAGGCGTTTGTCGCCTGTAAACATCACTTAATATTCTCTATCGACCCCCCGCGCCCCTCCCTTGCGTTGCCGGAGCCGCATAAATCCGCTGTGTAAAAAGCGCTAACCCCTCGACCGCGCACGCGGTTTTCGCTATCGAGGGGGTAGGGAGGGCGCGGCGCAAGCCGTGTGAGTTGGCC
>JANYIH010000189.1 GCA_025358745.1 Hyphomicrobiales bacterium | reverse complement strand
CCGACCACGCCGACATAAAGCGCGGTCAGCGCCCAGCCCTCCCAAGTCGAAGGTGTCGCGCCGTAACCGAATACTTTCGGCATGAACCAATGGATGCTCATCCCACGCTCCCCTCAAGCGAGATCGCGATCAGCTTCTGCGCCTCGACCGCAAACTCCATGGGCAATTGCTGCAACACGTCGCGCACGAAGCCGTTGACGATCAGCGCCGTCGCTTCTTCGCCCGAAAGCCCGCGTTGCAGGCAGTAGAACAACTGGTCCTCGGAAATTTTCGAGGTGGTCGCCTCGTGCTCGAACTGGGTCGAGGAATTCTTGGCCTCGATATAGGGCACGGTGTGGGCGCCGCACTGGTCGCCGATCAGCAACGAGTCGCAGTTGGTGAAATTGCGCGCGCCCGTCGCCTTGGCGTGGGCCGAGACCTGCCCCCGGTACGTGTTTTGCGAGCGGCCTGCCGCGATCCCTTTGGAGATGATGCGGCTCGTCGTGTTGCGGCCGAGATGGATCATCTTGGTGCCGCTGTCGACCTGCTGATAGCCGTTGGAGATGGCGATCGAATAGAACTCGCCGCGCGAGGATTCGCCGCGCAGGATGCAACTCGGGTATTTCCACGTGATCGCCGAGCCGGTCTCGACCTGGGTCCAGGAGATCTTCGAGCGCGCGCCGCGGCAATCGCCGCGCTTGGTGACGAAGTTGTAGACGCCGCCCTTGCCTTGCGAATCGCCGGGATACCAGTTCTGCACCGTCGAATATTTGATCTCGGCGTCGTCGAGCGCGATCAGTTCGACCACCGCCGCGTGAAGCTGGTTCTCGTCGCGCTTGGGCGCCGTACAGCCTTCGAGATAGCTGACATAGGCCCCCTTGTCGGCGATGATCAGCGTGCGCTCGAACTGGCCGGTGTTGGCCTCGTTGATGCGAAAGTAAGTCGAAAGCTCCATCGGGCAGCGCACGCCCGGCGGCACATAGACGAACGAGCCATCGGAGAACACGGCCGAATTCAGCGTGGCGTAGAAATTGTCGGTCGGCGGCACGACGGAGCCGAGGTATTTGCGCACGAGATCGGGGTGGTTCTTCACCGCTTCCGAGAACGAGCAGAAAATCACGCCCGCTTTGGCGAGCTCGGCCTTAAAGGTGGTGGCGACCGAGACGCTGTCGAACACGGCGTCGACCGCGACCCTGGGCCGCTCGACGCCGGCAAGGATTTCCTGCTCGACCAGCGGAATGCCGAGCTTGGCGTAGGTCCTGAGCAACTCCGGATCGACCTCGTCGAGCGACTTCAGCAGCGCCCTCGGCTTGGGCGCCGAATAATAATACAAATCCTGATAGTTTATTTTGGGATATTCGACCCGCGCCCATGTCGGCTCGGTCATCGTGCCCCAGCGACGGAACGCCTCCAGCCGCCAGACCAGCAGCCATTCCGGCTCGCCCTTCTTGGCGGAGATGAACCGAACGGTGCTCTCGTCGAGACCCTTGGGCGCCTTGTCCGACTCGATGTCGGTCACGAACCCGTATTTATAGGCGTCCACGTCGATAGCGCGTACGCGATCGACCGTCTCCTGGACTGCCGCCATGATGACATCTCCTCGCCTTGACGGTTTCAAGGACCGTCGGTGGGGGTCAGATCGTCCTGCGGCAAGCTTTTGAGGCCTGCGCAAGCCGGCCCTATATCGGGCCGACAGGCGCGGAATGCAATCGTCCTCTGGGGGATTTTAGCCCGCGGGCGCGCTTAAGCCCCGGCGGCTACGCGCAACGGCTGCGGCGTCGGCGCCTCGGCCTGGCTGTATTCTCCCCGCATGCGCGAGACCAAATGGCGCAGCATTTCGCGCGCGCGCTCGACCGGCTCGTCGATCCTGGGCGCGTGAGCGTTCGCGGCTTCCGTGAAAGTGCGATAATCGGCGAATTTCAAACGCATCGGCGTCGGGATCGCCTCGCCGAAGGCGATCGCCTCGCGGTCGGCGAGCGATGACAGGAAGTTCAGCGTGCCCTGCGAGGAGGCGCCGGCGGCTTCCGCCATGATGTCTTTGTCGCGCTCGCTGGAGAGCCGCATCGCGAACATGGTCGAGCACTGCGACAGCACCGTGGAGTCGAGTTCGCTCGGCCGCTGCGTGACGATGCACAGCGAGGCGCCGTATTTACGGCCTTCCTTGGCGATGCGGCCAATGGCGCGGCGGGTCGGTTCAAAGCCGAGAGATTGGTTGGCCGGGATATAGCGGTGCGATTCCTCGCACAGCAGCGCCACCTGCACTTCGCCGTGGCAGGAACTGGCGACCTCGAACGACAGCCTGGCGATGACCGAGACGACCGCGTTGACGACCTCGTTAGGCAGGCCCGCGACCTGAATGATGGTGACCGGCAGGCGCTCCATCGGCAGTCGGAACATCGAGCCGATCACCTTGGCCATGTTGTCTTCGACCATCACCTTGCCGAACATGAAGCGGTAGCGCGGGTCATGGCTCAACGCGTCGATTCGGTTTTTCAGCGTGCGCAGATCGGCGCGCGCGTAACGCGGATCGAGCTTGCCGGCCCAGTCGTCGAGAATCTGCAACGCGTCGGAAATGCGGTAAGGCACCGGCGTGTCGGCGCTGACCCAGCTCGCCTCCTGCGGCTGATTGCGACGGATCGAACTGTCGACGGTGCGACCGCCCACCGCGAATCGCTGTTTGGCGGTGCGGATCACCTCATAGAGCGCGTCGGCCTCGTCAGGGTTTGGCTTGCGCCCGCCATAGACGACGTCCACCATCTCCTCGAAGCGGAACATCCAATACGGCAATTCCAGCGACTCGGCGTCGAGCAGAAACGCCTGATTGCGGAAATGGGCGGAATATTCGTTGTGCGGATCGACGATGATCATCCGCAGTTTGGGCAATTCGCGCACGCAAAGTTTGACGAGCATCGACACCGAGGTCGTCTTGCCGACGCCGGTCGAGCCGACGATCGCGAAATGTCGCCGCGTCAATTCTTCGACGCTGACGGTGGCGGCGATGGTGGCGTTCTGCGTCAACGTGCCGACTTCGACGACATTCGCGTTCTGCGCCGCGAAAATGGCGCGCAGATCGCCGGCGCGGATGCGGTGAGCGATCGCGCCCAAGGTCGGAAACGTGCGAATGCCGCGTCGAAACACCGGCTTGCCCGGCGCCTCGTCGACGATCTCGCCGCTGAGTTCGATCTTGACCAGCGCGGTGTTGGCGTCCTCGGGATGCCAGCGCTGATCGGTGGTGGTCATGTCGCAGACCTGGCCCACCAGACGGGCGCCGTCGTGGACGACCGAGATCAGATTGCCGACCGACCAATATTCGCTGGCCTCCAAACCGTTCATATTGCACGCAATAACCCCGTGCATGCCGTTGAGCGAGACGAGATTGCCGAGTACGCGGCGGCTGCGCCGCTCCGGAGAAGTTGCCGAGGTTTCGACGACGTCTTCGATCTTCATGAGAGGGTCCATCGGCAGCGCGCGCAAGGCGCCTACGATTACGTAACTCACAGGCGTAAAAAGAACGTTCCCCTTTATTGCCGCATTCAACTTGCGAGGCGAATTTCCGGATCGCCGCCGAATAGACGCGCCAACGGCCGCAACCGGTTCATCAGCCGCTCGTTGCGCAAGGGGGCGAGGTCGCCCGGCAGGCCGACGACGACGCGGCCGCCTTCGACCCGCATTGGCGCGCGCGCGAGCACCCCGCTCTGTCCGGCCGACAGAATATAGGCGACCCGCATCGCCGCGCCGAGCGCGCGGGCGCGTTCCCAGTTGCGCGGCGGCAGCAACGACAAAGCGGGATGGGCGATTTCGTCCGGGCTCGCCACATGGCGGCAGGACGCCGAGAGCGCCAGCGTCACCCGCTCGACGTGATCGAGGCCCACCAGGCCGGAATTGACGACGGTTGAAAACGCGGTCTCGGCGCGGTGATCGGGATGCGCGCGCCAGGCGATGTCCGACAGAAGGCACGCCGCGTTGCGCAATCGCTTTTCGTCGCCGCTCTCCTCTAGCGGCGCCGTCGCCAGAAAGCCCGAGATCCAGGCGAACAGTTCTTCGCCATGCGCGGGGTCGCGGGCATGGGCGCGGTTGAGTTCGGCGGCGGCGACCAGCAACGGGTCGTCGGCGCGCCGCTCGGGCGTCAGCCGATCGTATACCAACCCCTCGCGCACCCCCAGCGCCGAATGCACGATCCGGCGCGGCGAGCCCAGCCGGACGATTTCGTCCAGCACCGCTGCGCCATAGGCGAGCGAAGCGCGCCGCGACGCCGCGATGCTCTTGACGAGTTCGGGCTGCTCGACCTCGGCGCGCTCGATCACTTGCGCAAATTCCAGTCCGTCGAACGCTGGCAGCACGTAATTGTGCATCACCTCCAACGGATAGTCGCGTATGCGCATGCATAGTCGCGCCAGCGCGCGCCATGTGCCGCCGACGGCGTAGAAATCGCGACCCGCCAGACGCGGCAGCGCCTCGACGCGCACCAGCGCCTCGCGCGCGAGGCGCGCCGCCTTGCGTGGGTTGCGCTCGGAGAGATCGGCGAGCGACAACACGCCTAGCGTCAGCGTCTCGCCGCCGACCGGCGCGCCGCCGACGATCTCGGTCAATTCGAGCGATCCGCCGCCCAGATCGCCGACCAGCCCCTCGGCGCGATGCACGCCGGCCACGACCCCCAACGCCGCCAGGCGCGCTTCCTCTGCGCCGTAAAGCAGTTTGATCGGCGCCCCGAGCGCAGCCTCCGCGCGGGCCAGAAATTCCTCGCCGTTGCCCGCGTCGCGCGCCGCCGCCGTGGCGACGCCCAACACGTCCTGCACCCGCATGACCTGGCACAGCACGCGATAGCGCGACAAAGCGGCGAGCGCGCTCTCGACCCCCTCGGCGGGCAGCAGACCGGTGGTGGCGACGCCGCGGCCAAGGCCGCTTGACGCCTTCTCGTTGAAGACGACAGCCGGCGCCCGGCTCAGCGCCTCGTAAACCACGAGCCGCACCGAATTGGAGCCGATATCGACGACGGCGATGGACATGCGGGCGCGCGACCCTAGCGCCGCGCCGCGCGGCGGCGCTCGCGCACGGTCGGCTCGACCGGGCCCTGCCCGCGCCCCGACAGGCTCGGGTGGGTCAGAAAGAACTTGTGCGCGTCGAACGGCGGCTCGTCCGGGCCGGGGACGATGCGCTCGCTCGATCCGTCCGGCAACAGCCGGTAGCTTTGCTGGTTGTCCTTCAGATTGCCTTCGAGGATTTGCACCAGAACCTGTTCGTGCACGGTTGGGTTACGAAGCGGCGCAAGCGCCTCGACGCGGCGGTCGAGATTGCGCGGCATCAGATCGGCCGAGGAGATATAGACCCTGGCTTGCGGATGCGGCAGACCGAAGCCCGCGCCGAAGGCGTAGATGCGGGCGTGTTCGAGAAAGCGCCCGACGATCGATTTGGCGCGGATATTGTCGGATAGGCCGGGAACGCCGGGCCGCAGGCAGCACATGCCGCGCACGACGAGTTCGATTTGCACCCCGGCCTGGCTCGCACGATAGAAGGCGTCGATGATTTCGGGATCGACCAGCGCGTTGCATTTGGCCCAGATCGCCGCCGGCTTGCCCTCGCCCGCAAAGCCGATCTCCTCCTCGATATGATCGAGCAAGCGCTTTTTCAGGCTGATCGGCGAGATCGCCATCTGTTCGAGCGCATCCGGCTCGGCGTAGCCGGTGATGTAGTTGAAGAGCTGCGCCGCATCGCGCCCGAGCGCCGGATCGGCGCTGAACAGGGACAGGTCGGTAT
>JANYIH010000172.1 GCA_025358745.1 Hyphomicrobiales bacterium | reverse complement strand
ATCCTTGATGCGGTCGCTGATGGTGAGAAACCCCTCCTCGTCGAAGAACCCGGCGTCGCCGGTGTGGAACCAGCCTTCCGCGTCTATCGCCTTCGCCGTCGCGTCGGGCAGACCCCAATAGCCCTTGAACACGTTCGGCCCGCGCACGAGAATCTCACCTTGCGCGCCGGGCGTCGCGATGGGCCCGCCGTCGGAGCCGACGATCTGGACCTCCACGAACATCGGCGTGCGGCCGGAGGAACCGACCTTCGTCAAAGCATATTCGGGCGCGAGGAAACTCACCATCGGCGAGGTTTCCGTCAGACCGTATCCTTGCTGTATTGACACGTCGCGCGCCAGATAGGTCTTGAGAACCGGTAGCGGACAAGGCGCGCCGCCGACGATCAACAGGCGAAGCGACGACAGGTCCGTCTGCGCGAAAGCCGGGTTGTGGGCCATGAACAGGAACATCGCGGGCACGCCGAACATGCTGGTGGCGCGATGGGCGGCGATGTCAGCGAGCGCGCGGCCGGGGTCGAACGTGCGGTGCAGAACAACCAGCGCGCCCTTCTGCAAGGCCGCCAATGTGGTGACGTTGAGGCCGCCGATGTGGAAAATCGGCGCCGCCACGATCGTGACATCGTCGGTCAGCACGTCGAGCGTGTGCATGGCCGAAGTGTTGTTCCACCAGATATTGCCATGGGTCAGCATCGCGCCCTTGGGCTGACCCGTGGTGCCCGAGGTGTACATGATGAGAGCGACATCGTCCTCGCGCGCGAGAACTTGGGTCGTCGCTGACGCAGCCCCTTCGTTCCATTGCGATGGCTGCTCGGCGGGAAGAACTGACTTGAGCGAAGGCAGACCCGCTAGCTGGGGCGTGATGACGGGGCGATGCGTTTCATCGACGATCAGCGCGCAGGCCGCGCAATCCCCGATCATGAAGCCAAGCTCCGGCCCGGTGAGGCGGAAATTGAGCGGCACGAAGGTCGCCCCGAGCCGCGCGCTGGCGAACATCGCGAACAAGAACATCGGCTGGTTGTGGCCGAGGAAAGCGACCCGGTCGCCTCTGGCTACTCCCAACGCGGCGAGCCTGCCGGCGCAGTCTTCGATCTCCCGCTGCATCTGGTCGTAGGTCCAGACGCGGCCCTCGAAATGCAGCGCCTTGCGCTCGGGCGTTCGCAACGCCCGCTCGCGAAACCAACTAGCAAGACCAATATCCGGCGCCATTCGTTCCTCCCGCGATCAAAGACCCATTTGCCGGCTGGCGAGGTCTTTCATAATTTCTTCGGTACCGGCGCCGATGGCGTTGACCTTCACCTCGCGATAGATCCGCTCGACCTTGACGCCGCGCAGAAAACCGGCGCCACCAAAGATCTGCACGCCTTCCGAGGCGCAATAGGCCATCGTGGTGGTGGCCTGGTTCTTCAACATGCAGATTTCCGCGACCGGGTTTTCGCCCTGCTCCAGCCGCCAGGTCAGCAATTCCAGCATGGCCTGGCTCGCCTCGATCCGTTGCGCCATGTCCACCAGTTTGTGGCGGATGACCTGATGCTGGACAATAGGCTTGCCGAAAGTGACGCGCCCCTTGGCGTAGGCGATCGCCTCCTCCAGACAAACCCGCGCGGCGGAAATCGCGCCCGCCGCGCCGTGCAGGCGCTCATCGTTGAAATTGAGCATGATGGCGCGAAAGCCCTCGCCCTCCTTGCCGATCAGGCTTTCGACGGGGACGCGCACATTTTCGAAATAGAGCGTCGCGGTGTCCGAGCACCACCAACCCATCTTCTTCAGCGACGTGCGCTGCATGCCCTCCGGTTGACCTTCAATCAAGACGAGGCTGACGCCGCTCGCGCCGGGGCCGCCAGTGCGCACGGCCAGCGTGATGAAATCCGCGCGCATCCCCGAGGTGATGAAAGTCTTCGAACCGTTGATGACGAAATGGTCGCCCTCGCGCCGCGCGGTGGTGCGCAGATTGGCGACGTCGGAGCCGCCGGAGGGTTCCGTGATGGCGAGCGCCGAGATTTTTTCGCCCGACAGGATTTGCGGCAGCACGCGCGCCTTCATCGCCTCCGATCCGCGATGCAGGATCGGCGGCGCGCCGATGGTGTGGCTGAACAGACCCGCGCCGACCCCGCCGCAGCCCGCGCGCGCAATCTCCTGCATCGCGATGACGCGCATGAAGCGGTCGCCCTCGGTCCCGCCATATTGTTCGGGAAAGCCGAGGCCCATGTAGCCGACGGCGGCGGCCTTCGTGTAAAGCTCGCGCGGGAACTCGCCCGCCTCGTCCCATTGGTTGGCGTAGGGTTCGATCTCGCGCCGCACGAATTTGCGCAGGGAGTCGCGGAACGCATCGTGTTCAGGCTTGTAGAAAGGGCTGAGGGTCATGGCTGCGGCTCCTTGATGCGCGCGAGCAGCGCGGCGCGCGCTTCCTCGGGCGAAGCGATTTCGCGCCCGGCGGCGCGCGCGGCGGACGCCAGCGCGGCGATCAACTCGCCGTTCGAGGCCGCGCGGGAGCCGTCGGGCAGATAGATCGTGTCTTCGAGGCCGGTGCGCAGATCGCCGCCGAGTTCGGCGGCGCGGGCGTGCAGCGGCCAGATTTCCCTGCGACCGATCGCGGTGACGCTCCAGCGTGCGCCGGATACGATCAACCGGAGCAGGATTGGCAGCAGTGCCGGGTCAGTCGGCATGCCCGATTCCACGCCCATGACGAAATTGTATTTTGGCGCGCGCGCAAAGCCGTTGTTGCGCGCAATCGCCGCGGCGGTGCGCACGATGCCGGTGTCGAAACATTCGAATTCCGGCTCAACAGCGCATTCCCGCATGACCGAGAGAAAGGCGGCGACCTTCTCGACCGGATTGTCGAACAGCATCGGCGGCCACGCCCAGCTCCCGTCGGCGCGGGTCTTCAGATAATTGAGCGAACCGGCGTTGAGCGCCGCGATTTCCGGCCTGACCGCGCGCAGACACGCCAGCGGGCCGGAGATATCTGCTCCGACGATTCCCGTCGTCTGGTTGATGAGCACGTTGGCGCAGGCGTCGCGGATCGCGGCGACCACAGCGGTCGCCACCTCCGGCTTCCAGGAGGGGAGATGGCCCTTGCCCGGCGTCAGATCGCGGAAGTGCACATGGATCACGCTTGCGCCCGCATCAACCGCACGCCGCGCCTCGCGCGCCATCTCCTCGGGCGTCACCGGCGCGGGATAGACGGCGGGGTCGGTGAGCACGCCCGTCAGCGCGCAGGTGATGACGGCTTTGCCCATGTCAGGCTCCCTCAGCCAGAATCGCAAACAACAACGCGCGGATTTGCGTCTGTTTGCCGGCGATGGCGTGAGCCTGCGCGATTACGCCATTGATCGGCGCGAGGATCGCATATTGCATCTTCATCGCCTCCACCGTCGCCAGCGCCTGCCCCCGGCGCACGGCGTCGCCCGCCTTGGCCTCGACCGCGACGATCGTGCCGCTGACGGGCGAGCGCACCGAACCGTCCGCGGCGGCGTCCTTGAGCCGCGGCGGCGCGTAGGTTTGATCCGCGTAGCGCCGGCAAACGCCGTCGACGTCGAGCCAGAGATCGTCGCCCTGGCGGACATAGGCCGCGCGCCTGACCTGACCCTCGCAGACAAAGCCGATTTCGCCCTCGTGGCGTTCGACGAGTCGCAGCGTCAACTCCTTGCCCTCGACCGTCACGATCCAATCAACCCCCAACCGACGCACCCAAACGCGGCGCTCGACGCTTTCGACCGCCAGACAAACAAGCGCCGCCCGCCATCCCGCCGTCGGCGCGGGTGGGCCGTCGCCTGCAACGAACAGCAGCGCGGCGAGCGCGATCGCCAATGCGCTCGGCCGCGCTGGGACGAACGGCGCCTCAGCGACAAAGGCAGTGGTCGCTTGACTCGCGACGAAGGTGGGATGGTTGAGCGCGTGGAGCAGGAAATCGCGATTGGTGGCGACGCCGGCGACGAAGGCGCGCTCCAGCGCCGCGCACAATCGGCGGCGCGCCTGCTCGCGGTCGCCGCCATAGCCGATCACCTTGGCGAGCATTGAATCGTAGAAAGGCGTGATGAGCGAACCCGCCTCGACGCCAGCGTCGACCCGCATGCCCTCGCCCGCGCTCACGCGCCACGCCGAAAGGCGGCCCGTCGAGGGCACGAAATCGGGGCCTTCCGCATAAAGCCGCGCCTCGATGGCGTGACCGCGCAGCGCGACATCGGACTGGGCGAACGGCAACGCCTGCCCCTGCGCGATCTGCAATTGCAACCGCACGAGATCGAGCCCCGTCACCGCTTCCGTGACGGGGTGCTCGACCTGAATGCGCGTATTCATCTCCAGGAAATAGAAATTCTCCTGGGCGTCGAGCAGGAACTCGATTGTTCCCGCCCCGACATAGTTGACCGCTGCGGCCGCGCGCACCGCCGCCTCGCCCATCGCCTGCCGCAGTGCGAGCGAAACGGCCGGCGAGGGCGCCTCCTCGATCAGCTTCTGGTGGCGGCGCTGGATCGAGCAATCGCGCTCGCCCAGATGCACAATCGTTCCCTGCTCGTCGCCGAACACTTGAACTTCGACGTGACGCGCTCCCAGCAGCGCGCGCTCGATCAGCAGCCGTCCGTCGCCGAACGCGCTTTGCGCCTCCGCGCAAGCGGCCTCCAGCGCGGGCTTCAACGCCTCATGATTGCTCACGATGCGAAGGCCGCGCCCGCCGCCCCCCGCGCTCGCCTTCACCATCACGGGATAGCCGATCCGGCTCGCCTCGTCGGCGAAGCGCTGATAACTCTGGTCGTCGCCGTGGTAGCCGGGCGCGCAGGGCACGTCAGCCGCCTGCATCCTCGCCTTGGCGGCGCTCTTGTCGCCCATCGCGCGCATCGCCGCCGACGACGGACCGACGAAGACCAGACCGGCTTGGGCCACGGCCTCGGCGAAATCGGCGTTTTCGGCGAGAAATCCGTAGCCGGGATGGATCGCGCCGGCGCCCGTGAGTTTGGCCGCCGCGAGGATCGCGGCGATGGAAAGATAGGATTGGCCCGGCGCGGCGGGGCCGATGCGCGCAGCCGCATCGGCAAGGCGCACATGCGGCGCGTCCGCATCGGCGTCGCTGTAAACGGCGATGGCGCGCAACCCTTCCGCGCGCGCCGCTCTAATGATGCGACAGGCGATTTCGCCGCGATTGGCGATCAGCAGCGAAGCGAACCGCGCGCTCAAGATGCGCTCCTCGCCCAGGCCGGCGCGCGCTTCTCAAGGAAAGCCGCCAGCCCCTCCTTGCCCTCCGGCCCCCGCACGGCCGCCGCGAAGCTTTTTGCGGCAGTGGCGATATAGACCTCCGGCGGCTCGGTCCGGCAGGCGCGCAACAGCCGCTTGGCCTCCGCATTGGCGCCGGGCGCGCAGCGCTCGATCGATGACAGCAAGGCTTCGAGTTGGGCACGCCCATCAGTCTCGCAATACACATCCGCAAGCCCGACCGCCGCCGCCTCCCGACCGTCGAGCCGCGCCCCGGTCAGCGCCAGACGCCGCGCGACGCGTTCGCCGAGGCGAGCGACGAGATAGGGCGCGATCTGCGCTGGCGGCAGGCCGAGGCTGGTCTCGGTCAGCGCGAAGCGGGCCCTCGGCGTCGCGATAACGATATCGGCCGCGGCGGCGAGCCCCATGCCGCCGCCAACCGCCGCGCCATCAACCAGCGCGACGGTGACGAAGGGCAGCGCCGCGAACCGCGCGAAGAACCGCCCGCCCGCCGCGTTGAGCGCCTCGAGCGGATCCATCGCGCCGGGCGCTTGCGCCAACGCGGCTGACAGCGCCTTGAGATCGGCGCCGGCGCTGAAGACGCCGCCCTCGCCCTCGACCACCAGCGCGGCGAGGTCGTGCGGCGCGGCGTCCAGCGCCTGCGCGATCTCGGCGACCATGTCGCCCGAAAGCGCGTTCTGTCGCGTTGCGTCGGCGAGGGTCAGGACGAGGCTGCGGCCAATCGACCGCGTGCGGACGCGCGCCATCTCAGAACCTCGCCACGCCGAAACTGTTAGGACGCAATTGACGCGCTGCGCCCTCCGCGCAGGTCTCCAGACAGAAGGCGAGCACCGCCCGGCTGTCGCGCGGGTCGATCAACCCGTCGTCCCAAAGCCGCGCCGTGGCGTAGAGCGCGGTCGATTGCCTGTCGTAGCCCGCCACGATCTTGGCTCCCTGCGCATTCGTTTTTTCTTCGTCGAACGACGCGCCTCGCGCGCGCGCGGCGTCTTCGGCGACGATGGCCATCACCTTGGCCGCCTGCTCGCCGCCCATCACGGCGACGCGCGCATTCGGCCACGAGAACAGAAAGCGCGGATCGAATGCGCGTCCGCACATGCCGTAATGGCCCGCGCCGAACGAGCCGCCGATCTGCAAGGTGAGCTTGGGCACGGCGGCGTTGGTGACGGCCTGGATCATCTTCGAGCCGTGTTTGACGATGCCGGAAGTCTCCGCCGCCACGCCGACGAGATAGCCGGTGGTGTTCTGCAGGAACACGAGCGGCAGGCCCGCCTGACAGCAAAGCTGGATGAACTGGGCCGCCTTTGTCGCGCCGGCGGAATCGATCGGACCGTTGTTGCCGAGGAGGCCGACGGACTGGCCCTCGATGGCGGCGTGGCCGCACACCGTCTCCGCGCCATAGCCCGCTTTGAAGTCGAGAAACTCCGACCCATCAACCAGGCGCGCGATCACTTCGCGCACGTCGTAAGGCTTGCGGTAGTCGACCGGGACGATCCCCAGCATTTCCTCCGGATCGTAGAGCGGGGCGGGCACCTTCGCGCGCGTCGATTGCGCGGCCCAACCGATGCGCGCGAGAATTTCGCGCCCGATGCGCAGCGCGTCGGCATCGTCTTCGGCTAAATAATCGCCAAGTCCCGTCGTGGCGCAATGCAGCTCCGCGCCGCCGAGCGCCTCATCGCCGGCGATCTCGCCGGTCGCGGCCTTCAGCAGCGGCGGCCCGGCGAGAAACACTTTCGAACGCCCGCGCACCAGCACGACATAATCGGCAAGCCCTGTCTGATAGGCGCCGCCTGCGGTCGAGGAGCCATGCACGATCGAAATCACCGGAATTCCCGCCGCCGACAGCCGCGCCATATTGGCGAAGGTCGCGCCGCCGCGCACGAACATTTCCGCCTGCAACAACAGATTGGCGCCGGCGCTCTCGACGAGTTGCACAAAGGGCAATTTCTCCCGCAGCGCGATTTCCTGCGCCCGGATCGCCTTCTCCACGCCCATGGGATGCGCGGCGCCGCCCTTGATGCCGGAATCGTTGGCGGTGATCAGGCAGCGCACGCCGCTGACGAAGCCGATCCCGGTCACGATGCCGCCGCCATAGACATTCTCGACGCCGTCGTCCTCATGCAGCCCCAGACCGCACAGGCTTGAAATTTCCAGGAAGGCCGCATCGCGGTCGAGCAACAGATTGAGCCGCTCGCGCGGCGGCAATTGCCCACGGGCGCGAAACCTCTCGTCGGCTCGGGCGGACGCCGCGCGCACTTTACCTTCGAAGCCGCGAAATTGCGCGATCAGATGAAGATGAGCATCGCGATTGGCGCGAAACAACTCGCTCTCGACGATGACGTTGGACGCAATCGCCGACATCCCGCCGCTACCTCCCTGCCCTGCCCGCATCGTCGCGATGCGTGGTTCATAATCGCACTCGCCGCGAGTATTGGGAGATCGCGGCGGATGTCAAACGCCGCGCCGGGACAAGGAGAACACAAGGGTTGCGACTCAGCCCTGCGACGCCGCCTGCTCCAGGAGATCAAGCACCAGGCCTTGCAGCAAGTCGAGCTTGTAGCGCGATTGCGGCAGCGGATTCGCGCCCTCTATCGCCGCGGCCGCCGCCGCGGCGAATGTCGTCGCGGTGGCGGGTTTGCCGAGCGCGGCGGCTTCCGCGGCTTGCAGGCGCAGCGGCACAGGCGCGACGCCGCCGGCGACGAGCCGAAGCCCAGCAAACACTCCGCCTTCCACGGATGCGCGAAGGACGAGTTCGACCAGCGGCCATTCCGCATGCGCGCGGCCGATGGCGCGCTTGTAGAAGGCGCGCTCGTTTGACGCCGGCGCCGGCAGGGCGACGGCGGTGATGAGTTCCCCCGGCCGCAGCGCCGTTTCGGCCGACGCAGCCCGCCCGTCGCCGAGAGCCTCTGCGATGGGCGCGTCGCGGCGTTGGTTGGTGTCCAACCGCGCGTCATAGGCGAGCAGCGCGGCGGCCAGCGTGGAAGGATGCGGCGCGACGCAGGGCGCGCTGTCGAACGCGACGGCGTAGAGTGCATTGCCCGCCCGCGCGGGACAGGCATCGGCGCCCTTCTTCAGACAGGCGATGTCGGGATTGCGGAAATACCAGCAGCGATTGCGCTGAGCGATATTGCCGCCCAGCGTCGCCATGCGCCGGATCTGCGGCGTCGCCAGCCCGGCCGCCGCCGCCGCCAGCCCGGGATAACCGGCGCGGATGGCGGGATCGGCGGCCAGGGCGGCGATGGTCGTCAGCGCGCCGAGCCGCAGCCCGCCGTCCGGCGTGGGTTCAACGCCCGCGGGCGCGGCGACGTCGAGCAGCGCCCCGCGCGAGACACCGCTGCGCCGCCGCTCGGATAGGTCGGTTCCGGCGGCCCGATACTCGGGCCTCGTCGGATCAGCGGCCATCGACATGAGCGGCTCCCTTCAACAGCGCGAGCAGGCGGTCGGGACGGATCGGGATTTCCTGCGGACGGACGCCGATGGCGTTGCGGACCGCGTTGGCGAGGGCGGCCGGCGTCGGCACGGAAGCGACTTCGCCGATGCCTACCGAGCCGCCGGGCACATGATCGAAACCGCTCTCCTCGAAATGCACTTCGATCGGCGGCGCGTCGCCGATGCCCGGCGTGCGGTAATCGTCGAGATTGACGCTCAGCACACGGCCCGTGCGGGAATCGATCTCGCGGCCCTCGTAGAGCGCGTGGCCGAGGCTCTGATAGAATGCGCCCGCCGCCTGATTGCGCGCAAGCGCGGGCGCCGCGAGTTTGCCGACCGCGATGCCGGACCAAGCGCGCAGCACGCGCACGCGCGCAAGCCAGGTGTCGACCTCGACCTCGATGACCTGCACCGAGCTGGGGGCGCCGGCGCCGACCGCCAGCTTCTGCTGAAAGCGCAGCATCCAACCAAACAATCGCCCGACAATTCCCGCCTCGTGCAACAAAGACGCGTTGCCGTAGATGTTGCGCTTGGCGTCGGCGGGACGGCCGGCAATCACCGAAAGGTCGGGCGAGGCGGCGAGCCGCGCGCGCCACGGCGCGTTGCCGCCCGCCGCCGGCGCCCCTTGGACTCGCGCCTTCAGCTTGGCCGAGGCCTCCAGCAGGGTCGGCACAATCGAAGCCGTCACGCGACTGCCGCCGCTGCCGGGGCCGAGCGGCAGTTTGGAGTCGCCAAGCCGCACCTCGATCTCGCTCGGGTCGAGGCCGAATTCGCGCGCCAGCGTGTCGGCGATCACCGTGCGCGTGCCGGTGCCGATGTCCTGCACCGCCAGGCTCGCCACCAGCCGGCCGCCGATGACGCTAAGCTCGGCTTTCGTGTCGGCCTGCCACAGATAGAGCCAATAGCCGGCCGCGACGCCGACGCCGCGCCGATAGCGGCCCTCGCCGGAGGGGGCCGTGCGCGCCTTCCAGACGTCGAGCCCCATCGCCCAATCGTAGAGGCGTGCGCGGGCGGGATTGGCGTCCCAGCGCTTGCGCAGCGCAATCGGGTCTTGCCCCAGACGCAGCGCCGCCTCGTCTATCGCCTGTTCGAGCGCGAAGGCCATCGGCGGGCCGCCGGGGCCGCGGAACGGCGAGCCGGGCGGGAGATTGCTGATGACGTCGTAGTCGAGCAGTTCTTTCGCCTGCGCGGTGTAGATCAGCCGCGCGAGGCCGGCGACGGTGTTGTTGGCGGCGACGCCCGCGTCGGAATGAGCGGTCAGTGAAAGCGCGCTCAAGCTCCCGTCGCGCGCGGGCAACAGCGCGATTCTCAATTCGACGGCCGGCCGATAGCCCGCCACCGACAGCTCCTCGTGACGGCTGAAGGCGACCCGTACCGGCGCGCGAGCGACTTTGGCGAGTTCGATCGCCGCGATGGTCTCGAACCGCATCGCGCCCTTCGAGCCGAACCCGCCGCCGACGTGCTGGGCCAGCACGCGCACCCGGGCGGGGTCGAGCTTGAAGTGCTTGGCGATCTCGGCGCCAAGCGCGGACACGGCTTGCGTCGAGACTTCGACGGTCAGATCCTCGCCGTCGAAATGGGCGACCGCGACATGCGGTTCGAGGCTATTGTGCTGCTGCGCACTGGTGCGAAACACCCCCTCGACCAGCAACGGATCGTTCGCGGCGCGCGCGGCGTCGATGGCCTTGCGCGCCGTTTTGCGACGGAGCGAGAAGGCGGAGACGGGACCGCGCAGATTGCCGTTCCACGAGGCCGGCGAGTTGCCCCCTTCGCCGGCGTTGTATTTAAGACCCTTGCCGCGCGGGAAGACAACCGCCGCGCCGGGAGCGAGCGCCGCCTCCGGGCCAATCGCGGCGGCGAGCGCCTCAAATTGAACTAGAATGGCCCCCAGGGCGCGCTCCGCCGTCTCGCGGTCCGCCGCCGCGACCGCCGCGATGGGATCGCCGACGAAAGTGACAGTCCGGCTGGCGTCCAGCAGCGACACGGCGGCCTTAACGCCGGGCATCCTCTGCGCCACCGACAGATCGAGCGCCGCGACGCGCGCGTGGGCGTGGGCTGAGCGCAGGATCACCCCTTCGAGCTGGCCCTCGTGGCGGATGTCGTGGGTGTAGACCGCGGCGCCCGTCACCTTGTCGCGGGCCCCCAGGCGCGGCGCCTCCCGTCCGGCGCGATCATAGGCGCCGGCGCAGGCGTCAACGATGGCGCGGTAGATGTTGTCGTAGGCCCCACAACGGCAGAGGTGGCCGCAGAACGCGGCGCCGATGTCCTCGCGCGAGGGCGCGACCGCGCCGTGCTTCGTGCGCCACTCGTCGTAGAACGCCTTCGCCTCGACAATAAAGCCGGGCGTGCAGAAGCCGCATTGCAGCGCGTCCTGCGCCATGAAGGCGCGTTGGACGGGATGCAGCTCGGGCGCGCCGATCCCCTCGACCGTCGTGACCGTCTTGCCCGCCGCCGCTTTCGCCGGCATCAGACAGCTCACCACCGCCGCGCCGTCGATCAGCACCGTGCAGGCGCCGCATACGCCCGCGCCGCAGACCAGCTTTGCCCCGGTCAGGCCGAGACGGTCGCGCAAGACGTCAAGCAGGAGAGGCTCGTCGTCCTCGGGCAGGTCGACCGTGCGTCCGTTGACTGAAGCCGTCGCCATGTCGATCCTCGCACCTTTGCTTGGCCGATAAATATTACATCGAGTGCAAATTTTCAAGCCATGCAATCCATGTTATGCGCGGCCGATGTCGGACTTGGGCGAAAAACCGGAGGGCTTGCGCGAGCGAAAACGCCGCGAAACCCGCCAGCGCTTGGCTGAAACCGGCCTGCGGCTGTTTCTGGCGCAAGGCTACGAGCAGACGACGCTCGACGCGATCGCGGAGGCCGCGGGCGTCTCGCGGCGCACGGTGTTCCACTATTTCGACCAGAAGGAGGACATCCTGCTGGCGTGGCAAAGCGGGCTCGGCGATGCGATCCGATCCGCGATTCTGCGTGAGAGTCCCGACCGGCCTCCGCTGGAAATCGTGCTAGCCGCCCTGCTGCAACTCGCCGAACAATATCAGGCCGAGGACCACATTCGCATCGAACGGTTGCTCGCTTCAACCGAGCGCCTCGGCGCAAGCAAGCTCGCCAAATACGCCGAGCAGGAACAGGCCGTGTTCGAGGCGCTCGCCGTCTTATGGCCGGCGTCGGAACGGCGCGAGCGGCTGCGGCTTGTCGCCATGATCTCGGTTGGCGCGTTGAGGGTCGCTTTCGAGCGCTGGGCCGAGCGCGACGGCGCCGAACCGCTGACCGACCATTTGCGCCGGGCGTTCGCCGAACTGAAAGCGGAAATCGAATCCGGGCGTTGACGCGCGAGGCTTTGGCGCGAAACTGCGGTTCGCGCCGCCTCGGCTCACACTTCCAACCATTCCTTGCGAATGGCGTCCGCCGAGGAGAGTTCAGCCGGCGTGCCCTCGAACACGATTTTTCCGTGCCCCATGACGTATAGCCGATGGCTGATCTTCAGCGCGATCGTCAGCTTTTGTTCGACCAGCAGAATAGCGACGCCGCGTTTGGCGATCTCGTCGAGCAACCGGGCGACGTGTTCCACCATCATGGGCGAGAGACCTTCGGTCGGCTCATCGATCATCACGAGGCTGGGGTCGCCCATGAGCGTGCGACAAATCGTCAGCATCTGCTGCTCGCCGCCGGAGAGGAAGCCCGCTCGCGTATCCGCGCGGTCCTTCAGTTGCGGGAACATTCCAAACATGTCTTCCATCGTCCAACGGCCGCCGACCTCGCCGGGCTTCTCGCCAAGCTGGAGGTTTTGCTTCACGGTGAGACCAGGAAAGATGTCGCGCGTCTCGGGCACATAGCCGAGCCCCTTGCGCGCCGTCTGATAAGGCGGCAGCCCCGCGATCTCCTCCCCCCGCAAGCGGATGGAGCCCCGCGGCGGAACATTGCCCATAATCGCCTTGATCGTCGTCGAGCGGCCGACGCCGTTGCGGCCAAGCAAACCGACTATCTCTCCCTCATCGACATGAAAGGTGACGCCGCGCAAAATATGACTCTTGCCGTAATAGGCGTTGAGGTTGTCGACTTCGAGCAGGCGCGGGGGCATCAATGTTGCGCCTGTCCGAGGTAGGCCTCACGCACGGCCGCATTCTCACGGATGCGCTCGGGCGTGTCGCTGGCGATGATCTGGCCATAAACCAACACCGAAATGCGGTCGGCCAGGTTGAACACGACGCCCATGTCGTGTTCAACCATGACGAGCGTCTTGCCCTCGCTCACTTTGCGGATCAGGGCGACCGCCTGCTCCGATTCGCTATTGTTCATTCCCGCCGTCGGCTCGTCGAGCAATATGACTTCGGCGCTGCCGCCAATCGTCACGCCAATTTCCAGCGCCCGCTGCTCGGCATAGCTCAACACGCCGGCCTGCGTATCGCGACGAGCGGTCAGCCCTATGCGCTCCATCAACCATTCCACGCGTTCGCGCACGTCGCGCAACCGATAGATCGACTTCCAAAACACATATTTGTAGCCGAGCGACCACAATACAGCGCAGCGCAGATTTTCCTCGACCGACAGGTTGGGAAAGATGTTGGTGATCTGGAAGCTGCGCGAAAGGCCACGGCGGTTGATCTGAAACGGCGGCAGCCCGCTGATCGGCTCGCCGCGCAGCCGCACCTCGCCCGAACTCGGCGCCAGGCGGCCGCTGACCAGGTTGAACAGCGTGGACTTTCCTGCGCCGTTCGGTCCGATGATCGCGTGTCTTTCGCCCTCGGCGATATCGAGCGAAACGCCGCGGATGATCTGCACCGGGCCGAAGCTTTTGCGTAGCTCAATGATCGAGAGCGCGGCCGTCACGCACCGCTCCGGATTTGCAGACGCGCATTGACATCGCCCCATGCCTCGCCGACCCTCGGCCACAACAGGCGCACGCCCGAGGCGCCCAGCACGAACAGGCCGACCGCGACGATCCAAGGCCAGGCCGTCGACGCGTCGACGTCGAGGCCGAAAAGCCGCATCGCCGAGCCTTCGCTGCGCGCCTGCGCGAGTTGTCGATTGGCCAGCTCGATCGTCATGATGGCGCCGACGCCCGCGAGCGCCAACGCCGGCGCGACCAGCGCGTAGGCCGGCGCCAGCCGCCACGCCGCGCCCCGGCGCACAACTCGCAGATGCATTCGCAACCAACCGACGACGCCGTCGGGCGCATAAAGCACGGCGCCAATAAACATCAGGCCGAAATAGAGCTGCCAGGCGTTTGTGACATCGGAAAGCGTGATCTGAAGGAAAGTGATGATCACCGCGCCGACGATCGGCCCGGCGAACGAACCGACGCCGCCGATATAAGCCATCAACAACACCAGGCTCGATTGCTGGCTCCCAAGCTGTTGCGCATTCATGATCTCGAAACTGATCGCGCCAAGGGCACCGGCCACGCCTGCAAAGAAGGCCGCGAAGCAGAAGGCGATCAGGCGCAACACGCGCGGCGAATAGCCGACGAATTCGACCCGCTCGGGGTTTTCGCGCACCGCGTTGCACATGCGTCCAAATGGCGTCTGGGTCAACGCATACATCGCAGCCACGCAAAAGAAGCACCATGCCGCGATCAGATAATAGACCTCGAGTTGAGACCCGAACCTGTGTCCGAAAAACGGCGCCAGCTTCGCACGATTGGTCGTGACGCCCTCCTCGCCGCCGAAGAACGAGCGCAGGATGAACGAACTCGACGAGACAAGCTCGCCAAGACCCAGCGAAATCATGGAGAAGACGATTCCCGCGCGCCGGGTCGAGACGAGCCCGAACAAGGCGCCGAAGGCGAGCCCCGCCAACCCTCCAACCAGGGGAATCATGGGGATCGACACCGGCAGCTTCGAGTGGATGACGGCGTTCATCGTGTGGATCGCCACGAAGCCGCCGAGGCCAAAATAGACGGCATGTCCAAATGAAAGCAGCCCGGTCTGTCCCAGCAACATGTTGTAGGACAGCGCGAAAATAATCATCACGCCCATCAGGCTCGTCATCGTGAGCGCGGTCGCGGACGACAAAATTTGCGGAGTGACGATAAACAGCAGGGCGAGCGCCAACCAGGGCATGAGCGAACCTAAGCGGGCGCTCATGACTCGCGGGTTCCCATCAGGCCCGTTGGACGCACGATCAGCACCAGGACCAGGAGTATATAGGGCATCACCGGCGCGAGCTGGGCGATGGTCACTCGCCACAGGTCGTCCAGGAACGGCGGCGCGGTCGGACCAAAAACTTCGGCCAGGGAAAAATTCATCGCCACGGCGAATGTCTGCAGCAAACCAATCAGCAACGAAGCCACGAACGCGCCGGTAAGCGAGCCGAGGCCCCCGACGACGATGACGACGAACAGGATTGGCCCCAAGAGCGTCGCCATGGCGGGCTGCGTCACCAGCGCGGGACCGGCGATGACGCCCGCCAGCCCCGCGAGCGCCGCCCCGGCGCCAAACACCAGCATGAATATTCGCGGCACGTTGTGCCCCAGCATCGCGACCATGTCGGGATGGGTCAGCGCGGCTTGTATGATCAACCCGACGCGGGTGCGGGTCAACAGGGCGAGCAAGACGACGAACATCGCCACAGCAACCGAAAGCATGAACATGCGATAGGCGGGATAGGTTGTGTCAAATAAACGAAAGGCGACGAAATCCAGCGAGGGCGGCCCCCGGTAGTCGACAGGCAATTTGCCCCAGACCATCTGAACCATTTCTTCGATAACGAACGCCAGTCCAAACGTGAACAGGAGCTCGGAAACGTGGCCCAGGCGATGCACCCGCCTCAAGCCATAGCGCTCGACGAGCGCCCCGACCGCGCCGACCAGGAGCGGCGCGAGAACAAGCCCCGGCCAGAACCCGATACGCCGGCTGATCTCGAAGCCGAAGTAGGCGCCCAGCATGTAAAAGCTCGCATGGGCGAAATTGAGCACGCCCATCATGCTGAAAATGAGCGTGAGACCACTCGCCATCATGAACAGAAGCATGCCGTAAAGCACGCCGTTCAACGCCGAGAAGGTGATGAGCTGCAACATCGGAGCCTGGCTGTGGGACCGGCGGCGCGTTGCGTCGCGCCTCGTCGTCGAAAGGGCGCATCAGCCCGTCACGGCCGTTCCATTTTGCAGGTCGTGGGCAGGATCGTGTCTTTCGCCTTGATGACGCCGGCGAGCTTCCAGCCCCAGCCGGTGCCTTCCTCGTCGAATTTGGCGCCGGGATCGAGCGGACCGAAGCTGCCGATGTACATATCCTGAAACAACTGATGGTCTTCCTTTCGCATGAAGATTTCTCCGCCGTCGAAGCCCTCGGTCTTCATGCCCTCGAGTTGCGCGGCGATCGCCTTGGGATCGGCGGACTTCGCCTGATTGACAGCCATCGCGAGCATCCTCATTTCGTTGACCGCGCGCGGATAGAAAAGGCCTACGCCGGTCTTGGCGCGAAAGGCCGCCTCCCACTTCTGCGCCGCCTCCGGAGCCGAATTGGGAAAGCCTTCGACGATCGCGAACACGCGATGCGCCAGACCTGTCTGTTTGATGCCCGTAGGTCCGCCCGCTCCGCCGGCGTAATAGGTGTACCAGTCCGTTTGCAGGCCCGCGTCGGCCGCCGCCTTCAGGAGCAGCGCGATATCCTGCCCCCAATTGCCGGTGATTACGGTGTCCGCGCCCGACGCCTTGATCTTGGCGACATAAGGCGCAAAGTCGGTGATCTTCAGCAGCGGATGCAATTCGTCGCCGACGATTTCGATGTCGGGACGCTTCTCTTTCAGCATGGATCGCGCCGTTGTGCGCACCGCCTGCCCGAACGAATAATCCTGATTGATGAGATAGACCTTCTTGATGTTCGGCTTGCCTTTCATGAAGTTCGTCAGCGCCGCCATCTTGATGTCCGAATTGGCGTCCCAGCGGAAATGCCAGTAGGAGCATTTGTCGTTTGTCAGAACGGGATCGACCGCGGCGTAGTTGAGGTAGATGACCTCCTTGCCGGGATTGCGATCATTGTATTTCGTCACCCAACCAGACAACGCCGCGGCGACCGAGGAGCCGTTTCCCTGCGTAATAATCCGGATTCCCTGATCGGCCGCTTTCTGCGCCTGGATCAGGCTCTCCTGCGGATTTGTCTTGTTGTCGAGCCCGACGATCTCAACTTTCCTGCCGAGCAAGCCGCCGGAGACGCTGGCCTCGTCGGCAAGGTACTGATAGGTTTTGAGGCCTATTTCGCCGATCGAAGCGCCGCCGCCGGATAAAGGATCGATAAATCCTATTTTGATCGCATCTTCCGCCAAAGCGGGAGCGGCGCTAATCGCCCAAGCCAGAGCCAAGCAGGCAAAGCGGAATTTCATCGATTGCTCCCTCGTCGGCGCATTTCAAGGGACGCCGTTAATGCTTGTTCACATGATAGTGAGGCTGTCGTGAAAGTCTAGCCCCGAGGGTCAGGGCTGTTAATGTGAGGCAGTCGGGCATTTCCGGCGAGGCGAGGCGGTCATGGGCGCCGCGCAATTGGCGGCTCACGGCATGAGTTGTCCGCCGTTCACCTCAATAATCTGGCCGATGACGTAACCGGACAGCGTTTCGGAGGCGAGAAACAGGTAAGCGCCGACGCAGTCTTCAGCTGTTCCGAGCCGGCTGGCTGGAATCGTCTTGCGGATCGCCTCGAGAGACTCCGGTGTGGAGTAGCGGTCGTGGAACGGCGTCGTGATCACGCCCGGCGAGACGCCGTTGACGCGAATTCCCTCGCCGATAAGTTCCTTGGCGTGTCCGCGGGTGATCGTTGAGACGAAGCCCTTCGCCGCGGCATAGAGCATCGCGCCGTTGGCGCCGCCGTTGCGGGCGGCGATCGAGGTCGTGTTGATGACGAACCCGCCTTTTCTTGCAAGCCACGGCCGCGCAGCGCGCGTCATCGAGATCACGGAACGCGCATTGAGATCGATCACCGCGCTGATGTGTTCGTCGTCAGCCTTGAGCGAATCGACGCGGCCCAACATGAGGCCGGCATTGTTGATCAGCCCGTCGATCCCGCCGAACGCCTCCTGAGTTCTGGACACGATGGCTTCGCAGTCGGCAAGTTTGGTCACGTCGCCCTTGAGCGCCAGCGCGCGGCCACCCTTTTCCTCGATCTCCCGGACCAGCGCTTTCGCCGACCCTTCGCTTGCATGATAATTGACGCCGACCTTCGCGCCTTGCGCCGCGAAGGCGCGCGCCAAGGCGGCGCCGATGCCGGTCGAAGCGCCGGTTATCAACACTGATTTTCCTTCAAGATCCGGAATGGCAAGGTTCATGTCGGGCGCTTTCGATCAGCGAGGACTTTCTCTTGGGGGCACAGATTATCGGGCGAATCGCGCGCTTGCAACGACGACGTTGGCTTGTCGTTGTTATCGCCCATCGCGAAGGCCGCCGGGCAAAGGCGTCACTTCGCCTTCTCGGAGTTCAGCAGAGGAACGAGGACGCGGTAGGCGGCTTCGATATCGTTGCGCACCGCCAGGCTCACCGCCGCCTCGTCCTTGGCGCGGATCGCGCCGAGCATGATTTCGTGCTGCTCGTTGGCTTTGAAATAATTGCCCGAGGCGTGCAGCAGGTGGAAATAAGGGCTGATTTGCAGCCACAGGGTCTCGATGATGGCGATCAGCGCTTCGGATCGCGCAGCCTGATAGATCTTGAAATGAAACGCGCGATTGCAGCGCAGGTATTGTTTGTTGTCGCCGATCCGCGCCGCCTCCTCCATCGCCGCGACGGCGCTTTCGAGTTCGGCGATTTCCGCCTCGCCAATGTTTGGCGTGGCCCAGACGGCCGCCAGCGATTCCACTTCGAGCCGCACGCGCCTGAGATCGGCGAGCCGCTCGCTCGTCAGGCGAGGAATGCCGATTGAACGGCTCGATATCACCGTCAGCACGCGCGCGGAGGTCAGTCTTTGCAACGCCTCGCGCACCGGCATCGCGCTGACGCCGAAGGCGGCGGCCAATGACTGAATCGTGATGAGTTGGCCGGGCGCAATCTCACCGTTGAGGATCAGCTCGCAAAGCTGGCGATGAACAAAGTCCTGAAGCGTGTCGCGCGGCGCCCGCGCGACCGAAAGCGTCGGTTTGGGCATGCTGTCGATCAAGGCGCTCACCGCCAGTCCTCCTCGGGGGCGAGCTTGCGCCCCGCCCACGCATCTCCCCTTGCGCAACTTAGGATCATTGATCTATGATCACAAGCGGGCTCGACGGCATCGGCGATCAACGCCGGGAGAGCGAGACTTCGCCCGCCCATGGCGGGCCAACGGGAGGATTTTCATGCACAACACTCGCAAACCGTGGGCGAAATGGGCTTGCGCCGCGGGTCTGGCGGCCAGCGTGGGGCTTGGCGCCGACGCGCAGGCCGCCGACAAGAAGTTCAAGATATTCCTGTCGATGAGCTACATCGGCAACGACTGGCAGGCCGAGGCCGCCAACATGGTCAAGGCGATGGCCGCGCACAAGAATTTCGCCGACAAGGTCGATCTGCAGGTGCAGGTCGCCGGACCCAACGCGCAGCGCCAGATCCAGCAGATCAACGCCATGGTGCAGCAGGGCGCGCAGGCGATTGTCGTCTATCCGATCTCGCCGACCGCGCTCAACGCGGCCGTCAAGAACGCCTGCGACAAGGGCGTGATGATCATCGCCTATGACGGCGAGATCAGCGAACCCTGCGCCTACAACGTCACCATCAATCAGGAAGAAGCCGGCAAGGTCACTGGCGAGTGGCTCGCCAAGAAGCTCAACGGCAAGGGCAATATCGTCGTCATCACCGGCGTGCCCGGCACGTCGGTCGACACCGCCCGCACCAAGGCGGCCAAGGAGGTGTTCGCCAAATATCCCGACATCAAGGTCGTCGGCGAGGCGGTCGGCATGTGGAGCCAGGCCGTCGCGCGAACCGAACTGTCGAAGATCCTCGCTACCCATAACTGGGACCAGATCGACGGGCTGTGGACGCAGGTCGGCTGCTACACCGCCAACACCATGCAGATCGAGGCCGGCAAAAAGCCCGATCAACTGAAACCCTGCGCCGGCGAAGGCGCGAACGGCGGACGCATTCAGATGCTGCCCGCCAACGCGGAAGTCGAAGGCGCCAACGGGACCTACGCGCCAATGGCCGCGCCGCGCATCTCCTACGCCTCGCCGCCCTATGCCGGCGGCTATGCGTTGAAACTTGCGGTGCAGAAGCTTGAGGGCAAGGACATCCCGAAGCACATCACGCTGCCGCTGCCGATTGTGACCAACGACACGGTCAAATATTGCAAGGAAGGCACGTGGGCGGAAATGAAGGACGGCTGCAACGCCTTCCCGCCCTCGCTCGTCCCTAATCCGGGCTGGTTCGCCTCGATCTATTCCCCTGAAACGCCCGAGATCGGCTTGCAGGCGGCGCTGGTGGGGCAGCCCGAGCCGTGAACGTTCGCGCAAAGGTCGCCTGACCGGAGACGGGGCGCGATGAACAAAGCGACGTCGGATGGCGACGGAGACACCGCCGTCGCCGTGGAGCACGTGCGCAAGGCTTACGGCGCGACGGTCGCGGTCGATGACGTCTCGTTCGCGATTCCGCGCGGGTCCGTCCATGCGCTGCTGGGCGAGAACGGCGCCGGCAAGTCGACAATCGTCAAGCTGTTGTCGGGTCTCGCGCAGCCGGACTCCGGCGCGTTCCGCCTGTTCGGACGCCCCGTTCGCTTCGCCTCTCCCCGTGACGCGCAGGCGCAGGGCGTGCAGACTGCGTTTCAGGAAATGACGCTGGTCGGCGACCTCACCGTGCTCGACAATATGATCTTGCCGAAGGGGCCGGTCGGCCCCTTCGGCGCGATCCGGCGCCGCGCCGCGCGCATCGCGGTGACGCGGCATTTCGTCAGCCTCGGCCTCGACGACATTCATCTCGACGAGGAGATCGGCGACCTCGATCTCGCCGTCCGGCAGAAAATCGAGATCGCGCGTGCGCTTTATCGGGCCCCGCGCCTCTTGTTGCTCGACGAGCCAACCTCCACGCTGTCCGGTCGCGACGTCGACTGGCTCGGACGCATCATCGCCGACCAGCGCGCCAAAGGCGTGACCACAATGTTTATCTCGCACCGCCTGCGCGAGGTGCGCGCCTTCTGCGACACAATGACTGTGCTGCGCAACGGCCGCCATATCGCGACGAACCGCGTTTCGGCTTACGCCGACGATGATGTGATCGCCATGATCGCGGGCCGAGCGCTCGCCCACGCTTTTCCGCCGCGCCCGGCCGGCGCCCGCGCTCTTGGCGCGGAGGTGCTCGGCGCCGAGCGGCTGGCGACAGCAGGCAAACTCCGCGAGGCTTCGTTCTCGCTGCGAGCGGGCGAGGTGCTCGGCGTCGCCGGATTGCAGGGCATGGGGCAACTCGACCTGTTTCTCGCCTGTTTCGGCATGACCGATCTGCGCGGGGGGCATCTTCGCGTCGACGGGCTGCCGATCGTCATCACTTCGCCGACCGACGCCGTTCGCGCCAACATCGGCATCAGCCTTGTGCCCGAGGACCGCAAGACCGAGGCGCTGTCGTTGAAGCTCAGCGGCAAGCACAACGCCTCGCTGCCCGTCATCGCGCGCTTCTCGCGCCTGCTGATAGACGATGCCGCCGAAGCCGCCGCCGTTGAGGCCGTGTTCGAGCGTGTGGACGTTGACCGGCGCGCTTTGTGGACGCGGGTCGGCGCCTTCTCCGGCGGCAACCAGCAGAAGATCGCCATCGCCAAATGGCTGCTCGCCGAGAGCCGCGTGCTGCTGCTCTACGATCCCACGCGCGGCATCGACGTCGGCACGAAAAACGAGCTTTACCGGCTGATCCGCGCCTATGCCGATTCCGGCGGCGCGGTGCTGTTCTATTCCACCGAGATTCCCGAGATCGTGCATCTCGCGGATCGCGCGCTAGTGTTTTATCAGGGTAAAATCGCGGAAGAAATAGTCGGCGAGCACCTTTCGGAAGAGGCGATACTGCGCGCCGCGCTTGGCGCCCACGCGGACGGGAGGGCGGCTTGACGATGTCGGGCGCCGTCCCCGCCAAGCTCGCGCCGCCGCCGATGCTCGTCAACCGGCTCGGCCGCCATCGCGGCCTCGCGCTGGCGATAGCGGTGTTCGCGATCCTGTTGGGCGTTGTCGCCAGCATCGGCTCGGTGCGCCTCTCCTATTACGATCTCTCGCAGATGGCGGCGAGCGGGGCGACCCTGGCGCTGGCCGCGGTTGGGCAGACCGTCGTCGTCCTCTCCGGCGGGTTCGATCTCTCGGCGGGCGCGGTGATCTCGCTCGTCAATGTCGTGCTGGCGACCTGGTTGCAGCAGCCGGGATTGTCGCCGTTCGCATTGGTGGCGGCGGGCGTCGGCGTCGGCATGGTTTCGGGCGCCTTCAACGGCTTTTTCGTCGCCGTGTTGCGCATGCAGCCCATCGTCGTGACGCTCGCCACCATGTTCATTCTTCAGGGCGTCACCCTGTTGATCATGGACAAGCCCGGCGGCCAGGTTGACCCCGCGCTCGGCGGTCTCATGGTCGGCGACGCGATCCCCAACGTTTTGCCGAAACCGATCCTGCTGATCGTCATCGTGTTGGCTTTGTGGGTCTGGTTCAAGCGCACGAATCTCGGCGTCGCGCTTTATGCGATCGGCTCCGATTTCGACGCGGCGCGCTCGGTCGGCGTGCGCACCGCGCTGGTCCAATTCCTCGTCTATGTCATCGCCGGCGGCTGCTATGGGCTGGCGGGCGTGTTCATCAGCGCGCAAACGGGTTCGGCCGACCCGCTGATCGGCAATCCGATCCTGTTGCAGATGTTCGCCGCCGTCGTCGGCGGCGGCACGACGCTGGGCGGCGGGCGCGGCGGGCCGCTGGGTTCGGTGTTCGGCGCCTATGTGCTGATGATGGTGGTCAACATCCTGCTCGTGTTGAACGTCTCCGCCTATTATTCGACAATCGCCGAGGGCTCGATCCTCATTCTCGCGGTGCTCGGCGGCTCGATCCGCGCCGACTCGCCGCTCGTGCGCCACCTTCGTCATTTCGCGCTGCGCAGCCGCGCCCGCCTCGAAGGGCGCTTGCCGAGCCAGCGCGCGCCGACGCCGCGGCGCTTGAAGCTCGCCGAAGCCCAAGCGCGACCGGACCGGGCCTGCGCGCCGACGCCCAACGTCTTCATTCGCAACGCCGAGGCGCTTCGCTTCGCGCTGCCGGCCTATCTGTGTTTCGCCGCCGTCGTCGTCGCGACGCAAATCTTCGTCGGCCACGCGCTGACGAACTGGAGCTATTTCAACTCGCTGATGGTGCTGTCTTCGTTCCTCGCGGTGCTGGCGCTGGGCCAGGGCGCCGTGATCCTCACCGGCGGCCTCGACCTCTCCGTGCCCTGGACGATCG
>JANYIH010000084.1 GCA_025358745.1 Hyphomicrobiales bacterium | reverse complement strand
TTCTTAACGAAACGACTATATTTACTTGGAGAAAAATGAGGGACAACAAACTATCGAGATTGGAAATTGATCACATTGACAGTTTTTATACTGGAGTTTACATCATTTTGAAGATATTTCCGATTTGGTGTATCGTATTGCTATTTTTAATCCTTGGTCCCTGCGCCATTTTTGCTGGACGGTTGCTTTTTGAGGGCGTCCCTTACCAAGTCTCGTCTGCTGCAGCCGTCGGCGATTCTGGTCTTTTAGTTTCAATACTTCTTGGCGTGACAATTTTTCAAAGGGAAAAAAGCGAAAGATTTGAGTGGATATTCAATGGCTATCGGCAGATAATGTTTGCGGTTATCTGTGGTGTTGCCGGAACGTTATTCCTATCACTGAGAGTGTTAAGCCAGAAGCCAGAAATTCAAGCAACAGATTTATATCACGACGTTTGTATAGTTCCTCTTTTTCTTTTTAGCTTTGCAATAATATTACCTATAATTTTTTCTGCGGGTCTTATTTACGAACGAATTGTCGTAGGATTATTGATTGGCATCTGGGCAGCGCTCGTAGTAGCTGACCTCAAAAGCGGTAGATTTGATCAGCGTATTTGGTTGGAAGACAAAGGTTTGGTATACACAAACTAAGTTATAGTTTGACAAGACTCCGTAGTCAGGACCCAACCGGGTCGTACTGATCAAGTTTTACACCGTCGTCTGCTGCGACGCAGCGCTCATTACGATTAAATATTTGAGATAGTCGAACGCATGATGAATTTTTCAGATGATTACTTACGCCGCCACAACCTTCGCCCGCTCTCCACCAGCCACATCGCCACCAGCGCGCCCAGCAGCACGGCCAGACCGGCGAAACCTTGCGCCAGCGGCCAGCGCGACACGCCGATCAGGGCGCTCGCCCCCGAGCGCTTGATGCCTAAGAACCCCGAGCCGGCGTAGACCGGCGCCTCGCGCATCGACACCAGGCGCAGCGAGGCTGCGTCGCCGATCCGTCGTGACGACCCCCCGGTCGCTTCCGTCAGCGTGCGCAGGTGCTCGGTCGTGGAAACGACTTCCTGGAATTCGAGCGGATTCTCCGGGCCGACGTTGACCAGCGCGATATGCTCGCCGTCGCTGGCGCGGTAGAGGCCGTTGTCCTCGACATGCACGATCGCGCGGGCGAGGCCCGGCGCGGTGGGCTGAAGGATAATCGGGCGCGAGACGCCGTCAGGGCCGGTTAGCGTCGCCGGTGGTATGTCCGGCTTCAGGCTCTGGCGCTCGATGGTGACATCTTGCCCGTGGGCGCGGGCGCGTAGCGCCTCCTCTTCGAGTTCGGGCTCCTTCATCAGCCAATGCGCGAGCCTGCGCAAAAGGTCGAGATGCGGGCCGCCGCCGTCGTAGCCGCGCGCCCACAGCCAGATCTGGTCGCTGAGCAGCAGCGCGACGCGGCCCTTTTCGACGCGCGACAGCGCCAGCAAGGGCGCGCCTTGCCCCGCCTGCATGATATTGACGCCCGTGGTCAGCTTCGCGCCGATGGCGCGGAACCAGCCGCCCCAGGCAGGCGGGGACGTCTCCGAGCCGGCAAGCGCCCGCGTGACGGGATGCTTGGCGCCGTCGGGCGATATTTCCGGCTTGAACGCGCGCAAGACATCGTCGCCGGACGGGCGCGCGGGCGAGATTTCGCCCAGCGGGGTGTTGAACAGGCCCTCCGGCGTCTCGAACTCGGGGCCGACCGCGAGCAGCAGCGCGCCGCCGGCGCGAACGTAGCGCACGATATTGTCGAGATAGACCTGCGGCAGCACCGCCTGTGTCGAGTAGCGGTCGAAGATGATGAGATCGAAATCCTTGATCTTGCGGCCGAACAGATCCGCGACGGGGAAGGCGATCAGCGCGAGTTCGTTGATCGGCGTTCCGTCGGTGCTCTTGTCGGGCGGCCGCAGGATGGTGAAATGGACCAGTTCGACATTGGCGTCGGATTTGAGCAGATTGCGCCACATCCGCTCGCCCGGATGGGGCTCGCCGGAGACCAGCAGCACACGCAGTTTGTCGCGCACGCCGTCGATGGTGACGACCGCCTTGTTATTGATCGCCGTCAGTTCGCCGGGCAGAGCGGCCACTTCCAGCTCGAAAATATTGTCGCCGGCGTGGTCGACGGGAGCGGGAATATCGATCCGCTCGCCGATCTTCGCCTCGCGGGTCGTGAGCGCCTGACCGTCGCGCTTGACGGTGACGAGCGCCGGCTCGCCCCGGTCGGCGCTGTCGAGCACACGCAGCGCAATGGTCTGGCTCTTGCCGACGATGCCGAAGCGCGGCGCCTCGATCAACTCCAGCCGCCGGTCGCGCTCGCCCGCGTGGCCGGTGATGAGCGCGTGCAGCGGCGCGCGGAAGCCAAGCGCCTCCGCCTTGGCGGGGAGATCGTGGATCACGCCGTCGGTGACGAGGATTGCGCCGCCGATCCGCTCCGGCGGCGTGTCGGCGAAAGCGCGGCCGAGCGCGGCGAACAATTCCGTGCCTTTGTTGTCGGGGTCGTCGCGTGGCGCATCGACGAAATGCGCCTCGACGTTGTCCATGCCCGCAAGCTGCCCGGCGATCTGCGCCCGCGCGGCGTCGGTCTGCTGCGCCCGCTCGCCGATCCGGTTGGAGCCGGAACGGTCGAGCACCACGGCGACGACGTCCTTCAGCGGCCTGCGGTCCTCGCGCTTTAGCGCGGGGTCGGCGACGAAGAACAGCAACAGCGCAGCGACGAGCGCGCGCAGCGGCGCCGCAGCCGGGCGGGTCCAGATCGTCAGCGCGACGGCGAGCGCCGCGGCGAGCGCAAGCGCTGCGAACAGCCAGAGCGGAAAGACCGGCGAGAGGCTCAGCGTCCAGTCGTTCACCGCGCCAGCCTTTCCAGGAGATCGCGCGCGTGGACCTGATCGGCTTTGTAATTGCCGGTCAGCGCGTACATCACGAGATTGACGCCGCCGCGCAACGCCATTTCGCGCTGGCGCGGGCCGCCCGGGACCAGCGGATAGAGCGCGGAGCCGTCTTCACGCGCCGCCCAGGCGCCGGCGAGATCGTTGGAGGAGATGACGATCGGCGACACGCTGTCGCCGGCGCGCGCCGGGGCGTTGAGGCTGTTACTGGGGTCGATCGGCGGCAGCGCCTCGATCCAGGTCTGGCCGTTCTCGGTGCGGCCGACAAAGCTCTTGAGCAGGTAGAAAGTCTTGGTGACGACGTGGTCGCCGGGCACCGGCTCCAGCACCGGCACGTCGACGCCTTTCAGCAGCGTGCGCAGCCACAGCGTCGCCGGGCCGGGACCGTCGTCGAGGCCGGAGGACAGCGCGTCGCGGGTGTCGAAGATCACCGTGCCGCCATTGTGCATGAAGGCGGCGATGCGCGAGACCGCCGCGGCCGGCGGTTGCGGGCGCTCGGCGGCGACCGGCCAATAGATCAGCGGATAGAAGGTGAGTTCGTCTTTCGCGGGGTCGAGCGCGACCGGATCGGACAGCGCGGCGGACGTGCGCAGATCGAGCGCGCGGGTGAGTTGCTCCAGGCCGAGGCGCGAGGTTTCGTCGACCTCGGCGTCGCCGGTCAGGACGTAGCCGAGCCGTGTGGCGGTGGCGGCTTGCAGGTCGGTCACGCCCGCGCGGGCGTCGTGCGCGGGCGCAAGCGACAGCGCAAGCCCCAGCGCCGCCGCGCCGCGCCAGCGCCACGCAGCGCGCGACGTCCCCACGCTCGCCACGCAATCGACGAGAAAGCCGAGGAACGCGGCCAGCAGCAGCCAGGGTTTGAGGTCGAGCGGCGGCTCGCTGGTCAGGCCGCCCTTGCGCATCGCGAGGCCGGCAAAGTCGGCGACCCTCAAGGCGGCCCCCTCCGGCAGAGCGTTGAGCGCGGCGGCGCTGTCGGGCGCGCCGTAGAAGCCGGGGGGATGTTCGGCGTCGGCCGCGCCGGCAAAGCCCGGCGGCAGCGGCTTGGCGGTGGCGGGCGGCTCGCCCAGCGCGCCGAACCCGTCGAGCGTGCGCCACGGCGGCAGCGCTGACTTGGCGGCGATGGCGGCGCCAGGGCCGGTCGGCGCGGCGTTGGCCTCGGCGACGATGCGGCGCAGCATCTCGACGAACAGGCCGCTGAGCGGCAGGTTCGACCAGGTCGTGTCGGCGGTGATGTGGAACAGGACGATCAGCCCCTTGCCGCGCCGCGCGGCGGTGACCAGCGGCGTGCCGTCGGCGAGTCGCGCCCAGGTCTTATCGGTCAGCCCCGGCCCCGGCTCGGCGAGCACCTGACGCGAGACGGTCACTTCTTCGGGCGCGGTCAGGCCGACGAACGGGCTCGGCGGCTCGAATGGCGCGATAAGCTTGGGCGTCTCCCACGACAGCGCGCCGCCGAGCGTGCGACCGCCGCTGCGCAGAGGGGTCGGGATCAGATCGTCGTCGACCGAACCGGTGCGCGAGCCGGCAAAGCGGATCAGCACGCCGCCGCCCTTGACGAAAGCGTCGATCTTATCGTGATCCGGCCCGGCGAGATTCATGTCGGCGAGCACCAGCGCGGAAGGCTGCTCGGCCAGCAATTCGGCGATCGGATCGACGACGCCCTGCTTGGGCGCGCGCACCTCGGCGAAGGGCGCAAGCGCCTTTTTGATATAGTAGGTCGGCGCCAGCAGCGGCTCGGCGAGATCGGCGTTGCCGCCGGCCACCACCGCCACGCGGCGGCGCTTGGCTCGCTCGTCCACCAGCCAGACGGCGCCGGCGGCGGTCTCGCCGTCGATGGCGAGGCGGGAAATGTCGTTGCGAAGTTCAACGGGGAGTTCGAACCGCGCCTTGGCGGCGGTCTTGCCGTCGAAATCGAACGGCGCCTCGCCCAGGCTGCGGCCGCGCGCGTCGAACGCGCGCACCATCCCGCGCGCGCGCCCGGAATCGCTGGCCCGGGCGAGCGAAACTTCCATCGCGGCCGGCAGGCTCTGCGCGCCGACAAGGGCGAGCGCGGTTTCCGGGTCGGCGGCGACTTCAGCGCTTTGGCCGGCGAAAGCGCGCGCGAATTCGACGCCGTCGCCGAAATCGAGACCGTCGGCGATCCAGAGCGTCTCCGTCTGCGGATGCGCGGCGAGAAAGGCGGCGACGCCCAAGCGGGCGGGGCCGCGCGGCGGCATATAGGACACTGGGGCGAGCGCGGCGAGTTTGGCGACGACCGCCTCGCCTTCGCTGGCGGCGATCTCCTGCGCGCCGAGCGACAACGGGGCGAGCGCGACCGGACGGCCGGCGCGCGCGGCGGCGTCAGCGGTCTCGCGCGCCAGAGTCATGCGCCGCGCCCAATCCGGCGCCGCCGCCCAGCCGTCGTCGAGCACGATCAGCAGGGGAGCTTTCCCCCGCGCGGCGCTCTCCAGCGCGCGCCAGATCGGGCCGGCCATCGCCAGCACCACCAGCGCGGCGATGGCGAGCCGCAGCAACAGCAGCGGCCAGGGCGTGCGAAACGCCGTCGTCTCCTTCGGCGCGAGGCCGATGAGCAGCCGGACGGGCGGGAAAATCTGCCGGCGCGGGCGCGGCGGCGTGACGCGCAGCAGCCAGTAAAGCCCGATCAGGCCGATCAGCGCGGCGAGCGCGGCGGGGGCGGCGAAGGCGAGCGGGAGGCCGAACATTCAGGCCACGTCCGCAGGTTCGGACAGCCGCGCATGCAGCGCCAGCAGCGCCGTGGAGGCCGGCGCGTCGGTGCGATGCAAAGCGAAATCCCACGCACGCGCCCGGGCGGCGTTTTTGACCGCCTCGCGCTGAGCGGCCAGGCGGCCCTGATAGGCTCCGCGAAAAACCTCGGCGCGGGGCGCACGCCAGCGCGCGATTCCAGCCATGTCGAGGAAATCCATATGGCCCTCAAAGGGAAAGGTCTCCTCGATGGGGTCCGAGATCATCAACACATGGCCTTCCGCCCCTTGCGCGCCGAGCGCGACGAAGCTTGTCTCGATTTCGGCGGGCGCGCTGAGAAAATCGCCGATAAGCACCAGTTTCGAGCGCGACGCGACGGACGCCGCCGGCGGCAGCGGAGCCGGGCGCGGGCCGGACACGGCCAGAATTTCGGCGAAGCGGTCGATCACGTCGCGCGCGGCGACCGGGCGCGACAGGCCGAGCAGCCCGACCCGCTCGCCGCCCCTGACCGCGAGATCGGCGAGCGCCAGCGTCAGCACGGCGGCGCGATCGAGCTTGGTTACGGCCGCGAGATCGGAGCGGAAATTCATGGTCGGCGAACGGTCGAACCACAGCCACAGCGTCTGCGCGGCCTCCCATTCGCGCTCGCGCACGTAGGCTTGCGCGCCCCGCGCCGAGCGGCGCCAATCGATGTTTTGCGCCGGCTCGCCGGAAGAAAATGCGCGAAACTGCCAGAAATTCTCGCCCGGCCCTGCGCGTCGCCGACCATGCACGCCATGCATCAGGCTATGGGCCAGCCGCCGCGCCGCCACGACGAGATCGGGCAGGCGGGCTGCAAGAAGAGCGGCCTGTTCGCGCGGGGC
>JANYIH010000082.1 GCA_025358745.1 Hyphomicrobiales bacterium | reverse complement strand
CATCCTCGGCTACACCGACAAGCCGAACGTGTCGTGCGACTTCAACCACGACAGCCACAGCTCGGTGTTCCACCTCGACCAGACAAAGGTGATCGACGGCACGTTCGTGCGGATTCTGTCCTGGTACGACAACGAATGGGGTTTTTCCAACCGCATGGCGGATACGGCGGTGGCGATGGCGAAGCTGATTTAGCAGATCGGGGCCAATATGCCGACGGAATTCGAGATCGAGGAGAAAATAGCGGACCTCTTGCAGAGCGATCTGCAAGGCTTCCAATGCCCGGTCTGTCGGCATCGCGAGTTCGTCCAATTGGACGAACTCGGCTCGCATCTACGAACGAACCTCATTCACTACGAAGAGGGCGATCTGATCCCGAAACAGCTTACGCGGTTGATTTCGATCGCCTGCGCCAATTGCGGGCATATCGAGCAGTTCGCGGAGGAGCCCCTGCGCCGCAGAGCGAAGGCTTCGTTCGAGGTCGGAACGTGAGCGCCGATATTTACGACTTTGATTCGGGGCGTTCACTGAAGACGGGAAGCGGCGGCGGCCCAGGAGGGACGGCTTTGGAGAACAGAGTTTCGACGCTCGATCAAAGCGTTGTGAAACTTGAGACCAAAATTGACCGGATCGAGGGGAAGCTCGAGCGACACGACGAAGCGTTCCGCCGGATCGAGGACGCTCTAAAAAGCTTGGCGAATGGTGGCAAAGAGCTTCGTAAACAGGTCCAGGACTTGAATCTTGGTCTCGCCAGAATGAAGGGACGGATCGCTGCCGTTGAGGGTAGGATCATGGGCCTCGAAGGCCGCTTCGCTCACATCCCGACGACTTTTCAAATGATCGGCAACTTCGCAACATTCATGCTCGGCATAGCAGGCGTCATCTTCACCGCATCGAGGTTCCTGCACCCATGACCAACTCCTTCCGCACCCTCGACTCCGCCGACGTCAAATCCAAGCGCGTCCTGCTGCGCGTCGATCTCAACGTTCCCATGGAGAACGGCGTGGTCAGCGACGCCACGCGGATCGAGCGCGTGGCTCCCACCATCCGCGAGCTTTCCGATCACGGCGCGAAAGTTATCCTGCTCGCCCATTTCGGCCGTCCCAAGGGCGGGCCGGACGAGGCGAATTCGCTCAAGCCTGTCGCCGCCGCCGTGGCGAAACAGCTTGGCCGTCCTGTCGGCTTCGCCAGCGATTGCATCGGCGACGTCCCCGCCAAGGCGATCGCCGCGATGAAGGACGGCGACGTGATCCTGCTGGAGAACACCCGCTTTCACAAGGGCGAGGAGAAGAACGACCCCGCGCTGGTCGAGGCGCTCGCCAAACTTGGCGACCTCTATGTCAACGACGCCTTCTCCGCCGCCCATCGCGCCCACGCCTCGACCGAAGGCGTCGCGCACAAGCTGCCCGCCTTCGCCGGCCGCGCGATGCAGGCCGAACTCGACGCGCTGACGCTGGCGCTCGGAAATCCGCTGCGCCCGGTCGCAGCCATCGTCGGCGGCGCCAAAGTCTCCAGCAAACTCGACCTGCTCGGCAATCTGGTGAAGAAAGTCGACATTCTCATCATCGGCGGTGGCATGGCCAACACTTTCCTGTTCGCGCAAGGCAAGGCGGTCGGCAAATCGCTTTGCGAGAAAGACCTCGCCGACACCGCGCGCGCCATTCTGGAAGCCGCCAAGGCGGCAAACTGCCGCATCCTGCTGCCGGTCGACGCGGTCGCGGCCAAGGAGTTCAAGGCGCATGCGCCGTCCCGCGTGGTTGATGTCGATCACGTCGCCGAGGACGAGATGATCCTCGACATCGGGCCCAAATCCATCGTCGCCGTGGAGGAGGCGCTGGCGTCAACCAGGACCCTGGTGTGGAACGGCCCGTTCGGCGCCTTTGAAACGCCGCCGTTCGACGCGGCGACCAACGCCATCGCCAAGACGGCCGCCTATTACACCAAGAGCGGCAAGCTCAAGTCGGTGGCGGGCGGCGGCGACACGGTGTCAGCGCTCAACGCGGCCGGGGTCGCCCACGACATGACCTATGTCTCGACCGCCGGCGGCGCCTTCCTGGAATGGATGGAAGGCAAGGCGCTGCCGGGCGTCGAGGCGCTGCGGTCCAAATAATCGTCAGACGAGGGGAGGCATTCCAATGGCGCGCATCACGCTGAGACAATTGCTGGACCACGCCGCGGAGCACGACTACGGCGTGCCCGCGTTCAATATCAACAATATGGAGCAGGCGCTTGCGATTGGCGAAGCGAGCGCTTCGCTCGACGCGCCCGTCATCATCCAAGCCTCGCGCGGGGCACGGGCCTACGCCAACGATGTGATGCTGCGCCACATGATGGACGCGTTGACCGAGATCTATCCGCAGATTCCGATCTGCGTCCATCTCGATCACGGCAACGGCCCGGCCACCTGCGTCAGCGCCATTCAGGCCAACTTCACGTCCGTCATGATGGACGGCTCGCTGCTGCCCGACGGCAAGACCCCGGCCGACTGGACCTACAATGTCGGCGTCACCAGACAAGTCACCGAAATCGCCCATCTCGGCGGCGTCTCGGTCGAGGGCGAACTCGGCGTGCTCGGCTCGCTTGAAACAGGCAAGGGCGACAAGGAGGACGGGCACGGCGCTGAGGGGGTGCTGAGCCACGATCAGTTGCTCACCAACCCTGATGAAGCCGTGAAATTCGTGCGCGAGACCAAGGTCGACGCGCTCGCCATCGCGATGGGCACTTCGCACGGCGCCTACAAATTCTCGCGCAAGCCCGACGGCGCGATTCTCGCCATGCACGTGATCGAGGAGATCCACAAGAAGCTGCCCAACACGCATCTCGTCATGCACGGCTCGTCCTCGGTGCCGCAGCATTTGCAGGACATCATCAACGAGTTCGGCGGCAAGATGCCGCAGACCTACGGCGTGCCGATTGAGGAGATCCAGCGCGGCATCAAACACGGCGTGCGCAAGATCAACATCGACACCGACAGCCGCATGGCGATGTCAGGCCAGGTGCGGCGCGTCTTGAAGCAAAACCCGGAAGAGTTCGACCCGCGCAAGTATCTGACGCCCGCGAAGGAGGCGATGCGCAAGGTGGTCGAGGCGCGTTTCAAGGAATTCAACACGGCGGGGCAGGCCGCCAAGATCAAGCGCGTGTTCTCACCGGCCGAGATGGCCAAGCGTTATGCCGGCGGCGAACTCGACCCGAAGTTCGGTTGAACGCTACGGCGCCGGGGTGAACTCGGCGCGGTCGTCCGGGGGCAGCTCGAAACGGGCGCGGTCCTCGCGCCGCCACGCCTCCTTCGCCGCTTCGATCTTTTCCTGTGACGAGGCGACGAAGTTCCACCAGATATAGCGCGGGCCGTCCATCGTCGCGCCGCCTAACAACAGCAGTCGCGCGCCGGCCGGCCCCGCGCCGACCGCAATCCGGTCGCCCGGCCGGAACACCAGCATCCGACCCGCCTCGAACACATCGCCGGCGACCGTGATCTCGCCCTCGACGACATAGATCCCGCGATCTTCGTGATCGTCGGGCAGGGCTAACCGCGCGCCAGGGTCGAGCGCCGCATCGACGTAGAACGTCTCGGAATGGACCTGCGCGGGCGCCCGCGCGCCGTAGGCGTTTCCCAGAATCACGCGCAGCCGCGCGCCCTCCGCCTCCAGCACCGGCAGCGCCTCGCGGGGGTGGTGCGCGAAACTCGGTGCGGTCTCCTCGGCCGATGCGGGCAGGGCGACCCAGGTCTGAATCCCGAACACGTCGTGCGGCCCCAGGCGCGTCGCCGCGCTGGTGCGCTCGGAATGGGTGACGCCGCGTCCCGCCACCATCCAGTTGACTGCCCCGGGCAGGATCACCTGATTGGAGCCGAGGCTGTCGCGATGCTGGAACTCGCCGCGATAGAGATAGGTGACGGTGGCGAGGCCGATATGGGGATGCGGGCGCACGTCGATTCCCTGTCCGGTCAGGAATTCCGCCGGCCCCATCTGGTCGAAGAAGATGAACGGCCCGACCATCTGCCGCTTCGGGGCGGGCAGCGCGCGCCGCACCTCGAAGCCGCCGAGATCGCGCGCACGGGGAATGATGAGGGCTTCGATCGCGTTCGGCGCCACGGCGTCGGGGTCGGTCGGGTTCCAACTCATCCGCGTTCTCCTATCGCGCTCGGATCGCGAGGCTCTGCGTGGCGCGGCCGATCAGTCCGTGCTCGTCGTAGAGGGCGGATTCGGCGAGTCCGCAGGCGTTTTCGCCGATCCAACTGCGCGCGTCGAGGCAGATCCATTCCCCCAGCGGGCGGCGGAACAGGTTGATCGTCAGATCGCAATTGACGAACACGTATTTGGAGAAGTCGAGCGCCGCGCTGACGCCACTGCCGGAATCGGCGGCGACCGCCACGCGCTGATAGGGGCTCGGCTCCTCGCCAGCCACCAAGGGATAGTTGAGGCGGAACCAGACCACGCTCGGCCCTTTAGAATAGGCGCCCGCCGCCAGCCGATTCTCCACCAGCCGCGCATAGCCGAATTCCACGACGTCACCCATGGTGACGACGGTCGAGTGCTCGGGCGGCCGCAAAGGCGCGGGCGGGGGATGGCCGGGCGTGCCCACGGGCAAGGGCAGATCCTGTTCGCGCTGGGCCAACGCGGTGAACAGCGCGATCTCTTTTCCTCCTGCCGTCATCCGCCCGGAAAAATGCGCGGCGCCGCGGCCGACGTGATTGGCGCGGATTTCGACGCCGCAATCGCCGATCGGCAGCGGGCGCAGCAGATTGACGGTCAGTCGGCCGATATGGTCCAGTCCGTGCGGCGCGGCGGCGCGCTCGACGGCGCGACAGATCAGCGCCGAAGGCGGGCCGGCATGCTGGAGATCGGGGCTCCACGGCCCCTGGGTCAGGGCGCTGGCGCGGAAGCCGCGCTCGCCGAGCGCCTCGTAGGCGGCGGTTTCCGTCACGTCCGTTCCGCCAGCAGCGTCGTGGCCAACTCGTCCCATTCCTGCGCCAAGGACGTCCGCGCGACCGGCTTGCCCGCCCGGCGATACCAATAACCGGCGTTGCCGACGTCGCCCTCCTTGCGATGGAGGTAGGCGTGCACCCAATCGCCGTCGCCCCCCTCGTCGGCTTGCGCGAGATTGTGCGCGCCCTCCCAGTCGCCCTTGGCGTCGCGCCATAGGGCGGCGAGCGCGGGCGGAAGTTCCGTCGGGGGCTGCGGAGCGGCGAGCGTGGCGCGGAATTCGTCGAGGGTCATGGGCGGCTCAAATCGCAGTCTTTGGCGACGGATAATAGATGGGAACTTGTCAAAATCGACCGCCCTGACGTCGCGTTCCTAACGGACGATTAACCTTAACATACCCTAATGGGGGGTAATGCGCGACCCTCCCCGCCGGCGGGTGGCCGATTCGTTGACGCCCATAAAGCCCCATGTTATCCCACGTCATCCCATACGAGACGCTGCTTCAAGGCTCGCTTGTTCGAGCCGTCGCGCTGTCGCGCCTTGACCGGGGAGGGCGCGTTGTTTCTCTCGTATTTCTCCCGGGCGCTCGATGCGAAAGGGCGGCTGTCGCTGCCGGCTCCGTTTCGCGCCGCGTTGGCGAAGGAGAGTTTCGAGGGCGTGTTCGTCCATCCCGCGCTGGATGCGCCGGCGCTGGATTGCGGCGGTTCACGGCTGCTGCGCGAGATCGAGGGCCTGCTGGCGACGATGCCCGCCTATTCGCCGGAGCGCGAGGATCTGTCGCTGGCGCTGCTGGGCGCGAGCGAGATCGTGAAACTGGATTCGGAAGGGCGGCTGCTGTTGAGCGAGCGGCGGAAAGCGGCGATCGGCCTTGCGCGCGAGGCGGTGTTCGTCGGCCAGGGCGAGAAATTCCAGATCTGGGCAGCGGAAGCTTTCGCGATGCGATTAGAGGCGGCGCGCGCGCGGGCGCGAGCCTTGCGCGGCGAAATCGGGAGACGGACGTGAGCCATATCCCCGTCCTGCTCGCCGAGGCGCTCGACGCGCTACAAATCCGCGAGGGCGGCCATTATCTCGACGGCACCTTTGGCGCTGGCGGCTACACGCAGGCGATGCTGGCGCGCGGCGCGCGCGTGACCGCGCTCGACCGCGATCCGCTTGCGATTATCGGCGGCGCGGCGCTGACGGCGCAATATCCCGAGCGGCTGCGGCTCATCGCGGCCCGTTTCGGCGATCTCGACCAACACGCTTCCGGCCTTGATGGCGTGGTGATGGACATCGGCGTCTCCTCGATGCAGATCGACCAGCCCGAGCGAGGCTTCTCGCTGCGGTTCGACGCCCCTCTCGACATGCGGATGGAGGGGCAGGGCGCGACCGCCGCCGACATCTTGCGCGAGGCCGATGTCGAGGAGCTTGCCGACATCTTCTTCCATTTCGGCGAGGAGCGCGCGGCGCGCCGCATCGCCCGCGCCATCGTCGCCGACCGGGTCGCCGCGCCGTTCGTCTCGACGTTGCAACTGGCGGGGCTGGTGTCGCGCCTCTCGCCCGCGCCGCCGGGCGAGCGCACCCATCCCGCGACGCGCGTGTTCCAGGCGCTGCGGATCGCCGTCAACGACGAACTCGGCCAATTGTTGCGCGGTCTGACCGCCGCCGAGCGGGCGCTGGCGCCGGGCGGGCGGCTCGCGGTGGTGACGTTTCATTCGCTGGAGGATCGCATCGTCAAGCAATTCCTGGCCCGCCGTTCCGGCCGTGGCCGTGCGGTGTCCCGCCTGCTGCCGGGCGAGCCGGTTCCGCCGCGCGCGAGCTTTCTCAGTCTGGGCCGCCAGCCAACGACGGCCGGCGAGGCCGAGCTTGCCGCCAACGCGCGCGCGCGCTCGGCCAAGCTGCGATATGCGGAGCGGCTCGACGCGCCCGCGTTCGATCCGGCCGACGATCTCGCCGGCCATTTCGTGCATGGGAGGCGTTGATGTGGCGCTTGCTCCATCTCATCGCCATCGCCGCGCTGATCGGCTCGGCCGGCTATGTCTATCGCATCAAATACGAGACGATTCTCGAATCCGAGCAGATCGTCAAACTGCGTCATCAGATTCACAAGGCGCAGGATGAGATCAAAGTGCTGCACGCCGAATACGAGCACCTCGCGCGGCCCGACCGCATCCAGCAGCTCGCCGACAAGCTGCTGGCGACCCAGCCGCTCGCGCTCAATCAGATCGTCAAGCCCGAGGATATCCCCGAGAAGAACGCGCAGGTCGATTCGATCGGCCGCAAGCTCGAATCGCTCGGCCTCGGCCCCACCTCGTCGCCGGCCAACGGGGCCGCCGGCGCCTCGCCCTCGATGAGATGAATCATGACGGCGCCGCACTTGCCCAAACCTGAAGCGAGAAAGCCCGGACTGCGCCACCGTCTCATGGCGGGCGCGAGAATCGTGTTTTCGACCCGAGCCGAAAAGAGCCGCTCGCGCATCCGCCAGATGGTTCTGATCCTGGGGTTGGCCTATCTCGGCATCGGCGCAAAGCTGGTGCATCTCGGCCTTTCGCGCGAACCGCAGACGCTGAAGGCGGCCGCCGATCAGGCCGCCGCCGGCTCGCGCCCCGATCTCGTCGACCGCAACGGCTATATTTTGGCCACCGACGTCAAGACCATGTCGGTGTTCGCCGAACCGCGCAATCTGATCGACAAGGACGAAGCGGTCGAACTCATCACCGCCGTGCTGCCCGACGTCGACGCGCACGAATTGCGCGACCGCTTCAATTCGAAGAAGGGCTTTGTCTGGATCAAGCGCCAGATCACCGCCAAGGAGCAGAACGAGATCTATCATCTCGGGCTGCCCGGCATCGGCTTCTGGCCGGAAAACAAGCGCATATATCCCAATGGCGCGCTGGGCGCGCATGTGCTCGGCTTCGTCGACAAGGACAACATCGGCATCGCCGGGATGGAGAAATATCTCGATCAACAGGGCCTGACCGATCCGCATGTGCCGGGCTTCGTGCTCGATCCGGCGGCGCTGAAGCCGGTCAAGCTGTCGCTCGACCTGAAGGCCGAGCACGCCTTGCGCGACGAGCTTGTCGCCGGCATGGAGCGGTTCAGGGCCAAGGCGGCGGCGGGCGCCATTCTCGACGTCAACACGGGCGAAGTGATCGCGCTGGAATCGCTGCCGGACTTCGATCCCAACGATCCGCCCGACATGACCAAACAGGCCAATTGGCCCAAGATCAACCGCATCAACGTCGGCACCTACGAAATGGGCTCGACGTTCAAGGCGCTCACCATCGCGATGGCGCTCGATTCCGGCAAGGTCTCGCTCGGCTCGCATGTCGACGCGCGCGAATCGCTGCGCTCGGGGCGCTTCACCATCCACGATTTCCACGCCACGCATCGCGTGCTGAGCGTGCCCGAGGTGTTCACCCATTCCTCCAACATCGGCACCGCGCGCATGGCGCTGATGGTCGGCGTTCAGGGCCATCAGGCGTTTCTGCGCAAGATGGGCCAGCTTGACCGGCTGAAGACCGAACTGCCCGAGAACGCCATGCCGCAGATCCCCAAACATTGGGGCGAGCTCAACACCATGACCATCGCGTTCGGTCAGGGCCTCAACGTCGCCCCTTTGCAGGCGCTGATGGGCGTGGCGGCGCTGGTCAACGGCGGGCATCTGATGAAGCCCACTTTCCGGGTGCGCGATGAGGCGACGGCGATGGCCGAATCGGACCAGGTCGTCAGCGAGCAGACGTCGGAATCGATGCGATATCTGATGCGATCCAACGCCACGCACGGCTCGGCTGGCTTCGCCAACATCGACGGCTATTACGTCGGCGGCAAGACCGGCACGGCGCAGAAGATCATCGGCCATCGCTATTCCAACGACAAGGTGTTCAACACCTTCATGGCGATCACGCCAGCCGACAAACCTAAATACCTCTATATGGTGATCTACGATCAACCCGAGGCCGCGCCCGGCGATTACGGTTACCACACCGCCGCCTATAACGCCGGCCGGGTCACTGGCGCGTTGATCAAGCGCGTCGAACCGCTTGAAGGCCGCCCGCCGGGGCCGGCGCCGACGCATCCGTTCCCGCTGATCGCCCGGCTCGGCTATGGGGCCGACGCCGACAAGGTCGGCAAGGAATGAACGCGCGCGTGAAAAGTTTGAGCGACCTCTTGGGCGCGCCCGTTTCCGGACTTGCTTCGGACAGCCGCAAGGTCGCGCCCGGCGACGCGTTCTTCGCGCTCGCCGGCGCCAAGGACGACGGCCTCGCCCATGTCGCCCAGGCCGTCGCTCGCGGCGCGCGCGCCATCGTCGCGCAGCGGCGGCCGGACGACCTCGGCGGCGCCGTTTTCGTGCAGGTAGACGACGCGCGGCTCGCCTTGGCCCGCGCGGCCTCCGCCCTCTATCCCGAGCGCCCCGCGACCATCGTCGCCGTAACCGGCACCAGCGGCAAAACCTCGGTCGCCGCCTTCGTGCGCCAAATCTGGCAAGAGCTAGGCTTGGAGGCCGCCTCGCTCGGCACGATCGGAATCGTCTCGCGGCCCGTCACGGTCTATGGCTCGCTCACCACGCCCGATCCCATCACGCTGCACCAGACGCTCGCCCGCTTGGCTGAGGCCGGCGTAACGCATCTGGCGCTGGAGGCCTCTTCGCACGGCCTCGACCAGAAGCGCCTCGACGGCGTGATCCCCAACGCGGCCGGCTTCACCAATCTGTCGCGCGACCATATGGATTATCACGCCACCGAGGATGATTACCTCGCCGTGAAACTGCGCCTGTTGCGCGATCTGCTGCCTGTCGGACGCCCGGCCGTGATCGACGCCGACAGCGATGTTTCCGCGCGCGTTATCGCGGCGGTCGCTGCGCCGTTCACGGTGGGCGCCAAGGGCGAGGCGATCCAACTTGTCGCGGTGACCCGCGAGGGCTTCTCGACCCGCCTCGCGTTGCGCCATGCCGGCGTCGTCTATAACGTGCTGCTGCCGCTGCCCGGCGATTTCCAGGTCTCCAACGCGCTCGTCGCCGCCGGCCTCTGCATCGCCACGGGCTCGCCGCCCGCGCCGGTGTTCGCCGCGCTGGCGACGCTGGAGGGCGCCCCCGGTCGCCTGGAACGGATCGGCGCGCAGGTGTTCGTCGACTACGCCCACAAGCCCGACGCGCTGGAGAAGGCGCTCGCCGCGCTGCGCCCGTTCGTCAGCGGTCGGTTGATTGTCGTGTTTGGTTGCGGCGGCGACCGCGACGCCGGCAAGCGCCCGCTGATGGGCGCGATCGCGGCGCGGGCGGCCGACGTTGTCATCGTCACCGACGACAATCCGCGCTCCGAAAACCCCGCCGCGATCCGCGCCGCCATCCTCGCCGCCGCTCCGGCCGCGCGCGAGATAGGAGACCGCGCTGAGGCGATCCGCGCCGCGGTGAAGATGCTGCGACAAGGCGACGCGCTGGTGATCGCCGGCAAGGGTCACGAAACCGGCCAGATCGTGGGCGATTCGGTGGCGCCATTCTGCGACGCCGACGAGGCGCGCGCGGCGCTGGAGGCCCTATGACGCGCCCGCTCTGGACTGCCGACGAACTCGCGCAGACGTTGGGCGCGCCGACCGTCGCGCTGAAAGAACCCGCGACCGGCGTGTCGATCGACTCCCGCACGTTGCAACCAGGCGATCTGTTCGTCGCCATCAAGGGCGACACGCATGACGGGCACGACCACGTCGCACGCGGGTTGGCCGCCGGCGCTTGCGCCGCACTGGTCTCGCGCGCTCAGGAAGTCGCCGGCCCGCAATTTGTCGTCGACGACACGTTGCGCGGGCTTGAGCGCCTGGGCGTCGCCGCGCGCGCGCGAAGCCACGCGCGCATTCTCGCCATCACCGGCTCGGTCGGCAAGACCAGCGCCAAGGAGATGGCGCGAACGGCGCTGTCCGCGTCGGCGCCGACCCACGCCTCGGCCGCCTCGTTCAACAATCATTGGGGCGTGCCGCTGACGCTGGCGCGGTTGCCGGCTGAGGCCGCATACGGCGTGTTCGAGATCGGCATGAACCACGCGGGCGAGATCACGCCGTTGGTTGGATTCGTGCGTCCGCATGTCGCGCTCGTCACCACCATCGGACCGGTGCATATCGAGCATTTCGGCACGCTGGAGCGAATAGCCGACGCCAAGGCCGAGATCTTCTCAGGACTGGAGCCGAGCGGGGCGGCTGTGCTGAACCGCGACGCGCCGCAATTCGCCCGCCTCGCCAAGGCGGCTCGCTCGCGCGTGCTGAGCTTCGGCTCGACTCCCGGCGGCGAGGCTCGGTTGATAGCCTGCGAGGCTCACGGTGAAGGCTCGCGCGTCACAGCCGAAATTCGCGGCGAACGGATCGAGTTCACGCTCGGCGCGCCTGGCCGCCATATGGCGGAAAACGCGGTCGGCGTGTTGCTCGCGCTGCAAACGCTCGGCGCGCCGTTGCGCGCCTGCGCCGAGGCGCTCGCCGCCTTCGCGCCCGCCAAGGGTCGCGGCGAACGCTTCACGCTCGCAGCCGCCGACGGCCCGCTGACGCTGATCGACGAGAGCTACAACGCCAACCCGATCTCGATGCGCGCCGCCCTCGACCTGCTCGGCGCCGCGCGGCCCGGTCCCGGCGGGCGCCGCATCGCCGTGATCGGCGACATGCTGGAACTGGGGCCGCAAGGCGCCGAACTGCACGCCGCGCTCGCGCCCGATCTTGCGGCCAACCAAGTCGATCTCCTGTTTACCGCCGGCCCGCTTGCCCGCGCGCTCTACGACGCCGCGCCCGCTGGAATGCGCGGCGCGCATGCGCCCAACGCGGAAGCCTTGAGCGCGCCGCTGATCGCGGCCATTCGCGCCGGCGACGTGGTGATGATCAAGGCCTCGAACGGATCGCGCATGGGGCCGCTGGCCGCCAGCTTGCGCCAACATTTTCAGCCCACCGCGGCGGGCGATAGGCGATGACATGCTGACCTGGCTAAGCGATCTCAACCACGTCTCCGGTTTCTTCAACCTGTTCCGCTATCTCACGTTCCGTACGCTCGGCGCGGCGACGACGGGGCTGTTCCTGGTGTTCTTCTTCGGACCGAGGATCATCTCGGCTTTGCGCCTCAAGCAGGGCAAGGGTCAGCCGATCCGCGCCGACGGGCCGGCTTCGCATCTCCTAACCAAGAAGGGCACGCCGACGATGGGCGGCCTGATGATCCTGTTCGGCCTGTTCGCCTCGGCGCTGCTGTGGGGGCGGCTGACGAGCCCGTATGTCTGGATCGTGCTGTTCGTCACGCTGGGCTTTGCGGCCATCGGGTTCTATGACGATTATCTGAAAGTAACGAAGCAATCGCATCTGGGCTTTTCGGGCCGCGCGCGGCTGGCGGGCGAGTTCGGCATCGCGGCGCTCGCCTGTCTGGCGATGAAACTCGTCGGCGGGGCGGCGGCGACGTCGTTGTCGCTGCC
>JANYIH010000061.1 GCA_025358745.1 Hyphomicrobiales bacterium | reverse complement strand
CGGCGGAACGCCACGCGGCGCTCCAACTGTTGAGCGATCGAGTCGGCCACCAGCGTCGCGTCGACCTCGGGCTTGCGCACCTCGACGATGTTGATCGCCACTTCCGACTTGGTCAGCTTGGCGACCTGCTTGCGCAGCTTGTCGATATCTGCGCCCTTCTTGCCGATCACCACGCCGGGACGCGCCGAGTAGATGTTGACTCGGCACTTCTTGTGCGGCCGCTCGATGACAATCTTGGAGATCGCCGCCTGCTTCAACCCCTCCATCAGGACCTCGCGGATCTTGATGTCCTCGTGCAGCAACTTGCCGTATTCGGTCTTGTTGGCGAACCAGCGGCTGTCCCAGGTGCGGTTGACGCCGAGGCGCAGACCGATCGGATTGATCTTTTGTCCCATCGTTCTCTCCTCAGGCCGCCTGCGCGGCGTCGGCCGAAACTTCCCGCACCACAATCGTGATGTTGGAGAACGGCTTCTCGATCCGACTGGCGCGGCCGCGTGCGCGGGGGCTGAAGCGCTTCATCACCATGTCCTTGCCGACATAGGCCTGGGCGACGACGAGATCGTCGACGTCGAGCTCATGGTTGTTCTCGGCGTTGGCGATCGCGCTTTCCAGCGCTTTGCGCACTTCGGTCGAGATCCGCTTGTGGCTGAACTCGAGATCGGCAAGCGCCTTGGAGACCGCCTTGCCGCGGATGAGCTGGGCCAGAAGGTTGAGCTTCTGGGGGCTCACGCGCAACATGCGGACCGTGCACTTGGCCTCGTTGTCGGCCAAACGCCGGGGATTCTTTGCCTTGCCCATCTTAGCCCCTCTTCGCCTTCTTGTCGGCGGAATGGCCGTGGAACGTGCGGGTCGGCGCGAATTCGCCGAACTTGTGGCCGATCATCTCTTCCGACACCGCCACAGGAATATGCTTGTGGCCGTTGTAGACGCCAAAGGTGACGCCGACGAACTGCGGCAGGATGGTCGAACGACGGCTCCAGATCTTGACCACTTCGCCGCGCGCGGAAGCGCGCGCCGCATCGGCCTTCTTGAGCATGTAGCCGTCGACGAACGGCCCTTTCCAAATCGAGCGCGCCATTGGCTCAGCCCTTCTTCTTGCGGACGTGCCGCGAAGCAACGATGAATTTATCCGTGCTCTTGTTGGAGCGCGTCTTCTTGCCCTTGGTCGGCTTGCCCCATGGCGAGACCGGATGACGGCCGCCCGAGGTGCGGCCTTCGCCGCCGCCGTGGGGGTGATCGACCGGGTTCATGGTGACGCCGCGATTGTGCGGGCGATGGCCCATCCAGCGATTGCGGCCGGCCTTGCCCATCGACGAGTTCATGTGATCGGGGTTCGACACCGCGCCCACCGTCGCAAAGCAATTGCCATGCACGATGCGCTGCTCGCCGGAGCTGAGGCGCACCGAGACATAACCCTGATCGCGGCCGACGATCTGCGCATAAGTCCCGGCGGAGCGGGCGATCGCGCCGCCTTTACCGATTTTCAGCTCGACATTATGCACGATGGTGCCGACCGGGATGCTGGCCAGCGGCATCGCATTGCCGGGCTTCACGTCCACGTTCTGGCCGGAGACGATCTCGTCGCCGACGCTCAAACGCTGCGGCGCGAGGATGTAGGACTGTTCGCCGTCGGAATAGGCGATCAACGCGATGAACGCCGAACGGTTGGGATCGTATTCCAGCCGCTCGACCTTCGCCGTCTCCGTCTTGCGGCGCTTGAAGTCCACCATGCGGTAGGACTGCTTGTGACCGCCGCCGCGGAAGCGCACGGTGATGCGCCCCGTATTGTTGCGGCCGCCCTTCTCGGGCTTGCCCTCGGTCAGCTTCTTGAGCGGCTTGCCCTTGTACAGCTCGGAGCGATCGACGATCGCAAGCTGGCGCAGGCCCGGCGTGTTCGGCTTGTAAGTCTTCAAAGCCATGATGCGATCCTCACACGCCCGTCGTCACGTCGATGCGATGTCCGTCGGCGAGCGTCACCACCGCCTTCTTGATGTCCTGCTGACGCCCGGGGCGGCCGCGGAACATCTTCGCCTTGCCCTTGCGGATCAGCGTATTGACCGCCGCCACCTTGACGTCGAACAACTTCTCGATCGCCGCCTTGATCTGCGGCTTGGTCGCCTCGGGACGGACGCGAAACACATATTGGTTCATGTCCGACGCCATTGTCGCCTTCTCGGTGATGAGAGGGGCGACGATGGTGTCGTAGTGGCGCGTGTCTTTGCTCATTTGAAACGCGCCTCCAGCGCTTCGATCGCGGCCCTTGTCAGAACCAGATGGGTCCGGCGCATGATGTCGTAAACGTTGGCGCCCTGTACGGGCAGCACGTCGACTTTGGGCAGGTTGCGCGCAGCGGAAGCGAAATTCTCGTTCACCTCAGCGCCGTCGATGATCAGAACGTTCTCCATCGCGCGCTTCTCGAAGGAGGCGCGCAAAGTCTTGGTCTTGGCGTCGTCGAGGTTCGCGTGTTCCCAAACAATCAACTCGCCGGCCTGAACCTTGGCCGAAAGAGCATGTCGCATGGCCAGCGCGCGCACCTTCTTGGGTAGGTCGTGCTCGTGGCTGCGCACGACCGGCCCCATCGCGCGACCGCCGCCACGAAACTGCGGCACGCGGGCCGAGCCGTGACGGGCGCCGCCGGTGCCTTTCTGCTTGTACATCTTCTTACCCGTTCGCGCGATGTCGGCGCGGCCGAGCGTCTGGTGATCGCCCGAACGGCGCTTGGCCAACTGCCAGCGCACCATGCGCGCGATCAGATCCTCGCGCGGCTTGAGGCCGAACACCTCGTCGTTGAGTTCGATCGAGCCGGAAGCGACGCCGTCGAGCGACGTCATGTCGATTTTCATGGTCGTCACTCTCCCTGCGGCGCAGGCTGTTCCGCCTTGGCGGCGGGGGCCTTGAACTTGCCCGGCACGGGCGTGTCCTTATGCGCGGGCTTCTTGACTGAATCCTGCACCGAAATCCAGCCGCCGGCGAAACCGGGGACGGAGCCTTCAACCAGGATCAGGCCGCGCTCGACGTCTGTGCGCACGACCTTCAGATTTTGGGTCGTCACCGTCTCGCAGCCCATGTGGCCGGCCATCTTCTTCTGCTTCCAGGTCTTGCCGGGGTCCTGACGGCCGCCGGTGGACCCATGCGAACGATGCGACACCGACACGCCGTGGGTGGCGCGCAGACCGCGGAAGTTCCAGCGCTTCATCGGGCCGGCGAAACCCTTGCCGAGCGTCACGCCCGTGACATCGACATATTGTCCAACAGCGAAATGATCCGCCGTGATTTCCGCGCCGACCGGCAACAGTTTGTCTTCCGCCACGCGGAACTCGGCGATCTTCATCTTCGGCTCGACCGAAGCGATCGCGAACCGGCCGCGCTCGGCCTTGGAGACGTTCTTCACCTTGGCGTGGCCGCTGCCGACCTGAACCGCGGTGTAGCCGTTCTTCTCCTTCGTGCGATGCGCGACGACCTGGCAACCTTCGACCGACAGCACGGTGCAGGGGACATGGTCGCCCCCGTCTGTGAAGACCCGGGTCATCCCCAGCTTCTTTGCAATTATCCCTGAACGCATGGCGTCAATCCTTGCGGAGCGCATTCGTGGAAACGAAGAGGCGCTCTTGATTCCCTTAGATCTTGATCTCGACGTCCACGCCGGCGGCGAGGTCGAGCTTCATCAGCGCGTCAACCGTCTGCGGGGTCGGATCGACGATGTCGAGAACCCGTTTGTGGGTGCGAATCTCGAACTGCTCACGCGATTTCTTGTCGACGTGCGGCGAACGGTTCACGGTGAACTTCTCGATCCGCGTCGGCAGCGGAATCGGGCCCCGGACGCGGGCGCCGGTGCGCTTGGCGGTCGAGACGATTTCCTTGGTCGACGAGTCGAGCACGCGGTGGTCGAACGCCTTCAGCCGGATGCGGATATTTTGCGTGTTCATTTCGATCTCGATCCTTTGAGCGAACCCGAGCGGGGGGAACCCCGCTCAGGCCTATCTCAAGCGTCAATCACTCGGTGATTTTGGCGACGACGCCGGAGCCGACCGTGCGGCCGCCTTCGCGGATGGCGAAGCGCAGCTTCTCCTCCATCGCGATCGGCACGATCAGTTCGACCGTGATCGTCACATTGTCGCCCGGCATGACCATCTCGGTGCCCTCGGGAAGGCTGACGATTCCGGTCACGTCGGTGGTGCGGAAGTAGAATTGCGGGCGGTAGTTGGTGAAGAACGGCGTGTGACGGCCACCCTCATCCTTGGTCAGGATATAGGCTTCCGCCGTGAACTTGGTGTGCGGCTTGACGGAGCCGGGCTTGCACAGAACCTGACCGCGCTCGACGTCCTCGCGCTTGGTGCCGCGCAGCAAGCAGCCGACGTTGTCGCCCGCCATCCCCTGATCGAGCAGCTTGCGGAACATCTCGACGCCGGTGACGATGGTCTTGACCGTCGCCTTCAGGCCGACGATCTCGACTTCCTCGCCGACCTTGACGATGCCGCGCTCGATACGGCCGGTGACGACCGTGCCGCGCCCCGAGATGGAGAACACGTCTTCCACCGGCATCAGGAACGGCAGATCGATCGGACGCTCCGGCTGCGGAATGTAGGCGTCGACCGCGTCCATCAGCTTCAGCACGGCGTCGTGGCCGATTTCCGGCTGCTTGTTCTCAAGCGCCATCAGCGCCGAACCCTTGACGATCGGAATGTCGTCGCCGGGGAAATCGTATTTCGACAGCAACTCGCGGACTTCCAGTTCAACCAGCTCGAGCAGCTCGGCGTCGTCGACCATGTCGACCTTGTTCATGAATACGACGAGCGCGGGAACGCCGACCTGACGGGCGAGCAGGATGTGCTCGCGGGTCTGCGGCATCGGGCCGTCGGCGGCCGACACAACCAGGATCGCGCCGTCCATCTGCGCCGCGCCGGTGATCATGTTCTTCACATAGTCGGCGTGGCCGGGGCAGTCGACGTGCGCGTAGTGGCGCTTCTTGGTCTCGTATTCGACGTGAGCGGTCGAAATCGTGATGCCGCGCGCCTTTTCCTCGGGCGCCTTGTCGATCTGATCGTAAGCGGTGTAGGTCGCGCCGCCGGTCTCGGCGAGCACCTTCGTGATCGCCGCCGTCAGCGAGGTCTTGCCGTGGTCGACGTGACCGATCGTGCCGATATTGCAATGCGGCTTCGAACGATCGAACTTAGCTTTTGCCATTGCCAGGCTCCTCTGGGTATCTCTGTTATAGGTTGACGAACGAGCGACGCTTTACGCGTTACTTGTTCTTCTCCATGATATCTTTGGCGACGTTCGCCGGGACTTGCTCGTAGTGATCGAACTGCATCGTGAAATTCGCGCGGCCCTGTGTGCCGGAGCGAAGCTGGTTGACGTAGCCGAACATGTTGGCAAGCGGCACCATCGCGTTGATCACCACCGCGTTGGCGCGCATGTCCTGACCCTGCACCTGACCGCGACGGGACAGAAGATCGCCCATCACGTAACCGGTGTGCTCCTCGGGCGTCACGACCTCGACCTTCATGATCGGTTCGAGCAGCACCGCGCCGCCTTTTTGCAGACCCTCGCGGAACGCCGCGCGGGACGCGATCTCGAAGGCGAGCGCCGAGGAGTCCACGTCGTGAAAGGCGCCGTCAATCAAAGTCGCCTTCACGTCGACGACGGGGAAGCCGGCGAGCACGCCGGAGCCCATCACCGAATTGATGCCTTTTTCAACGCCGGGGATATATTCCTTCGGCACCGAGCCGCCCACGACCTTGGACTCGAACGACGAGCCCACGCCCGGCTCCGCCGGCTCAAACACGATGATCACCTTGGCGAACTGCCCGGTGCCGCCGGTCTGCTTCTTGTGGACGTAGTTGATCTCGACCTTCTTGGTCAGCTTCTCGCGATAGGCGACCTGCGGCGCGCCGATCGAGGCGTCGACCTTGTAGGTGCGGCGCAGGATGTCGACCTTGATGTCGAGATGCAGTTCGCCCATGCCCTTCAGAATGGTCTGGCCGGATTCCTGATCGGTCGAGACCCGGAAGGAGGGGTCCTCCGCGGCGAGCTTGGCGAGCGCGACGCCGAGCTTCTCCTGATCCGCCTTCGACTTCGGCTCGATGGCGATCTCGATGACGGGTTCGGGGAACTCCATCTTTTCCAGGATGACCGGCTTGTTGAGATCGCACAACGTGTCGCCGGTGCGCGTGTCCTTCAGGCCCGCCAGCGCGACGATGTCGCCCGCGAAAGCTTCCTTGATGTCCTCGCGGTTGTTCGCGTGCATCAGCAACATGCGGCCGACGCGCTCTTTCTTGTCCTTGGTCGAGTTGAGCACCGTCGTGCCCGACTCGATCTTGCCGGAATAGACGCGGCAGAAGGTGATCGTGCCGACGAAAGGATCGTCCATGATCTTGAAGCCGAGCATCGAGAACGGCTCGGAATCGAGCGGCCGACGCACGATCTCCGCGCCCGTGTCCATATCGACGCCCATGATGCCCTCGCGGTCGGCGGGCGAGGGCAGATAGGCGACGACGGCGTCGAGCAGCGGCTGCACGCCCTTGTTCTTGAACGCCGAGCCGCACAGGATCGGTATGAATGTGATGTGCCGCACCGCCTTGCGGATCAGGCGTTGCAGCGTCTCGAACGACGGTTCCTTGCCGTCGAAATAGGCCGCCATCACCTCGTCGTCGAGTTCGACGGCCGCTTCGATCAGCTTCTCGCGATATTCCTTGGCCTGGTCGAGCAGCTCGGCCGGGATCTCTTCGTCGTGGTATTTGGCGCCGAGACCCTCGTCCTCCCAGACGACCGCCTTCATGCGCAACAGGTCGATGATGCCCTTGAAATTCGACTCCGAACCGATCGGCAGTTGAATGCAGATCGGACGGCCGCCGACCTTGGTCTTGATCTCGTCGACGCAGCGGAAGAAATCGGCGCCGACCTTGTCCATCTTGTTGACGAAGACGACGCGCGGAACCACGTATTTGTCAGCCTGACGCCAGACGGTTTCCGTCTGCGGCTCGACGCCCTGGTTGCCGTCGAGCACGCAAACCGCGCCGTCGAGCACACGCAAGGAACGCTCCACTTCGATGGTGAAGTCGACGTGGCCGGGGGTGTCGATGATGTTGAGACGCTTGCCGTCCCAGAACGTGGTCGTCGCGGCCGACGTGATCGTGATGCCGCGCTCCTGCTCCTGCTCCATCCAATCCATCGTGGCGGCGCCGTCATGGACTTCGCCAATCTTATGGCTCTTGCCGGAATAATAAAGAATCCGCTCGGTGGTCGTGGTCTTGCCGGCGTCGATATGCGCCATGATGCCGAAGTTGCGGTAGTCCTCGATAGGATGACTGCGAGGCATTTCTAAATATCCCGAATGAGGTCAGACTCGCCGCTTACCAGCGGTAGTGCGCGAAGGCGCGATTGGCTTCCGCCATCCTGTGCGTGTCTTCCCGTTTCTTCACCGCCGCGCCGCGATTGTTGGAGGCGTCGAGCAGTTCGGCGGCCAGACGATCCACCATCGTCTTGTCGTTGCGCTCGCGCGCGGCGTTGATGATCCAGCGGATGGCGAGCGCCTGACGACGCTCGGTGCGCACTTCGACCGGGACCTGATAGGTGGCGCCGCCGACGCGGCGCGACCGGACTTCGACCGAAGGCGCGACATTTTCAAGCGCCTGGCGGAACAGCACCAGCGGATCGGCCTTGGCCTTGGTCTCGACGCCGTCGAGCGCGCCATAGACGATCTGCTCGGCGACCGACTTCTTGCCCTCGTACATGATGGTGTTCATGAACTTGGCGACGACGATGTCTCCGTACTTGGCGTCCGGGATGATCTCGCGTTTCTCGGCGGAATGGCGGCGCGACATGGCCTGCTCCTAAAATCTCTGGACTTACTTGGGACGCTTGGCGCCGTATTTCGAACGGCGCTGCTTGCGGTCCTTGACGCCCTGGGTGTCGAGCACGCCGCGCAGGATGTGGTAGCGCACGCCGGGCAGATCCTTGACGCGGCCGCCGCGGATCATGACGACCGAGTGCTCCTGCAGGTTGTGACCCTCGCCGGGGATGTAGCCGATCACTTCGAAACCGTTGGTCAGGCGCACCTTGGCGACCTTGCGCAAGGCCGAGTTCGGCTTCTTCGGCGTCGTCGTATAGACGCGCGTGCAGACGCCGCGCTTCTGGGGCGAGGCCTCCAGATGGCGAGCCTTTTCCCGATAAATCTTCGGCGTCCGCGGCTTGCGGATCAACTGACTGATCGTCGGCATTTACAGCCCTTCGTCCCGTAGGCCTTTCGGCCCTGTTCAAACCTCTTGGCCCACCGCGCGCGAAACCAAAAACGCCTCAAAACCCTGTCTGCCAGGGCTTCGGGCGCTCAAAACGCAGAGGACCGCAGCGTAAACCGCGTTCATGCACTCGGCCGGACCGGAAAACCGGCCCGTATGGCTCTCGTCGATGAGATCGTCAGCGTTTAGAGCCGATGGGTTCTGCGCTGAGTCGCGCCGAACAACTAAGCTCTACAGCCTGTCGAAAGCGCGCGGACCATATTCAAGGGCTCCGCTTCCGTCAACCCCTCGGCCGCGCCAACTTGACGATTTCTTCACGCCTCCCCGAGAGGGGGAAGCGATAAGTTCCCCTAACCGGAGACGAGGCCGTCCGTCAACTGGCGCCGGCTCAGCGCCGCGCCGCCTGGTCGGGGCCGAACCGACGCAGGAGCACGACCGCCCGCAGCAATTGGTAGGGGTCGTCGCCCTGCGCGCGCATGGCGGCGACGTGGACGTGCAATTCGCCCTCGCGCAGAGGGACGCGGGCGGCGGCGGCGTCCTCCTCCAGCACGGCGTGGATCGCGTCGTTAAGCGCGGTATCCGCCAAAACGTCCACCGCGCGCAGCCGGCCGCCGTCGAGATAGAGCGCCTCGCCCATCAGTTCGATCGCGCTGGCGTTGACGTGCAGCGCCTCGCCGCGATCGTCGATCAGAATCGCGGCCAGACCCAGCCACTCCAGGCCGTCGGCGACGCCGCGCGCGCGGGCGCCGGCCAGCATCGGGCCCAGTGGCGGGCTATTGGCGGCCGGACGGCTGAGGGAAGGGGGTAGCCAGGGTTTGGTCATCGGCGAGGAACGCGCTCTTTTGAGACCCGAGCGACCCAACACGGCCTTGGCGACCAAAGCGCGTCACGAATGCGGCGCCCGCGCGACCCTTGCGAGGCGAGGCCGGCGCCGCGAGTCTCAGTGATCCATCATCATAGGTCCGTGCATCATGCCGCCGCCGGGGTGCATTTCCCCTTCGCGCAACATGTGCAGCAATGGCCCGAAATGGCTCTTCTGCTCCTCGTTCAGGCTGTCGTAGAGCGGTTTGGCCGCGTCGGCGACCTTCTTCAGCGCTTCCGACATCTTCGCCATATGTTCGGACATTTCGCTCATCATGGCGATTGGCGAGGCGGGCTGTTCGCCTTTCATATGCTCGCGCATGGCGCCCATCGTCTCCATGCGCATCCTGGCGCCGTCGCGCACGGCGGTCTCGAACACCGGCCACAGTTTTTCCTGCTCCGACGTCAGCTTCAGCGCGGTCTTCATGCCCGCGAGCTTGGCGTCCATTATCAGGCCCATATCGGCCATGTGATGCATGCCGGGCGCCTCGGGGCTGGCGGCGATGGCGACGGTGAACGCCGAACCAGCGAGCGCGGCGGCGACCACCGCGGAAAGAAACAGCTTTTTCATGGGAATGCGCCTCCTGAGTTGCGCGGCTCGAGTCTGATCCTCGTGCGCATGAAAGCCAAGTTACATCCCTGTCATCTCGCCGGTTGACGCGGGCGAGACGAGCCGCGATGGTCGCGCCCTCATTCAAGGAGCGAACATGACAGAAGCGGTGATCGGCAAGCTCGCGGCCAGCCTGCGCGCCGGCGGCGTCCATTGCGCATGGATCGGGATCAACGACGCGCAGGTGGCCGAGGCGCTGGCGCGCGAGGATTTCGACGCGGTGCTGCTCGACATGCAGCACGGCTCTTACGATCAGGTCGGGGCGAGCCGGGCGATCCTGTCGGTGGCGCTGGCGGGCAAGCCGGCGCTGGTGCGGGTGGCCGTGGGCGATTTCGCCGGCGCCAGTCGTTTGGTCGACGCCGGCGCTGCGGGCGTGATCGCGCCCATGATAAATAATGTGTCGGACGCCCGCGCCTTCGCCGACGCGATGAAATTTCCCCCGTTGGGGAAGCG
>JANYIH010000022.1 GCA_025358745.1 Hyphomicrobiales bacterium | reverse complement strand
TCGACCCACGCGCCGAAGGGGATCGAGAGCAGGCGCGGCGCTTCAGGTTGAATATAGGGCTTGCCGAAGAAGAACGCGACGCCGACACCAAACAGCATCATCGCGATGCCAACCGCGACGTCGTTGACCTTGGGCAGACCGCAGATCGCGCCGTGCATCGCGCCCAGCAGCGAACCCGCCAAGCCCGCCGCCAATACGCCCAACCAGGGGCTGCCGGTGTGATAGGAGATTGCGTAGGCTGTCATCGCGCCCAGCACCAGCGTGCCTTCGAGGCCGAGATTGACGCGGCCCGATTTCTCCGTCAGGCACTCGCCGAGCGCGACGAACATGAACGGCGTCGAGACCCGGATCGCGCCGCCGAGCATCGCCACGAGAACGATCAGGCTTGCGTTTTCCATCAGCTAAGCCCTCGGCTTGAAAATCGAGAAGCGGCCGTACAGCGTCTCGGAGGTCAGCAAGACAACAAAGATCAGGCCTTCCAGCACCTGCACGGTGGCGTCGGGCAAACCCATGCGGCGCTGCACGAGTCCGCCGGCTGCGACGATGCCGCCGAACATGATCGCAACGGGGGGGATCACCAGCGGATTGTGGCGGGCGAGAAACGCGACGAGTATGCCCGTGAAGCCATAACCCGCCGCGAGCGAGGCGTTGGCGCGGCCCTGAATCGCTGCCACCTCGAAGAATCCGGCAAGGCCGGCGCAGGCGCCGGCGATCGCCGAACAGGCGACGATCAACTTTCCCACCGGCAAGCCTTGCGCGAGCGCGGCGCGGAAATTGCCGCCCGTCACGCGCGCGGCGAAGCCGAAGGTGGTGCGCGACATCAACAGATAAAGAAGGAAACAGAGCACGAGGCCGAACAGGAAGCCCCAATGCACCGAGGTGCCGGGAATCGGTCCCACCATATAGGCGGAGCCGATCGGCATGGTTGACGGCTTGTTGGGATTGGAGAGGTCGCGCAGCGGCCCCTCGACGAAGAAATTCATGATCGCGACGCCGATATAGGTCAGCAACAACGAGGATATGGTTTCGTTGACGCCGCGCGCACAACGAAGAAAGCCGCAGATTCCCATCCAGAACCCGCCCGTCAGCATGCCCGCCAGCGCCATTGCGATCAGCGTCGGCATGGGCGGCGCCACGCCCACCAAGGGTATCGCCACGGCGGCGGCGACGAAGCCGCCGAGCACCAGCGCGCCCTCGCCTCCAATCATGATAAGGCCGATGCGGGCCGGGATCGCCACTGCCAGCGCGGTCAGGATGAGCGGCGAGGAGCGTTGCAGCGTGTTTTGCAGCGAAAACGTCGTACCGAAGCCACCGCGCCAGACGAGTTGCACGAACTCGACCGGCGACTTGCCGACGCCCAGCAGAAACACCGCGAACAAAAGGAACGCGGCTACGATCGCCAGCAGCGGAATGACGACATATTCGGCGTCGGAGCGCCAGCGAGACGAGCCGATCGCGGTAGGCGCGATCACGCGCGGCGCGGATTGGGCGAGGTTGACGTCCGACATGGGCGGCCCGGTTCAGGTTGTCGAACCGATCACGCCTTCGAGCAGATAATCCATTTTGTCGAGGAAGGGGTCGAGATTGTCGTAAGTCTTGTCGATGACGACCTTTCCCTTGTTGTCTTTCAACGGCCCGGCATAGATCGGCTTCTTGGCGCGCAGGCCCTCGATGGCCGCCATCGCGGCCTTCTTGCCTTCCTCCGAGCAACCGGCGCCGAACGCGGAGTTTCGCACGAAATCGGCCTCGTAGCCGCCGGCGGTGAAATTCGGCAAAGTCTTGCCGGCGGCGAGTTCGGCGGCGTAACCTTTGTAGATCGTCTCCCACTTGTATTCGCCGCCGGTGATGAACCCCTTGGGCGCAAGCGGCGCCTGACTGGCGTTGTGGCCGCAGGTCTTCGCGCCGCGCTTCTCCGCGGTTTCGATCACGACCTTCGGGCCGTCGACGTGACAGGTGATGACGTCGCAACCCGCGTCGACCAGGGCATTGGCGGCTTCCGCCTCGCGCACCGGCATCGACCAGTCGCCAGTGAAGATCACCTGCACCATCGCTTGTCGATTGACGCTGCGCGCGCCCAACAGCACCGAATTGATGTTGGACAGCACGCTGGCGATCGGCTTGGCGGCGACAAAGCCGATCTTGTTGGTCTTGGTTGACAGCCCCGCCGCAACACCGTCGATGTAGTGGGCCTGGTTGAGATAGCCGAAATAGGAGCCGGCGTTCTTGGGGTCCTTGTCCTTGTTCCACAACGGCGCGGCGTGTCGAAACTGAACGGCCGGATATTTCTTCGCCAGATCGACCACGAAGGGCGAGTAATAGCCGAACGAAGTCGCCAGAATGAGGCCGGCGCCGTCGAGGTTGATCATCGATTCCATCGACTTGGAGACCGCGTCAGTCTCCGGCACATTCTCCTCTTCAACCACCTTCACGCCCGGCACTTCCTTCAGCGACTTGATCGCCACCGCATGCGCCTGGTTCCAGCCGAAGTCGTCGCGCGCGCCGACGTAGACGATGCCGACGGTGAGTTCGGCGGCGCGGGCGCTGGTCCAGGGCCGCAGCCAGATAGCCGCGCCTGCCGCTCCGACAGCGGCCGTCTGTAACAACGCGCGGCGCGAAATGATATTATTCGACATGTGCAGACCCCCGATGCGGCCGCGCGTCGCTGGCGCGCCGAACTCGCGCGAATGGGCGAGCAAGAGCCGTGCCGGTGTGCGCGTTCGCGCGGAAGCCGCGCCTTTCGACCCAGCAAACATTTAAATGCGCGGCGCCACTCCGGCGACAGCGGCAAGGCGCCCTCACTATCGGCGCCGATTGCATAAATCTTGGGCGCAGACAACAGGGCAGGCGGGAGCTTGCCTAGCGCGCCGCTTGCATCGTTTGAGCGGGCGCGTTGGAATGAGCGCAGCGCCGAAGGGGATTCGCATGACCATGACTCTGGCCGCGACGGTCGCGGCGCATCGCTCAGGCAAAACGCCGGCGCAGACGATCGAGGAGACCTACGCCCGCATATCGGCGCATGATGATCCCGCCTTGTTCATCACCCTTCGCCCGCTCGCTGAAGCGCTTGACCATGCGGAGCGGCTGCGGGCTGAGGGGCCGGAGGGCAAGCCGCTCTTTGGCGCGCCGTTCGCGGTCAAGGACAATATCGACGTCGCCGGCCTGCCGACCACCGCCGCGTGCCCCGCCTTCGCCTATTCGCCGCAGCGATCGGCCTTCGTGGTGCAGCAGCTGATCGAGGCCGGCGCGATCCCGATCGGCAAGACCAATCTCGATCAGTTCGCAACGGGTCTGGTCGGCGTGCGCTCGCCTTATGGCGTTCCCCGCAACGCCTTGCGCGCCGATCTCATCCCCGGCGGATCGAGCTCGGGCTCGGCCGCTGCGGTCGGGGCCGGGCTCGTGCCGTTCGCGCTCGGCACGGATACGGCGGGCTCGGGACGCGTGCCGGCGGCGCTCAACGGCATTGTCGGTTTGAAGCCCAGCTTGGGCGCACTGTCGGCGAGCGGAATCGTACCGGCCTGCCGCACGCTCGACACGATCTCGATTTTCGCGCTCGACGTCGCCGACGCCTTCGCGGCCTTCCGCGTCGCCTGCGCCTATGACGAGACCGATCCCTACGCGCGCCGCTATCCCTCGCCCGAATTCATCGACCCGCACAGGCTTCGCGTCGGCGTGCCAAAAGCGCCGGAGTTTTTCGGCGACGCCGAGGCAGAGGCCGCCTTCGCCCGCGACCTCGCCGCCGTCGCGGCGCGCGGGTTCAAACTCGTGGAATTCGATTTCGCAGCCTTCGCCGAAGCAGCGCGACTGCTCTACGAGGGCCCGTGGGTCGCCGAGCGCTACGCCGCGACCAAGCGGCTGGTTGAAACCAGCCCTGAGGCGCTGCATCCCGTCACTCGCGCCATCATCGAAGGCGCGCGCAAGTTCGACGCGACCGCCACCTTTGAGGCCTTCTACAAACTGGCGGCGCTGCGGCGGACGACGGAGGCCGCCTGGCGCGGTTTCGATGTGATGCTGACGCCGACGCTACCTCGCTTCTACACGCTCGCCGAGGTGCTGGCTGATCCCGTGCGGCTCAATTCGCGGCTCGGGACCTACACCAATTTCGTCAACCTGCTCGATCTCGCCGCCATCGCCGTTCCCTCGGGCTTGCGCGGCGACGGACTTCCTTCGAGCATGACGCTGATCGCGCCGAACGGGACGGATGGGCTACTGGCGGCCATGGCGGCTCAAATCCAGGCGCAGTCCGGCGCGCCGATGGGCGCCACGGGTCTCATGCCCGGCCTCGCGCCGACCCCGGTCGCCGCTCATGGCCGGATCGAGATCGTCGTGGTCGGCGCGCATCTGACAGGGCTGCCGCTCAACCGCGAACTTACCGATCTGGGCGGGCGTTTCGTGCGCGAGGTGGAGACGACGCGGGACTATCGGCTCTACGCATTGCCCGGAACCGTGCCGCCGAAGCCCGGGCTGTTGCGCGTCAACGATGGCCAAGGCGCGGCGATCAAGGCCGAAATCTGGTCGCTCGACGCCGCCGGTTTCGGCGCCTTCGTCGCCAGGATTCCCGCGCCCTTGGGCATCGGCACGCTGAGGCTGGCGGACGGCGCGGCGGCGAAAGGGTTTCTCGTCGAGGCGGCCGCGATCGAGGGCGCGCAGGATATCTCGTCCTATGGCGGCTGGCGCGCCTATCTCGCGCAGCGCTGAATCTGTGCTTCAGAATAGCTCAACTTCCGTTGACGGCTTTCGCAGCGACTCCAGCGCCGAGGATTCCTGCAATGCCTCGTACAGCAGCACGCGATTTCGACCCCGGCGCTTGGCGGCGTAGAGCGCCTGGTCGGCGCGGCCGAACGCAGCCGAGCCATTGTCGTGCAGGCGCAGCGACGTGACGCCTATGCTGACGGTGACCTGCCCCACCTGCGGGAAATTGTAGGCCGCCACCGAGGCGCGAAAGCGCTCGAACGCCGCCAACGCGTCATCGAGCGAACAATTCGCCATCAGGACAACGAATTCCTCGCCGCCGAAGCGGAACAACTTGTCGGTTTCGCGAAATGACGCGCGCATCAGACCCGCGAACAGCACCAGCACTTCGTCGCCATAGGGATGTCCGAAGCGGTCGTTGACCTGCTTGAAGAAGTCGATGTCGGCGACGGCGAGATGCGAGCGCGCGCCCCAGACATCGTCCATCCGCCGCACCCCGTGGCGGCGCCCCTCGGCCTGGACGAAGCGGGAGAACTGATCGTCAAACGTGCGTCGATTGGAGAGCCGGGTCAATTCGTCGACGTCGCCATAATCGAGCGCGGCCAGATGGCTGCGATAGATTCGCAACATGCCGGCGAGTAGCGACTGACGTTCACGGTCGATATCGCTATCGACCGCGATCTCGATCAACCCGAGCACCTCGTTGGCGCCCTGCACCGGCAGAACGCAGCCCTTGGGATGTCCAGGCCGATCGCGCCAGCGCACAAGATTTCTGCTCTCATAGGCGAGCCGCAGACCTTCCGATGCCGCAGCTAGCCGCATGTCATCGGTCCCCGCTTTCGCCGGTCCCAAATGCTCGGGCAACGCGACGCGCATGCGCAGCCACACCCCATCCCCGCGACGGAACACGCGCCAGTACGTCAACGCGCGTGCGCGCGCCATCCCGAACGTGACGCGCGCCAGCGTCACTTCAAGACCTTCGCGATCGCGTTCGTCAATCAGATCCGCGACGGTATGAATGAGATCGGTCATCGGGTGACGACACTGAGGTCGCTCACTTGCCCCGACCTTGCGGCTAGCCGCCGCGCCCCGCGCTTTGCCGAGACGTGGTCAAACCGCGAGCCGCTTACGCACGTCAGCTTCAACCATGTCCTTGCGTTCGCCCGCCAGCACGACGGCCCCGCGCTCCATCACGATATAGTCGTCTGCCAGATCGCGCGCCCATTCGAAATATTGCTCGACGATGAGAATCGCGAGATCGCCGCGTTGACGCAGATAGAGGATTGCGCGGCCGATGTCGCGGATGATCGAGGGTTGAATCCCCTCGGTCGGCTCGTCCAGGATCAACAGTTTCGGCCGCGTCAACAGAGCGCGCGCGATGGCCAGTTGCTGCTGTTGCCCGCCGGAGAGATCGCCGCCGCGACGTCCCAGCATGTCGCGCAGCACCGGAAACAGGTTGAAGACCTCATCATCCATCGCCCGCTTGTCGCGCGGCTGCGCGACCAGCCCTGTCTGCAGGTTTTCCCGAACCGTCAGTAGCGGGAATATCTCGCGCCCCTGCGGAACGTAGCCGAGACCCTTGCGCGCCCTGACATAAGCCGGCAACGCGGAAATCTCCTCGTCGCGCCATTGGATCGCGCCGTCGCGGATCGGTTGATGGCCCACGATGGCGCGCAACAGGGACGATTTGCCCACGCCATTGCGGCCGAGCACGCAGGTGACGCGGCCGATCGCCGCCGACAGCGAAACGCCGCGCAACGCCTGCGCCGCGCCATAGAACAGATTGACGTTCTCGACTTTCAGCATCGTTCTCTAGCGTCCAAGATAAACTTCGACGACGCGCTCGTCGGCGCTCACCTGATCGAGCGAACCCTCCGCGAGGACCGCGCCCTCATGCAAAACCGTCACTTTGACGTCCAGCTCGCGCACAAACGCCATGTCGTGTTCAACCACCACGACGGAATGCTCTCTGGCGATCTCCTTCAGCATTGCGGCGGTCTCGGCGGTCTCGGAATCGGTCATGCCCGCCACAGGCTCGTCGACCAGCAAAAGCTTTGGGTCCTGCGCGAGCAACATGCCGATCTCCAGCCATTGCTTCTGCCCGTGGCTCAACGCGCCCGCCCGCCAATCTCGCACGTTCGTCAGGCGAATGCGCTCCAGAATGCGCTCGATCGCCCGACCCGACTCCGGCGTCGGCCTCGCGCGCAACGTTGCGCGTACGCTGCGCGGCGCCTTGGCGGCGAGCAGAATGTTGTCGTGGACCGTATGGTTCTCGAACACAGTCGGCTTCTGGAACTTGCGGCCAACCCCGAGCGTGGCGATCTCCGCCTCGTCAAGCTGGGTGAGATCGTGCCGACCTTCGAAATAGACTTCGCCCACATCGGGCCGCGTCTTGCCGGTGATGACGTCCATCATCGTCGTCTTGCCGGCGCCGTTGGGGCCGATGATCGCGCGCATCTCGCCCGGCGCCAACACCAGCGAGAGACCGCGCAGCGCACGATATCCGTCGAAGGTCACCTGCACGTCGTCGAGGTAGAGCAGCGAGGAGGTGAGCCTGGCGTTCTCCTCGCTCATGTCCCTGTCTCCTTCGGCGCGCGCTGCTTCCAGCGCCACGACAACGCCCCCATCAACCCCGCGGGGAAAAACAGCGTGACGCCGACGAACAAAGCTCCCAGCGCGAACAACCAATATTCCGGCAGCGCGCCGGTGAAATAGGTCTTGCCGAAATTGACCGCGATGGCGCCGATCGCGGCGCCCACCAGCGTGCCCCGCCCGCCAACCGCGACCCAGATCGCCGCCTCGATGGAATTGCCGGGCGCGAATTCGCTGGGGTTGATGATGCCGACCTGCGGCACATAGAGAGCGCCGCCGACGCCCGCCATGACGGCGGAAACGACGAAGGCGAACAGTTTGATGTTCTCGACGCGATAGCCAAGAAAGCGCATCCGGCTCTCCGCGTCGCGCGTCGCAATCAGCGCCTTGCCGTATTTGGAGCGCACAATGGCGCGCGAAACGAGATAGCTGAGGTTCACGAACAGAGCCGTCACGCAGAACAGTCCCGCCTTCACCGCGTCCGATTGCAGCGGAAACCCGAGAATGTCCTTGAAATCGGTGAGGCCATTGTTGCCGCCGAAGCCGAAATCGTTGCGGAAGAATTCCTTGAACAATGCAAAGGTCATCGCCTGCGTGATGATGGAGAGATAAACGCCGGTCACGCGCGAGCGAAACGCGAACCAACCGAACCCCAGCGCCAGCAACCCGGGAACCAGCACCACCATCAGCATGGCGTATGCGAACGAGTTGAACCCCCACCAGGCGATCGGCAACGCCTTCCAGTTCAGGAACACCATGAAATCGGGCAGCAACGGATTGGCGTAGACGCCGCGCGCGCCGATCTGGCGCATCAGATACATGCCCATCGCATAACCGCCGAGCGCGAAAAACGCGCCATGGCCCAGCGACAGGATGCCGCAATAGCCCCACACCAGATCGAGCGCGATGGCGAGAATGGCGTAACACAGATATTTGCCGAGCAGCTGCACGAGATAACTTGGCATATGGACCAACGCGCCTTCCGGCGTTCCCAATGCCGCGACGGGCACGAGCACGGCGGCCAGCGCCATGATTGCGACAAAGATCCAACCGGCGCGATCGAGAGCGTTGTTCACGATTCCACCGCCCGGCCCTTCTGGGCGAATAGGCCGCGCGGCCGCTTCTGGATGAACAGGATGATGAAGACCAGCAAGGCGATCTGTCCCTGCACTGCGCCGATGAGAGGCTCAAGTATCTTGTTGGCGAGACCCAGCGTCACCGCGCCGAGCGCCGCGCCCCAGAGATTGCCGACGCCGCCGAACACCACAACCATGAAACTGTCGACGATATAACCCTGCCCCAGATTGGGCGAGACATTGTCGATCTGCGACAGCGCGACCCCGGCGATGCCGGCGACACCCGATCCCAGCGCGAACGCCATCATGTCCACGCGCGCGGTCGAAATGCCCATCGCGGAAGCCATCCGCCGGTTCTGCGTCACCGCCCGCATTTGCAAGCCGAACGAAGTCGCGTGCAGAACGAACAACAGCGCGGCGAACACGGCGCCAGAGAGCAGTATGATCCAGAGTCGGTTGTTGGTGATCTCCAACCCGCCCCAATGATAGGCGCCGGAGAGGAACGGCGGCGAATAGACCTGCCGGTTGCTCGCGCCGAACAGGGTGCGCACCGCCTGTTGCAGAATCAGCGAAACGCCCCAGGTCGCCAGCAGCGTGTCGAGCGGCCGGGTGTAGAGGTAACGCACGACGAAGCGCTCGATCACGACGCCGGCGATGGCGGAGACGACGAAGGCCAGCGGCAACGCCAGCGGCACCGACCAGTTCGTCATCGAGGCGGGGAGCAGCATTTGCATGGCATAGGTGGAATAGGCGCCGAGCATCACCATTTCGCCATGCGCCATGTTGATGACGCCCATCACGCCGAAGGTGATGGCGAGCCCGATCGCCGCCAGCAGCAATACGGAGGCCGTCGACAATCCGTACCAGCCGTTTTGCGCGAGACCCCAGAGGAACAGCGAGCGATCGATGCGCGCGATCGCCGCGTCGGCCGCCGTACGGATCGCAGGATCGTCGCGCTTGGCCGCAAGCGTGGCGATATGGTTCTGGGCCGCCTTGTCGCCGCGCGCGGCAAGCGCCTCTATCGCGCGCAGCGCGTCTGCGTTGCCGGCGCCCGGGGTTGCGGCGACGATCGCCGCGCGGGCTTCCTCCAGCGCCGATTTGGCGTCCGCGTTGGCTTCTTTCGCCAGTTGCGCGTCGATGATGGGCAGCGTGGTCGGATTGGGATTGTTGAACAGTTCGTGCGCGGCGTGAATGCGGCGCTGTGGATCCGCCGCGCCGACGCCCAGCGCGCCCATCGCCGCGTCGAGGGCGCGCCGAACGCCATTGTTGATGCGGACCTTCTTGAAGCCGTCGAGATTGTCGACCTTCCCGCCGGTCATGGCGTCGAAGGCGTCGCCCGCGGTGGTCTTGTAGAGAATGCGCTTGGCGTCTGCGTTGGCAAACAACCGGCCGTCGCGCAGCGCGTCCAGCGTCTCGGCGGCATGCGGCGCGCCCGAGGCGGCGATGCCGGCGACGGCCTGCTCCGTCTGCTGGAAATTGTCGGCGTAAAGCTTGACGAAGGCCTCGTCCAACGCGTCGGCATGCGTGGGAGTCGACACGCTGAGCAGCAGCAAGGCCGCCAGCAGCAGGGCGAAGGCGTGAGTTGAAATCGCCCGAAGGCGCAGGTGCGCGCTCAAGATCGTTTCAGCGATTGCGTGCGTCATGATTGGCGGCGCGCCCCAGGTTGATTGCTCGGCGGCGCACCGCGAATGCAATGGTTGGGAAGCGCAGCGCGCTTCCCGTCGCACAGGATGCTTTTCCATTCGTTCGAACATGCGGGAGACGAGGCCCCCGCATCCGCGCTTAAGTTGAAGACGTCAGCCGCCGCACTTCTTGGTGGTCTTGTTATAGTTTCCGCATTTCAAATCCACCCAATCGGCGACGAGGTCCTTCGAACCTTCGAGATAGGGCGACCAGGCGGCGCCGGGGACGAGGCCCTTGGTCTGCCACACCGTGTCCAACTGGCCGTCGGCGCGGATTTCGCCGATCATTACCGGCTTGCTGATGTGATGGTTGGGCAGCATCACGGCGGTTCCGCCCGTCAAGTTCTTCTGCTCAGTGCCGGGCAGCGCCGCGATCACCTTGTCGGGATCGACCGTTCCGGCCTTTTCAACCGCCTTCACCCACATGTTGAAACCGATGTAATGCGCTTCCATGGGGTCGTTGGTGGTGCGCTTCGAGTTCTTGGTGAAAGCGTGCCATTTTTCGATGAAAGTCTTGCTTTCCGGCGTGTCGATCGATTCAAAATAGTTCCATGCGGCGAGATGTCCCAGCAGCGGCTTGGTGTCGAGACCAGCGAGTTCCTCTTCGCCGACGGAGAAGGCGACGACGGGGATTTCGGTGGCCTTGAGGCCTTGATTGCCGAGTTCTTTGTAGAACGGCACGTTGGCGTCGCCGTTGATGGTGGAGACCACCGCCGTCTTCTTGCCCGCCGAGCCGAACGCCTTGATTTTGGTCACTTCGGTCTGCCAGTCGGAGAAACCGAACGGCGTGTAGTTGATCGTGATGTCTTCCGGCGCGACGCCTTTGGCTTTCAGATAGGCTTCGAGGATCTTGTTGGTGGTGCGCGGATAGACGTAGTCTGTGCCTTCGAGCACCCAGCGCTTCACCGAACCGCCGTCCGCGCTCATGAGATAGTCGACGGCGGGAATCGCCTGCTGGTTGGGGGCGGCGCCGGTGTAAAACACGTTGCGCTCGCTCTCTTCGCCCTCATATTGCACGGGGTAGAACAGGATGGAGTTGAGTTCCTTGAACACCGGCAACACGGACTTGCGGGAAACGGAAGTCCAGCAGCCGAACACCACCGACACCTTGTCCTTGGCGATCAGTTCCTTGGCCTTTTCGGCGAACAGCGGCCAGTTGGAGGCGGGATCGACAACGACCGCTTCAAGCTTCTTGCCCAGCACGCCGCCGTTCTTGTTCTGCTCGTCGATCAGCATCAACATCACGTCTTTCAACGTGGTTTCGCTGATCGCCATGGTGCCGGAGAGCGAGTGGAGAATGCCGATCTTGATTGTGTCCTGGGCCCGCGCGGCGAAGCTCGTCAGAGCCGACGCGCCCAGCGCGAGCGCGCCGAGCGCGCCCGTTATCGTACGCCTGGAGATTAACATATTCGCACCCCATGTGGATCAAGCGGGCGCGATGCCCGTGCGCTCCAGGGGTCGCAAAGCTCATGCCAAAGCCATGCGGCGCTCAATGCCGCGTTATCGGCAAATCGCTGCTGAATCGTTAGGCGCGCCGGCGCTCATTTTGGCGCGCGTTTGGCCAAAATGCGCTGCAATGTGCGCCGATGCATGCTGAGCTGCCGCGCGGTCTCCGACACGTTATGGTCGCAGGATTCGTACACGCGCTGGATGTGTTCCCAGCGCGCCCGGTCGGCCGACATCGGCTGGTCAGGTTCTTCCGGGCGCGTTTCGACGCCGGCGGAAAGCGCGGCGACGACTTCGTCGGCGTTGACGGGCTTGGCGAGAAAGTCGAACGCGCCGAGCTTGACCGCGGTCACCGCGGTGGCGATCGCGCCATATCCGGTCAGGATCACGGCGCGTGCGTCGGGGCGGCTGGCTTTCAGCGCCCGCATCAGGTCGAGCCCGCTGCCGTCGCCGAGCTTCAGGTCGAATACGGCGAAGGCGGGCGCGCTTTCGCCAAGCGCCGCTGCGCCTTCCGCGACACTGTTGGCGGTGCGGACAACGAAGCCGCGCGCGGCCAGAGCGCGCGCGAGGCGGTCGCAGAAAGGCTTGTCGTCGTCGACGATCAGCAGCGTCCGGTCGGCGTCGGGAGAACGGGTCGAATCGTTCATGCGCTTCCCACTGAGAGGGCGGAGAGTTTGTCGTCCGCAGGGGCGGAGCGTTCACCTGGCTCGAACAACTCGCGCGGCCAGGCGACCAGGGCGCGCGCGCCATGATGGGGCCAGGGCAGGTTGCCGATTGTCAGCTCCGCTCCGGTGCGCTCCAGCAAGGCCTTGGCGATGAACAGGCCAAGTCCAAGGCCCGCTTCGGCCTCGGAATGGCGCGCCGCGGCACGGTCCGAGATATAGGGCTCGCCCAGGCGCTGCAACACGGCGGCGGGAAAGCCCGGCCCGTCGTCTTCGATGCATATCTCGACCCGGTCGCGGCGCCAGCTCGCTTTAATCGTCACTCGGCCTTCCGCGAAGGCGACGGCGTTTTCGGCGAGGTTGCGCAATCCGTAGAGCAGCGCCGGGTTGCGGGCGCATTGCGGAGGAGGCTCCGCACCTTGGGCGCTGGCGACGATATCGATGTCCTGCAACCGATGCGGCGCGGCGACCTCTTCCAGCAACGCCTCCAACTCCACCCGGTCGAACGGTTCGCGGGCGAGGCGGTTGGCGGTGGAAAGCTGGCCGAGGATGGCGCGGCAGCGCGAAAGCTCCTGGGCCGCCAACGACAGGTCGTCGCCGCACAACGCGGCGACTTCGGGCTGATGGGCGAGTTCGTGGACGATCACGGTCAGGGTCGCCAGCGGCGTGCCGAATTCATGCGCCGCCGCCGCCGCCAACCCGTCGAGCTGCGACAGATGCTGCGCGCGGGCCAGAATCATCTCTGTCGCGGCAAGCGCGCCGGCGAGTTGGCGGGCCTCCTTGGCGACCTGCCCGCCATAGACCGCGACGAACACCGCGCTGACGACGATGGCGAGCAGGAAGCCGCCCAATTCTATGGCGGGCGGATCGAACAAGGCGCCGTCCGACAAGCGCATCGGGATGCGCCAGATCGTCACCGCGCACGCGCAGGCGATCGCGAGCGTCAGCAGTTTGGCCGTCTCGACCCAGGTCTGCGACACGGCCGAGATCATCGTCGGCGCGAGCAGCAGCATGGCGAATGGATTGGCGATGCCGCCAGTGAGATAAAGCAGGACGGCGAGCTGGGCGATATCGACGGCCAAGATATACGTGGTCGCCTTTTCCTCCAGTCGCTTGGCGGGGGGAAACCTCAGCCGCAGAAACGCGTTGAAAGCGAGCAGCAACGCAATGCATAGCGCCGCCCAGCCCAGGGGAAAGGCGATATGCAGCGCGAACGCTGCGACCAGCAACGCGGCGATCTGGCCGGCGGCCGCGATCCAGCGCAGCCGCACAAGCGTGCCCACGCGCAGCCGCCGCGCTTCCTGGCCGAAATCGAATGGATCCATCCCGCGCGCGTCTCCGCCTGAGCCCCCTGTGCCGCAGGATGGGGCGACGGGCAAGCGCGGCGTCAGGGGGAGGGGATCGCCTCGCCGTCGAATTGCGGGCTCCTTTTGGCGAGTTCGTCGCCGAGGAATTCGAACACCGCCCGGACGCGCGGCGCGCTCAGCACCGTGGGATGCGCCACCAGCCACAATTCGCGATCGATTTCCGGATCCGCCGTGCGGACCCGTTGCAGTTCGGGCCGGTCGGCGGCGTAGCAGGGCAGCAGCGCCGCGCCGAGGCCGCGCGCCGCCAGTTCCGCCATCACGACATCGTTGCTCGCAACCGCCGCGCGCCGCCTTGGCTCCACATGCCGCTCCAGCCAACGCCGGGCCTCGAGCGGCCCGAACGTATCGGCCGGGCATACCCAGGGGCAACCGGGCACCAGTTCGCCCGTGGAGGTCAGCAGCGCTTCGACGGCGTAAACCGCCCACAGCGTCCGCGCGATCCGGCGCCCCGTCAAAGGCTCGGCCGGGAGGTCTTTCGTGAAACGCAGCGCGATGTCCGCCTCGCCCTGACACAGGTCGAGCGTGGCTTCGGTCAGATTGAGGTCGACCTGCAAGTCGGGATGTTCGGCGCGCAGGGCGAGGAAGATGCCGGGCAGAACGAAGGCGCCGATCGAGTTGACTGTCGTCACGCGGACAAGGCCCGACAGTTTCACCTCATCCTGGCCGACCCGCCGCTCGAACTCGGCGATCGTGTCGCCCATCAGCGTCGCCAGCGACACCATGTCGGCCCCGGCGGCGGTGGGCTGATAGCCCGACCTGCCGCGGTCGAACAACCGCATCCCGAGGCGCGCCTCCAGCGCCGTCAGTCGCCGGAACATCGTGGAATGATTAAGCCCGAGCCGCTCGGCGGCGCCGGCGAGCGAATGCGTCTCGGCGATCGCCTTGACGATGCGAAATTCGTCCCAGTTCAGCGGCTCGTTCATGCCCCTGCGCCCCCTTGCGCGGGCCGCGGCGCGGCGGCGCGCCGCAACCGGTCGTTGATCGCGGCGCCAAGGCCGCGATCGGGAATCGGCGCCACGACAATCAGCGCCGGACGCGCGGCGTCGAGCGCGCGCAGATGCGCGAACAGGTTCGCCGCCGCTTCCGAAAGATCGCCGGCGGGGGAAAGATCGAGCCGCAAGCCGCGCCCGGACGCGCCGATCCGGCCGCCGAAATCGAGCACAACGGCGCCTTGGGGCGCCTGCGCCGCATTGAGCCGCAGCAAAGCGTTGGGCGCGTAGTGCGAGGCGAGCGCCCCCGGCGCGGCCGGCGTCTGCCCCGGCGCCGCCTCCGCGATCGGGCCGCCGAGCGCGGCTTCGATCCGCTCGCGCGAAATCGCGCCGGGCCGCAGCAGGCGCGGCCCTTCGGCCAAGCAGGCGACGACCGTGGACTCGACGCCCCAGACGCAGGGGCCGGCGTCGAGGATAAGGCCGATGCGGTCGCCGAGATCGGCGGCGACATGCTCGGCCCGCGTCGGGCTGACGGCGCCGGAGCGATTGGCGGAGGGCGCGGCGAGCGGCGCCCCCGCAGCGGCGATCAGCGCCCGCGCTGTCGCGGAGCCGGGAACGCGCAAGGCCAGCGTGTCGAGACCCGCCCGCGCCAGCAGACTGATGCGGCAATCCCCGGCCACCGGGGCGACCAACGTCAACGGCCCCGGCCAGAAGGCATCCGCCAGCCGCTCGGCGGTCGCGTCGAGCCGGGCCTCGCGCGCCGCCGCCGCGAGGCTGTCGAAATGGGCGATCAGCGGGTTGAACGTCGGCCGGCCCTTGACGGCGTAAATCTTCGCCACTGCCGCGTCCGAAGTCGCAAGGCCGGCAAGGCCATAGACGGTCTCGGTCGGCATGCCCACAAGGCCGCCGGCGCGCAGAATCGCCGCAGCCTCGGTGATCGCTGTTTCGTCGGCGCGGGCGATGCGCGCGCGGAAAGTGGCAACGCCGTCCATATCCGTTCGATGGAAATCCTGCTTGCCGGCGTCAAGACGAAAATGCATCCATGCTCAATATTCGCAATTATTTATTATATATAACGTCCGCTCGCTTCCTCGGCGAAGCGGTCGGGCGGCCCTTCCCACACGATACGCGCGTGCTCCAGCACATAGACCCGATCCGCGTGCGGCAGGGCGAAGGTGACGTTCTGCTCTCCGAGCAGCACGGTGATGTCCGTCGTCTGGCGCAGGCGTTCGAGCGCGCGCGAAATCTGCTCCAGCACGATCGGGGCAAGGCCCAGCGTCGGCTCGTCAAGGATCAGCAGGTCTGGCTTGGTCATCAACGCGCGCGCGATGGTCAGCATCTGCTGCTCGCCGCCCGACATCGTGCCGGCGGTCTGGTTCAGCCGCTCTTTCAGGCGGGGAAACAGCTCGAACAGCCAGCCGAGCCGTTCGCGCCGATCGCCGGCTTCCAGCCGCAGGCCGCCCATGTCGAGATTTTCCTGCACTGTCATGTCGGTGAACAGGTCGCGCCCCTCGGGCGCCTGGACGATGCCGCCGCGCGCGATCGCCGCAGCCGTTGCGCCGCGCAGCGACCGACCCTCGCGCTTGATCTCGCCCTTGAAGGGAACCTGCCCCGACACGGCGTTGAACAAAGTGGTCTTGCCGGCGCCGTTGAGCCCGACCACGGCGACGAACTCGCCGCGATGCACGTGCAACGACACTTTCTCCAGCGCCTGCGCCCGCTCGTAGAACACATCGACGCCCTCGACCGCGAGAAACGGCGTCGCCGCGTCCGCGAACGCGCTTTCCGGCCGCGCGGCGGTCTTGAGTTCGCCGCCGAGATAGACGCGCCGCACCGTCTCGTCGTTCATCACCTCCTGCGGCGCGCCCTCCGCAATGCGCTCGCCCACATACATCGCAAACACGCGGGTCGCGAGCGAGGCGACGCTCTTGACGTTGTGATCGACGATCAGCACCGCGTGCCCGTCGTGCGCCATCTCGGCGATCAGTTGCGCGAAAGCGCCCGTCTCGCGCGCGGTCAATCCCGCGAACGGCTCGTCGACCAGCACCACGGCGGGATCGCGCGCGATCGCCTTGGCGAGTTCGATCCGGCGCAGATCGGCGAACGGCAGCGTCGCGGGTTTGGCGTCGAGCACATCGCCCAGTCCGACCTTCCGGGCGAGCGCCTTCGCCTTCGCGATCGTCGCCGGGTCCGGCCACAGCCGCAGCAGCGAATCTGGCGTCAGCGCCAGCGCGATGTTCTCCAGCACGGTCTGGCGATGCAGCGGCCGCGAATGCTGGAACACCATGCCGACGCCGAGCCGGGCGATTTTGTGCGGCGGCCAGCCCGCAACCTCGACGCCGTTGATCTTGACCGAGCCGCTGTTGGGCCGCTCGACGCCCAGGATCGACTTCATCACCGTCGATTTGCCCGAGCCGTTGGGGCCGATCAGGCCCAGAATTTCCCCCGGCGCCACGGAAAAGCTGATGTCGCGCGCGGCGGTGAGCCCGCCGAAGCGCTTGGTCAGTTTGTCGACCACCAGCGCGCTCATGCCGTCTCCCGCGAGCCGCTGAACATGCCGATCAACCCGCCAGGGAAGAGCAGCACCACAACCAGCGCGACCGCCGAGACGATGAAGGTCGCCAAATCCCCCAAGGGCCGAAGCAATTCGCCGGCGCTGATGAGGAAGATCGCGCCCAGCGCGCCGCCGAGAATCGTGCGCCGCCCGCCCAGCACCGCGCCGACGATCACCTGTACGCCGACCGTCACGTCGATGAACGTGCCGACCGACGCCGCGCCCAGATAGAACACCATCAGCGCCCCGGCGAGCCCCGAGAACAAAGCCGAGACGATGAAGCTCGCCAGCTTGTGCTTGACCACGTTGAAGCCGAGCGCGCCCGCCTGCACCGCATCCTGCCCGCTCGCCTGCAGGATGAGCCCTACCGGCGAGCGCGACAGGCCATAGAGCACGAGCCCGCTGAAGGTCATGAAGCCGAGCGCGATCCAATAGTTGATCTTGTCGCTGACGCTGATCACGTCGGGCACGGTGAGGCCGATCTCGCCGCCGGTGAGGTCGGAGAACACCACGACGAAATTCTGCAACAGCAACACCGCGACCAGCGTCGTCAGCCCGAAATAGGGGCCGCGCACGCGCAGCGCCGGCAGAGCCAGCACGACGCCGCCGATGACCGCGGCCAGCGCGCCGGCGGCGACGCAGACCGCGATCGGCGGCTGGTAGAGATTGTCGAGAATGCCGGCCGTGTACGCGCCCAGCCCGATGAGAAAGGTCGGCCCGAAATTGACCTCGTTGGCGAAGCCGAACAACAGGTCCCACGCCATCGAGAACACGCCGAAATAATAGGCCGTCGTCAGCAGGCCCAGCACATAACCGGAGACCCATAGCGGCAGGAACGCCAGACACAGGCAGACAACCAGCGCAATCAGCAGCGCAGGCAGCGCGCGCGGCATCTCAGCGCCGCCCCAGCAGGCCGCGCGGCCGCACGTACATCACGATCACCAGCAGCAGCAGCGCCGGAATCACGCGATAGGCGGGCGAGATCAGATAGGCGGTGACGGTTTCGAGATAGCCCACGACATAGGCCGCGATCAGTGAACCCGAGACGCTCCCCAACCCGCCCAGCACGACGATGGAGAAGGCGCTCGCCGTCAACGGCCCGGCGCTGTAGGAGGAGACGCCCAGAAACATCCCCAGCAACACGCCGGCGACCCCCGCCAGCGCGCCATAGATCGTCCAAACAGCGAGATAGACGCTCGACAATTCAACGCCGAGCCCCGTCACGCCGCGCGGATTCATCGACGCCGCCATCAGGATCTTGCCCGCCCGCGTGCGATTGACGGCGAGCCACAATCCGGCGATGGCGATCCAGCACACCAGCGCCGTGAACAATTCGTTCTGCGGCGTCCTGACGCCGGCGAGAATGATGACGCCTTCCACGATCGGCAGCACCGTCTTGGCGTTGTTGGTGTAGAGATAGGCGATCGCCTCCTGGATCATGATGCCCCAGAGCAGCGTCGCGGTGAGGATGAAGATTTCTTTCTCCTCCTCCCGGATTTTGGTCGAAAGCTGCATCCGCCGCACGATCAGCGCATAGGTCGCCAGCGCCAGGATGAGGCAGGTCGCGATGCCGACGGCCGCGCTCGACAGCGCGCCAAAACCCCAATAGCTGCCCGCCGCCCAGGCGGCGACGGCGGCCGCCACCATCAGGCTGCCGTGCGAAAGATTGAGCACGCCCGTCACGCCGAAGATCAATGTGAAACCGATCGCGCCCAGCGCATAGAGCGAGGAGATGGCGAAGCCGTCGATGAGGATTTGCCAGAACAGCACGGGGCTAGTTGCGCTTCTGCTTAATGGTCACAACTTGCTCGTCATTGCGAGCCCCGGGAAACGCGGAGCGTTTCCCTCGGCGAAGCAATCCAAACTCTCCGTGATCGACAGTTGGGAGTCGGCCAAACATCAACTGGCATAGCGCGACGCAGATTGAGCCGACGCCCTCCACTCCCGCAGATAGTTTGCTTCGCTTCGCTCGCAATGACGGCGCCCTCCCCCTATTCACTAAGGCCGCCTCAGTTCGCCTGCCCGATCTTCACGAACGCGGGGAACTTCACCTTGCCGTTGGCGAGCTTCTCCGGCCACATGTTGGTCTGCTTGCCGTCCTGCCATTGCAGGAACAGGCCGGTGATGAAGCCCTCGCCCGTCTTCAAGCCATGCACGTGAACGTCGCCCTTGGGCAGGAACTGCACGCGCCCGATCGTGCCGACATAGTCCGTCGCCTCCATCGCGGCGACCAGCTTGTCGCCGTCGGTGGAGCCGGCGCGCTTGATCGCGTCGGCGATGATGTAGACGTCGTCGTAAGAGGTGTAGCCGGCATAGGACGGCGTGTTGCCGTATTTCTTGACGAAGGCGTCGACGAACGGCAGCGTCTTCTCGCTCACCGCGACGCCCGGCCCCGACACCGCCTGATAAAGCACGCCTTCGGTCGCTCCATTGGTGTCCTTGGCGAAGGTCGAGTTGGTCGCCTGGGATGAGACGCCGAACATCGGGATCGGAACCTGCTGGCTCTTCCATTGCACCGTCGGCTGCACGCCGACATGGCTGATGCCGGTGAGGATGACGTCGGGCTTGAGGCCCTCGATCTTGTTGAAGATCGGCGTGAAGTCGGTGGTGTCGGGCGAGAAGCGGATTTCGTCGAGCACTTTGAGCCCGATTTCCGGCAGGCATTTGAGATAGGCCGCGTCGAGCGGCTTGGTCCAGGCGGCGTCCTCGCTCATGACGACCGTCGTCTTCATCTTCAGTCCCGTGACGAGCATGTCCTTGGCCGCGTCGCAGGTGAGGCGGGCGATCGAGGAGGAGGTGAGATAACCGTGGAACGTGTATTTGTTGGCGTCATAATCCTTGCCGATATTGGCGGTGATGACGTCGGAGGCCGCGCCCGGCGTGATCATCAGCGTCTTCAGCCGCGCCGCCCACGGCTCCAGCGCCAGCACGACCTCGCTGGTGTAGCTGGCGATGACGGCGACGACGTGATCGTCGTTGACGGCGCGCTGGAAGGCGCGCACCGCCTCGGCCGAAGAGGAATGGTCGTCGTAGGTGACCAGCTCGATTTTGCGCCCGTCGACGCCGCCCTTGGCGTTGATCTCGTCGGCGGCGAGCTGCGCCGCAAGGGGTATCGAGGAGCCGGCGACCGCCTGATTCTCCGCGATGACGCCGATCTTGATCGGCGCGGAATCGGCGATCGCGGCGGTCGATGCGAACAGGGCCGCAAGGGTCGCGGCGCAAACGGCGCCGCGGAGACGATGGGTCATGCGCGTTTTTCCTCCCGTGGCGCCCGTTCGGCCGGGCCTGGGGCCGATGTTTCCGGGTTTTACGCACTCGGGTCAAGTCGGACGCAGGCGCGCCGACACGCAGGCGGCGATTCGCCCTCGCCGAATCCGGACAAAATTCGAGCGAGTTGACCCAGACCCCGCTTCCGCCTCTTGCGCGCGTGCGGCGACGTCCCGATACTGGCGATTCACCTTCAACTCCGGCAAGGCGCATATCCAAACGATGATGCGGCAATATGAACTGGTCGAGCGAGTTCGGCGCTACAATCCGAATGCGGACGAGGATCTCTTGAACCGCGCCTATGTGTTCGCCATGAAGGCGCATGGCGCGCAGAAGCGCGCGAGCGGCGATCCCTATTTCTCGCATCCGCTCGAAGTCGCCGCCATCCTGACCGAGTTCAAGCTCGACGACGCCACCATCGTCGCCGCCATGCTGCATGACACGATCGAGGACACCCCCGTCACCCGCGAGGAGCTCGACCGCGTTTTCGGCGTCGAGATCGGCGGCCTGGTCGACGGCCTGACCAAGCTCAACAAGCTCGACTTCGCCTCCAAACACGCGGTGCAGGCGGAGAATTTCCGCAAGCTCTTGCTCGCCATCGCCGACGACGCGCGCGTGCTGCTGATCAAGCTCGCCGACCGGTTGCACAACATGCGCACGCTGCATTACGTGCCGGCGCCCAAGCGCGCGCGCATCGCACAGGACACGCTGGAGATCTATGCGCCGCTGGCCGGCCGCATGGGCATGCAGGGCCTGCGCAGCGAGTTGGAGGATCTCGCCTTCCGCTATCTGATGCCGGAGGCGCATCAACTCATCATCGCGCGCCTGGAGGAACTGAAATCCAAGAACGGCGCCCTGATCGCCCGCATCGCCGCCGAGCTGAAGGACCAGTTCGCCCGCCGCGGCATCAAATGCGACGTGCGCGGCCGCGAGAAGCAACCCTATTCGATCTGGCGCAAGATGGAGCGCAACTCGATCGCCTTCGAGCAGCTCTCCGACATCTACGGCTTCCGCATTCTCGTCGAAAAGATCGAGGATTGCTATGAGGCGGTCGGCGTCGCGCACACCACCTGGCCGAGCGTCATGGGCCGCTTCAAGGATTACATCTCGACCCCGAAGCAGAACGACTACCGCTCGATCCACACCACCGTCGTCGGCCCCGGCCTGCAACGGGTCGAATTGCAGATCCGCACCTACGACATGCACGAGATCGCGGAATACGGCATCGCCGCGCACGCGCTCTACAAGGACGGGCGCAGCGCGCTGCATACCGGCGAGAGCGGCGCCTATCGCAATCTGCGCCAGATCATCGAGGCTTTGTCGAGCGACGATTCGGAAAAATTCCTGGAGCACACCAAGCTCGAACTGTTTCAGGATCAGGTGTTCTGCTTCACGCCGAAGGGAAGGTTGATCGCGCTGCCCAGCGGCGCCACGGCGATCGACTTCGCCTATGCCGTCCACACCGACGTCGGCAATTCGGCGGTGGGCTGCAAGATCAACGGCCGCCTCTCGCCGCTGATCTCGGTATTGCGCAACGGCGACGAAGTGCTGATCGCCGGCTCGGCCAGCCGCACGCCGCCGGCCGCCTGGGATTCCATCGTCGTGACGGGGCGCGCGCGCGCGGCGATCCGGCGCGCGACGCGCGAGGCGGCGAAGGCCCAGTTCGGCGGACTGGGGCGCCAGATCGTCGAGCGCGCGTTCGAGCGGGCGGGGCGAAAATTCTCCGACGCCAAACTGAAAACCGCGCTGCCGCGGCTGGCGCGCCACGCGATCGACGACGTGTTCATCGGCGTCGGGCGCGGGGAGATCTATTCCGCCGACGTGGTGCGCGCGATCTATCCCGATTTCCAGGAGGAGCGGAGGGCGGGGCCAGCGATTGCGCCCAACGAGAGCGGCTGGTTCGGGTTGGCGAGGGCCAACCAACTCGTGTTCCGCGCGCCGGGCAAGGACCCGGCGCTGCCGTTGCGCGGGCTCGATGCCGACACACCGGTGCGTTTCGCGCCCAAGGGCGGCGCGGTGCCGGGCGAGCGCATTGTCGGCATCCGCACGCCGGGCGAGGGCATCACCATCTATCCCATCCACTCGTCCGCCTTGATCGATTTCGACGACAAGCCGGAGCAATGGCTCGACGTTCGGTGGGACCTCGATCAGGCCAAGAAATCGCTGTTTCCGACCCAGATCCTCGTCACCACGCTCAACGAGCCCGGAGCGCTGGGCGCGGTGGCGTCCACCATCGGCGAGACCGGGGCCAACATCGACACCGTCGTGTTCAACCCGACGGGCCCGGATTTCCGCGAGATCCGCTTCGATCTCGAAGTCACCGACATCCAGCATCTCAACGCCGTGATCGCGCAATTGCGCGACAAGCCCGTCGTCAGCAAGGTCGAGCGGATCAGCGGATAGGGTCGGGCGCCGCCCCCTCCGTCCCCTCTCCCCGCATAGGGCGTCGAAGGACGCCCGTCCTTAGACGGGCTACGCGGGGAGAGGGCCAGGGTGAGGGGCGTCTTCGCCTGGACGTCGCTGACCAGAGGAGTCCGATGCCGCTTTATTTCGCCTATGGCGCCAATATGGACCGCGCCGCCATGGCCGCGCGCTGCCCGCTTTCGACGCCACTCGGCCGGGCGAGGCTGATGCGCCATCGCCTGACAATCATGCGCGAGGGCTGGCTGAGCGTCGCGCGCGCGCCGGCCGCCCGCGTGCATGGCGTGTTGTGGAACCTCGCGCTCGCCGACGTCGCCGCGCTCGACCGCTTCGAGGGCGTCGGCGAGGGGCTATACGTCAAAGCGGTTCAGCCGGTGATCGGCGAAAGCGGCTCGCGCCGCGCGCTGGTCTATCTCGGCGCCAACGCCGGGCCGGGGCGCGCGCAACAGCCCTATCTGCGCGACGTGCTCGCCGCCGCACGCGCGTGGGAACTGGCGCGCGAGGCGATCGAGGCGCTGGAGCGGCTGGCGGGCTGCTGAGGGGCGTGCGCCCGCGACGAAATCACGCAGCCTCGTGGGCGGGCGCGCTTACGCTTCCGCGAGGAGACGCGAGCAGCCAGGCGCCATGAGCCATTTCCATTGACTCGTCATGGCCGACCATGAAGTGGGGTTGCCGTGCAACCCTCTCACTTGCACGCGAAACTCTCCGCCTTCTCCACATCGCCCCCGACATAACGCGCCACGCGGGGCCATGGGCATAGCGGCCGGGTGCGGGCGGGGCTCCACGACGCCGGGACGTCCTTGTTGTCGGCCCGCACATGCGCGAGCAGGCGGTCGGGCGCCTTGCCGCGTTCGGTCCAGTCGACCAGCGCGCCGAGCGCGTCGAACGCGTCCGTCGCCGGGCCGCCGGAGCAGTGTGTCATGCCGGGAACGGCGAACACGCGGGCGTTCTCGGCGGCCTTGCCGCCGAGATTGGCGTCGAGCCGTTCGAACCAGCGCGCGGTGGCGTTGAAGGAGAACACGGGGTCGGACTGGCCGTGGTAGATCAACAGCCTGTGGTCGGCCTTGCGCAGCGCCTCCAGCCTGGGATTGTCGGCGTCGGGCGGGGTCATGAACTCCCAGGCGGATTGGGAATAGTCGATCTGCCGGCCGTTCACCTCGAACGGGCCATGGGCGTAGATTTTCGGCGCGTCGCGATCGAAATCGAAATGGTTGAGATAGGCCAGCAGCGCATCGGGGTCGCCCTTGGTGACCGTGGGCGGGGTGGTGAAGATTTCGGCCAGCGAAGCCGCGCCCAAAGTCGCGATCAGCGGATTGCCGTCCCAGGCGGGAATGCCGGAGAACAGTTTCCAGAACCGCCAGTTGCGCCCGCTCAGCCCCGCGTCGAACGGCCAATCGGAATAAAGCTGTTCGCCTTTGGAATTGCGCGGGCCTTCGAAATCGCGGCTCAGCGCCTTGACCTGGGGTCCGCTCAGGCAGGTCGCGCTCTTGTCGCCCTTGCAGGCGAGGCTCTCCAGGCTGAAGGTCTTCTGGCAAGCGCGGAGATCGGCGACGACGCCGTCCTTGACCCCGTCGAGGCCGTCGCAGGCTTCCAGCACCTTGGCGGAGACGAGGTTCATGTCGGAGGTGGAGAAGGCGTTGGCGAGGTCGGAATCGATCGTGAGGAAGTTCTGCACGTCCCAGGCGTGCTGAATCGCCGCGCGGGGCAGATCGAAGCCGGGATCGCCGGCGACGAAGCCGTCGTAAGCCTCGCCCCTGCGGCTGGCGGCGACCATGGCGTGGCGGCCGCCGTTGGAGCAGCCCATCATGTAGGAGCGCGCCGGCGCGACGCCATAGAATCCGGCGATGATCGCCTTGCCGACCGCCGCCATTTTCTCATCCGCCGCATAGCCGTAATCGTCACGCGCCTGCGGATCGAGGCCGAAGGCGGCGCCGGCGCCGAGTTTGAAGCTGGAATTGGCGGGGTCCTTGCCGTCGTGGCCCTCGTCGCTCGACAGCACGGCGAAGCCGCGCCCCAGCGCAGGCTGGCCGTCGATGGCGTTGGCGTCGCCGGGGATGCCGAGCGCGGGGATGACGGCGCCGTCGTTGCCGCCGTTGACCTGATGCAGGAAGCGGCCATTCCAGTTCGGCGGCAGCCGCATTTCGAAGCGAATCGCGTAGGACTTGCCGTCCGCGCCGGTGCGGGGGGCGGCCTGGCCGCGAATCACGCAAGCCGGGATGTCTTTCGCCCCGGCCGGCGCCGCCGCCGTGATCTCGACCTGCGCCAGACCGAGCGGCGCGGCGAGCAGATCGGCGCAGGCTGAAGGGTGTGCGGCTTTCGCCGCGTCCTCGGGCGAGGGCGCCGCCCAGGCGGCGCCGTTTACTACAAGGGCTATCCCCGCCGCCGTCAGCCCGCGCATAAAATTCCCCCCGCTCGTTCGCTTGGGGGGACCTATAGCCGGGATCGGCGCGTTCGGCGACCGGCGCGCGGCCTCGCCTCAGGCCTGGGTGGCGGCGGTCTTGGCGATGTCGGGGATATCGGCGCGATCGATGCCGAGATCGTGCAATTCGCGGTCGGTGTAGCAGGAAAGCTCGCGCACCACGTTCCAGTAGACATTGCGGGCGTGGAAATAGCGGCGGAAGAAGTTGAGGCTCATGGTTTGCTCCATAGGGTGTTCGCCAAGCCCCCCGCGCTGCCGGCCGTCGCCGATCTGTTCAAGCGTTCCCTCGCCCTGACGAATGTTCAACTACCATGGTGCGATGCACAAGTCAATGCTGCGACGCGATAAGATATGTGACATTTGCATGGCGAGAGGGCGATATTGGCCTTGGACAAGCCAAGAATTTGTCATAATCCGAAAAATTCGCGCTTTGGCTACACTGTGGAACGAATTCGGTCGCGCGAGATAGCCTCTATATGCATAGCTGAGACGCGCGATAGGCGGGCCGCGCGACGCTGCGATGTAACGGGACGCGCGGGGCGTGCGAAAAGGCTGCAATCGGATAAGACGGGAACATGAGGCAGAACAATCCGCGCGCCGCTTTGGGACGGCGGCCGTCGCCTTCATGGCGGCTGCGCGGGTGGGCGCTCGCCGCGCTCGCGCTTGCGATCCTGGCCGGCGCGTTCCTGCTAGCGCCCGATGCGCATCGGATTTCCCTGTGGCTGAGCGAGCGGCGCGAGGATGTCGGCGCGCATCTGCCGGGCGCGCTCGCGCTCTATTTCGCCGCCTATCTCGCCTTCGCCGCGCTGTCGCTGCCGGGCGCCTGGACGATCAGCGTCGCGGGCGGCGCGTTGTTCGGGCCGTGGATAGGCTTGCCGCTGGTGCTGGCCTCAAGCGCCTGCGGGGCGACGCTCGCCATGCTCGCCTCGCGCTATCTGCTGCGCGCGGCGGTGGCGGCGCGGTTTCCTGCTTTCGTCGCCAAAGTGGATGCGGGCGTAGCGCGCGACGGCGCGCTATGGCTGCTGGCGGCGCGGCTGACGCCGGCGATTCCCTTTTTCGTCGTCAATCTCGCCGTCGGACTGACGCGGATGCCGGCGTGGAAATTCGCGGCGACGAGTTTTCTCGGCTCCGCCCCCGTCGCGCTGCTCTATGTGCTGGCGGGCGCGCGGCTGGCGAAGGTGCAGCGGCCGAGCGATGTGGTGGACCTGCCGACGTTCGCGATCCTGCTGGGTCTTGGCCTTGTCACGCTGGCGGCGCGGCCCTTGATGGGCTGGCGCGAGGGGCGGGCGCGACTGGCGGCCTGGCGCAGGCCGACGCGGTTCGACTACAACCTCATCGTCGTCGGCGCCGGCTCGGCCGGTCTGGTCGCGGCCGCGGTCGCGACGGCGTCGCGGGCGCGCGTGGCTCTGATAGAGCGCGGCGCGATGGGCGGCGATTGCCTCAACACCGGCTGCGTGCCCTCGAAGGCGCTGATCCGCGCAGCGCGGCTGGCGGCGGAGGCGCCCGAAAAATTTGGCCTGCGCGGGCGGATCGAAGTGGATTTCCCGGCGGTGATGGCGCGGGTGCGCGCGACCATCGCGCAAATCGCGCCGCATGATTCGGCAGCGCGCTATCGCGGCCTCGGCGTCGAAGTGGTCGCCGGCGAGGCGAGAATCGTCGATCCGTGGACGGTCGAGGTCGCGGGACGCCGGCTGAGCGCGCGGGCGCTGCTGATCGCGACCGGCGCGGAACCGGCGCTGCCGCCGATTCCCGGCCTTATCCAGGCCGAGCCGCTGACCTCGGAGACGGTGTGGTCGCTGACCGAGCGCCCGGCGCGGCTGCTGGTGGTCGGCGGCGGGGCGATCGGCTGCGAACTGGCGCAGGCGTTCCAGCGGCTCGGCTCGCGCGTGACGCTGGTGGAGGCCGCGCCGCGCGTGCTGGCGCGCGAAGACGGGGAGACCTCGGCGGCGATCGCGCAAGCGCTGCGCGAGGATGGTGTCGAGGTGATCGAAGGCGCCGCGCTGGCGAGCTTCGCGCCGGGGCTGGCGCGGCGGGCGGACGGGCGCGAGATCGCGTTCGACCGCGTGCTGGTCGCGGTCGGGCGGCGGCCGCGCGTGGCGGGCTTTGGGCTGGAGGCGCTGGGCTTGCTGGAGAACGGGCGATTGATCGTCGATGCGCGGCTGCGGACGCGGCTGTCGACGATCCACGCCGCCGGCGACGTGCTGGGCGATCTGCAATTCACCCATGCGGCGGGGCAATATGGCGCGCGGGCGGCGATTAATGCGCTGCTGGCGCCATTGCGTCCATTTCGCGCTGAACTCAAGGCGTTCCCCGCCGTCATCTACACGGCGCCGGAGGTCGCCCGCGTCGGCCTGAGCGAACAGGAGGCGCGCGAGCGGGGGATCGCCTGTGAAGTCACGCGCTACGATCTCAGCGAACTCGACCGCGCCATCGTCGAGGGCGAAACGCGCGGTTTCGTCAAGGCGCTGACGGCGCCCGGCCGCGACAGGATTCTCGGCGTGACCATCGTCGGCGCGCATGCGGGCGAGATGCTGGGGGAATTCACGCTGGCGATGCGGCATGGTCTGGGGCTGAAGAAGGTGATGGCGGCGATCCATCCCTACCCCGGCTGGAGCGAGGCGGGGGCGGCGGTCGCGCTGAACTGGCGGCGCGAACACGCCTCGCCGTGCGCGCTGCGACTGGCGCGGCGGCTGTTTGCTTATTCGCGGGGCGGATGATGTTCGACGCGCGCCTGCAACCCTGGCTGCGTCGCGCCTTCGACCCGCCCGCCGCGCGGCTCGCGGCGGCGGGGGTGAGCGCCGACGCCGTGACGCTGGCGGGCTTCGCGCTCGGCGCGGCGGCGGCCGGCGCGCTGGCGATTTGCGCTTATAAGACCGCGCTGGCGCTGATCCTGGCGAACCGGCTTGGCGACGGGCTCGACGGGGCGCTGGCGCGACGGCTCGGGGCCACCGCACGCGGCGCCTTTCTCGACATCGCGCTGGATTTCGTCTTTTACGCGCTCGTGCCGCTCGGCTTTGCGCTCGCCGATCCCCCACGCAACGCGCTGCCCGCCGCCGCGCTGCTGGCGGCTTTCATCGGCACGGGTTCGAGCTTTCTCGCCTTCGCCGCGCTGGCCGCCGAGCGGGGGTTGAAAGCGCCGGCGTTCCCGGCCAAGGGACTCTATTATCTCGGCGGCCTGACCGAGGGGGCCGAGACGCTCGCCGCCTTCGTCGCGATGTGCCTGTGGTCCGCCGCCTTTCCCGCGCTGGCCTGGACATTCGCGGCGCTGTGCGCGCTCACCACTTTGATGCGCTGGCGTTGGGGCTGGCTCGCGTTCGCAGGTAGTGAAGGAAAATGATGAAACGGATTCTTGCCGCGGCCCTGGTCCTGGCGACCCTCGGCCCGGCGCGGGCGGACTGGGACGCGACGCTCGCCAAAGCGAAAGGCGAGACGGTCTATTGGAACGCCTGGGGCGGCGACGAGCGCACCAATGCTTTCATCGCCTGGGCGGGCGGCGAGATGCAGTCGCGCTACGGCGTCACCGTCAAACAGGTGAAGCTGACCGACACCGGCGAAGCGGTCGCGCGGGTACTGGCGGAAAAAGGGGCCGGGCGCGACGCCGACGGTTCGGTCGATCTGATCTGGATCAACGGGCCGAACTTTCTGTCGATGAAGCAGAAGGGGCTGCTCTATGGCCCGTTCGTGCAGGATCTACCCAACGCGAGGTTCATCGACGCGACGCATAAACGCTCGAACGTGGTGGACTTCGCGGTGCCGACGGAGGGCTACGAATCGCCGTGGCGGCTGGCTCAATTCGTTCTCATCTACGATTCGGCCAAAGTCGCCGCGCCGCCGCGTTCGCTCATCGCCCTGACCGAATGGATCAAGGCGCATCCCGGCCGGTTCACCTATCCCGATCCGCACGACTTCATGGGCGCGAGCTTCCTCAAACAGATCCTGGTTGACCTCGCGCCCGACGCCGCGCGGCTGAGCCAACCCGCCGACGACGCCGCCTTCGCGACGCAGAGCGCGCCCCTGTGGGCGTGGTGCGACGCGGTGCGGGATGCGCTCTGGCGCCAGGGGCGGCAATATCCCTTGAACGAGCCGGCGCTGATCCAGGCGCTCAACGACGGCGAGGTCGATTTCGCATTGGCCTTCGACCCGCTGGAGGCGGCGGTCGCGGCAAGGGCGGGACGTCTGCCCGCGACCGTGAGAGCGACCAATTTCGCCGACGGCTCGCTCGGCAACACCAGTTTCGTCGCAATCCCCTATAACTCGCCGCACAAGGCGGCGGCGATGGCGCTGGCGAATTTCCTGCTCGATCCCGCCACACAGGCGCATGCGCAGGACATCGCCTATCTCGGCGCCTATAACGTGCTCGATCCCGACAAGCTGAGCCCGGAGCAGCGCAAGGCGTTCGCCGCGCCCGCCGAGCCCGCCGCGCCGACCGATCTGGGGCCGGTGCTGCTGGAGCCGCACCCCTCGTGGATGACGAAGATCGCGGGAGAATGGCGTCGGCGGTATGGGCAATAAGGGCGTCAATCCGGCGCAGGCGCTGGCGTTGGCGCTGATCGTCGCGCCGACGCTGGCCGGATTGGGGGTGACGCTGGCGGCCGCGTTCGGCTATCTGCCGGCGCTAGGGAGCGCGGCGTTCAGCCTCGATCCCTGGCGGCGGCTGCTGGCGGAGCCCGGCCTTTGGGCGAGCGTGCGGCTGACGCTCGGCGTCGGTCTCGCCTCGACGGCGATTTCGCTGGCGCTGGCGCTGGCCTTACTGGCGCGCCGGGCGCCCGGCGGATGGGCGCTGGCGGCGCTGCTGGCGAGCCCGCATTCGGCGATCGCCGTCGGTCTGGCGTTTCTGCTCGCGCCGAGCGGCTGGCTGGCGCGGCTGGCGAGCCCCTGGGCGACGGGCTGGAACGCGCCGCCGGATCTTGCGCTGGTCGGCGACGCCAATGGCTTGGCGCTGACGCTCGGCCTCATCGTCAAGGAGACGCCGTTTCTGCTCGCTGTCGGCGCGGCGGCGCGGGCGCAATTTCCCGCGCAAGCCGAGCTTCGCGCCGCCCGCGCGCTCGGCCACGGGCCGGGCCGCGCCTTCGCTTTCATCGTCGCGCCGCAGCTTTACCGGCGCATCCGGCTGCCGGTGTTCGCGGTGCTGGCCTATGGCCTGGGCAATGTCGACATGGCGCTGCCGCTGGCGCCTTCACATCCCGCGCCGCTGGCGGTGCTGGCGCTGCATTGGCTGCTGTCGCCCGATCTCGACGACCTCTTTGTCGGCGAGGCGGCGGCGGCGCTGCAACTCGGGCTGACGCTGGCCGCCGCTGTGGCGTGGTTTGGCGCGGAACACGGCGTCGGCGCGCTCGGCCGCGCTTTGGCGCGGCGCGGGGCGCGCGGTTTTTGGCTCGATGCGGCTTTGGCGGCCGGGGCGTGGGCGGGCGTGGCGACGCTTGCCTTGGGGTTCGCGTCGCTGGCGGGCATGATCGTGTGGGCTTTCGCCTGGCGCTGGCCGTTTCCCCTCGCGCTGCCGCAATCCTGGACGCTGGCGCTCGCCATACGGGAGAGCGGGCGACTGGCGGGGCCGCTCGCGACGACTGCGGCGCTGGGCGCCGCGACGTCGCTCGCCTCGCTGTCGCTCGCCGTGGCCTGGCTGGAGAGCGAGCAGCGTGGGGGCCAGCGCGCCCGTGTGGGGGCGGTCTGCCTGCCGCTGCTGGCGCCGCAGATCGCGTTTCTGTTCGGAATGCAGACCGTGCTGGCCTGGACGCGGCTCGACGGGACGCTTGCCGCCGTCGCCTGGGCGCATCTGCTGTTCGTGTTTCCCTATGTGCTGCTGGCGCTCGCCGACCCCTATCGCGCGCTCGATTCTCGATACGCCCGGGCGGCGGCGGCGCTCGGGGTTGGACCGAACGCGGCGTTGTGGCGGGTCAAGCTGCCGTTGTTGCGCGCGCCGCTGACGCTGGCCTTCGCGATCGGTTTTGCGGTCTCGGCGGCGCAATATCTGGCCACCCTGTTCGCCGGCGGCGGGCGCGTCGCCACGCTGACGACGGAAGCGCTGGCGCTGGCGGGCGGGGGCGACCGGCGGATGTCGGCGCTGGTGGGGTTGAGCCAGACGGCGGCGCCGCTCGCGGTGTGGCTCGCCGCGCTGGCGGCGGCGCGACGATGAGCGGGCTCACCGTCGAGGCGGTCACCTTCGCGGTCGGCGGCCGAACGCTCGTGCGGGAGTTGAGCTTCCGTGTCGCGGACGGGGCGGCGTTGTCGATCCTGGGGCCAAGCGGGTCGGGCAAGTCGGCGCTGCTGGCCTTCGTCGGTGGCCATCTGGAACGCGTGTTCGCCGCACGCGGGCGGGTCTGGCTGGGGGCACGCGACGTGACGGGTCTGGCCCCGGAGCGACGCGGGATCGGCTTGATGTTTCAGGACGATCTGCTGTTTCCCCATCTCAGCGTCGGCGACAATGTCGCGTTCGGGCTCGACGCTGGCGTTCGCAGCCGGGCAGCGCGCGGGGAAGCGGTCGCGCAGGCGCTGCGCGAGGCGGGGCTCGAAGGCTTCGCGCGTCGCGATCCCGCGACGCTTTCGGGCGGGCAGCGGGCTCGCGTCGCGCTGATGCGCAGCCTCGTCGCCGCGCCCAAGGCGCTGTTGCTGGACGAGCCGTTCGGCAAGCTCGATGCGCCGCTGCGGCGCGACATGCGAAGTTTCGTGTTCGATCACGCGCGGCGCCGCGCGCTCCCCGTTGTGCTCGTCACCCACGATCCCGCCGACGCGGACGCGGCGGGGGGTGAAATTCTCCAGCTCGGGACCCCGCCATGAGCCTCGTCAGCGCCAAGAAGCTCGCCGACTATCCCCTGTTCATCCGGCTGTTCTTCTGGAAGCAGAGGCGGACCTACGGACGCGTGCTCGACCCCGGCCTGTTGTGGGGACGTTCGCAATGGGTGTTCGCCAGCGTCGCGCTGCTCTATGGCGCGCTGAACCGGAGCGGCTCGCCCATCGCGCCCGCGTTGCGCGCGCTAGTCACGGTGCGAGTGTCGCAGATCAACCATTGCGCCTTTTGCGTCGACATCAATTCGGCGACATTGCAAAAGCGCGGCGTGGGTCAGGACAGAATCGAGGCGCTGGCGGACTGGCGTGGGAGCGCGCTGTTCTCCGACGACGAGAGACTGGCGCTGGCATGGGCCGAGGCGATGACGCTGAACGGAGTGGACGAGGCGCTGCGCGAGCGGGTGCGGGCGCGCTGGAGCGCGGACGAAATCGTCGAACTGACGGGGCTGATCGCGTTCCAGAACCTGTCGTCGAAGTTCAACGCCGCGCTCGACGTGCCCGCGCAGGGCTTCTGTCGGCTGCCGGCGCGGGAAACCATTGGCGGTTGAGCGCGTTGAGACTGTGGCGCCGAAGGCGCGGTGCGGCGGGGAACGGCGCAGCGAAGCCTTTTTGCGCTTTGCGAAATCCGGGCTTCGGCTTACACCGGAAGCAACTCATTTTTGGAGCGTTCCATGACGCCGTCGCGCCGAGTCTTATCAGGGTTAGCCGCCGTTCTCGGCCTCGCCGCCTTCGCCGCAGCGCCGGCGCAGGCGAAGCTCAAACATCGGCACGCGGTCCACGCCCGCACGGAGCGGCCGGCGAACTTCCCCGTCTATGTCGATCACGGCTCGGATCGCAATCCCGGCGGCGACAACCTCTATTTCACCGACACCAAGCGGCCCAACTACGTCGTCGGGCCGGCCTGGTTCCAGCGCTGGGAATAGGCTTACTGGGCCGGCGCGGGAGCCGCGTCGGGCTCGGTCGGCTCCGCTTTCGCCTTCTCGGCCTTGGGCTTCTTGTGCGCCTTCGGCTTGTCGACGCTGTGCGAGCCTTTGGGCTTCTCCGCGGCGGCGTCTTCAACCGGGGACGAGCCGTCGGCGTAAATCTCTTTCGGAATGTCTTCTTTCTTCATCGCGTCGTCGGGCAGCTTATGCCAGACCTGCGTCTTGCCCAGCATGGGAATGCCGAGATAGCCGCGCACGGATAGCTCCTGCCCGTCCTCGCTGAGGTCCATCTGGGCGTGATAGACGGAGCCGTCGCGCGGGTCGATCACGCTGCCGCCGCGATATTTGAGGCCGTCCTGCTTCATGCCGTAGAACAGAGTGAGCCCCATGATGTGGGCGCCCTTTTTATCGCCGGGGCATTTGTGGCAGATCGTCTCGATCTTCTTGGTGTCGCCGGGCTTTTTGAACCCTTTGACGAGCCGCGCCGAAAAGACGCCGTCCTTCTCGGTGAACATGAACCAGGCGTTGGTGAAGCCGTCGTCGTCCTTGGCTTCCCAGAAGCCGGCGGCGGTGGGCGCCTCGGCGCGGGCGAATGTCGCCATCGCAAAGAGCATGGCCAAGGCAAGGGCTGATATCCATTTCATTGCATACGCACTCCGAAAAAGGGGTCGGCCCGGCTCGCGACGGGCCGACGCTTCGTCAGCGACCGTATTCTGTAAACAGGTCGAGGCATTTTTGCGAAAGGTGGTCAGGCCGCGCGTTGTCGCGGTGCTTGTTGAGGCAGGCCTGAAACATCGTCTGCACCGCCAACTCGTCGGCGCCTTTCGGCGGGTGCACGTCCTTGCAGTATTTGCGGACATCGGGCATGCAGGCGTCCTTCTGCGCGGAATTGTATTTGAACGGTTCGTCGGCCAGCGCCGGCGTCGCCGCCAAAGCGAGCCAAATGAAGGCGGTCGCACGAGAAATCATCAAGGTCTCCTGAAGAGTTAGGGCAACGCCCGGAAAAACAAGGATCGAGCGCGAAATTCGTTCCCCCCGGCAAGTGGGTTTTATTGCTGATTCTAATGGTTCATCAAGACTTGTTGGCACTTTTGCGACAATTCCGAGAAATGCGTCTGCAAACACTCCTTGTATTTCGCATCGTCGCCCTTGCCGATATGGCCGCATAACTTCCGCACGTCAGGACGACAGGCCGCCTGCTCCTCCCTGGAGCCGGCCGCCTGCGCCGCCGCCCCCACGCAAATCAGCGCCAACGCTGTCAAAATGGCCTTCATTGCCTGCGTCTCCTCGCCAATACTAGTGCGAACCGGGCGCCGCCTGACGCGGCTTGCCCATCAGGATGGGCTGAAACAACACCGCCGCGCACAAAGTCGTCACCAGCGACAGGGCCAACAGCCGCCCCATGCTCGCCGTCCCCGGATGGGAGGAGAACATCAGGCTGCCGAACGCCACCGCCGTCGTCATCGCGCTGTAGATCACCGCCCGCGTCAGGCTCGTCTGCAACAGATGGGTCACGCCGTCGCGCCAGGCCATGATGTAGTAGATCTTGAACGCGACCCCCACGCCAAGCAGCAAGGGGAACGCGATTATGTTGGCGAAATTGAGCGGCCAGCCGATCAGCGCGCAAATTTCCATCGTCACCAGGCCGGCCATGCTGAGCGGGATCAGCGTCATCAGCATGTCCGACAGCCGGCCGAGCACCAGCCACAGCAGCAGGGCGATCGACGCCAGCGCCAGCACGCCCGCTTCGATGAAGGCGTTCAGCACCGTGTCGCTCGCCTCCAGGATCGTCACCGGCCCTTGCGTCACGTCGGGCTCGACGGCGAGAACGGACTTGGCGAACTTGCGCATGGCGTCGTTGTCGTTGGGATCGGCGCTCGGCGCGATCGACACGCGGGCGCGGCGGTCGGGCGTGATCCAGTCCGCGACGAGGTCCTTGGGCAGATTGTCGCGCGTGACCTGCTCGCCCGCGAGCGTCGCTTTCAGCGCGGCGAGATCGCGTTTCAGCGGAGCGACGAACACCTCGTCGGCCCGTTCGCGAAATTTGACGTCGGCCCTGGCGAGGCCGCCGAGCGCGGCGGCGAGCGACTTGGCCGCCGGCGCGCCGGCGCCGGGGTTCTCCTTGGCCGAATCCTCCAGCCGCGAGGCGAGATCGGTCAGCGCTTCGACGTTCTCCTTGTCGGTCGGAGGGGCGAGCGCGTTGGCGGGATCGAACGCGCCGGCCAGCGCCTTGCCGGCCTGCGCGATCTCGGGCAGGCGCTTGTCCTGATCGGGCGGAATGAAGAACGACAGGGTCGTGGCGCGCGACACCTCCGGCAGCTTCGACACTTTGGCGGCGATGGCGTTGGCGGCGTCGAGATCGGGGGCCAGCGCTTCGAGCGCGTTGAGATTGGTCGCCGGGTCTTTCTTCAGGTCGAGATAGGTCGCGATCGATTCCGTGTGCGGATTGCGCAGGTTGATCGGATTGAAGTCGAAACGCAGCCAGAACAGCGCGGGCAGCAGGATGACGACCGTTCCGATCACGCCATAGAGGACGGCGAAGCGGTTGCGGTCGAGAAACGCGTCGAGCGGCGCCAGCGCGGTGTAGCCGAGCGGCTCCGGCTCGCCTTTGGGGTTGAGCAGCGAGATCAGCGCGGGCAGCACGGTAACGCTGGTGGCGTAAGCGATCAGCATGCCGCAGCCGGCGATGATCCCGAGTTCCGAGACGCCTTTGTAGTGGGTCGGCAGGAACGAGAAGAAGCCGAGCGCGGTCGCCACGCCCGCCAACGTCAGCGGGGCGGCGACATAGTGACCGGCGGCGCGGATCGCCTCGCGCAGGTTGGGGTTGTCGTGCCGCTCGGCGCGATAGCGCACGCTGTACTGGATCGAAAAGTCGATGCCGATGCCCACGAACAGCACCGCGAAATAGACCGAGATCAGGTTGAACGTGCCGACCAGCAACAGGCCGACCGCGGCGGTGATCGGCAGCCCCACCAGCAGATTGACGAACACCGCGAACATCAGTTTGAACGAGCGCAGCGCCATCCACAGGATCAGCAGCACGATGGCGAAGGTGATCGAGCCGTTGAGGACGGCGTTTTCCTTGATGGTGGCGAATTCCTCGTCGGCCATGGCGACCGGGCCGGTCAGGCGCACCCGCGCCTGGTAGGCGGGCGCGACCTGCGCGGCGATGGCGCGCAGGGCCTGCGTCGCCTCGTGGCCGGGCTCGACCGACTTGAAATCGAGCACCGGGCGCACCTCGATGAAGCCGCGCAGTTCGAGCGAGGACGGCGCATGGCCCGACATCTGCGCGCGCCACGAGAAGCTGGCGGGCTTGCCGGCGAGAATGTCCTCAATCGTCTGCGCCACCTTGCCCAACAGCGTCGCCGTGGCGTCGAGTTCGAGCTTGTGCTGGTTGACGCCGATCAGCGTATCCTCGGCCGCCGAGACGAGGCCGCGCAGGCTCGGGTCCTGGCCGAGATCGGAGATCAGGGCCTCGCCCTGCACGAGCCCGTCGAGGCTCTGCTTGAGCTGGTCTTGGGGCAGGAACAGCAGGCCGTTGCGGCTGAAGAATCCGGCCGCGCTCGAATTGGTGGCCGATTTGAAATGCGTCGTGTCCTGCTTGAGCGCGCTGGTCAGCGCTTCGGTCGCCGCCGAGGTCAGCTCGGGCGTCGGCGCGTCGATGACGACGTTGACGATCTCAAATCGGCGGAAGGCGTTCTCGAACACGATGCCACGCTGGCGCCATGGCAGATCCTTCGAGAGCAGCGAGTCGATGTCCGACGTGATTGCGAAATGGGTCGCGGCATAGACGCTCCCGGCGAGAGCGAGCAGGAGGCCGGCGATGACGACGCTACGTGGAAAACGCAGACAGAGATCGACGATCCTGCTGATGAATTTCGTCAGCATGGTTGAGCGTTAGCTCCTAGGTCAGGTGAAGTCGGCGGCGAGCGTCGGCCGGGCGGCCTCACTCCGCCGCCGGCGCCGAGCGACGCGAACGGGCCGGCGGCGCGGCTCGGGTCTCCGCCTCCAGCTTGGCCAGCATGGTGTCGACGTGGCGCGCATGGACGTAGTCGGCCGGCCGCTGCTTGGCCATCGAGATCTCCGGCGCCATGGGGCCCGAAGTGCGCGGGCCACGGATGGCGACCATCACCGCCTTGAGGGGATTGCGCACGGCGTGGTCGGCCGCGGTCGGCTCGTAGCCGCAATGGGCCATGCAGTTGGCGCATTTCTCGTAGCGGCCGGTGCCGTAGCTGTCCCAGTCGGTCGTCTCGATCAGTTCCTTGTAGGAGGAGACGAACCCTTCGCCGACGAGATAGCAGGGCTTCTGCCAGCCGAACACGTTGCGGGTCGGCATGCCCCAGGGGGTGCACAGATATTCCTGATTGCCGGCGAGGAAGTCGAGATAGAGCGGCGAGTGCTCGATCGTCCACTTGCGGCCCTTGCCGAGCGCGAACACGCTGCGGAACAGCTCCTTGGTGTTGCGGCGCTGGAGGAAGTGCTGCTGGTCGGGCGCGCGCTCGTAGGCGTAGCCGGGCGAGATCGACACGCCCACCTTGAGATCGCGGGCGAGGTCGAGGAAGCCGGCGATCTCCTCCGGCGTCTGGTTGTCGAAGATGGTCGCATTGACGTTGACGTTGTGGCCGGCGGCCTTGGCCGCCTTAATCGCCTGCACCGCGATCTCGAACACGCCGTCCTGGCTGACGGCGCGGTCGTGCTGCTCCTTCATGCCGTCGAGATGGACGGTGATTGTGAGATAGGGCGAGGGCTTCAGAAGATGCAGCTTCTTCTCGAGCAGCAGCGCGTTGGTGCAAAGCGAGACGAATTTCTTGCGCGCGACGATGCCCTCGACGATCTCGCCGATCTCCTTGTGGATCAACGGTTCGCCGCCGGGAATGGCAACGACGGGCGCGCCGCATTCGTCGACCGCGTCGAGGCACTCCTTCACGCTGAGGCGCTGGTTCAGGATCGGCGCGGGATAATCGATCTTGCCGCAGCCGGCGCAGGCGAGGTTGCAGCGAAACAGCGGCTCCAGCATCAAAACCAGCGGATAGTGCTTATTTCCCAGCATCTTCTGCTTGAGAATATAGCCGCCGATTTTCAATTCCTTGTGAAACGGAATGCGCATTACGAGCCTCGACAAATTAACGACCGCCGCGCCCGCTTGGAGCCTGCGCATTCACAGTCAGACATGGCAAGGACCCCCCTCCCGCCTATTCCGGCGGTCCTTCATTACGGCGGCCTTATAGGCAGTAATGGCGCGGGCGGCAACACTCGCACATGGATAACGCCTTCCATTATCACACAAATGTGCGCTGCATTTCTTGAGATAGGTTGCGAACATGCGAGCGCGTCCGACCGGACGCCCCTTCCTTCGCGCGCGATTTTGCCGTAACCACCGGCATGCCTGTAACGCGTGCTAACATAGTTCGCGGCAAGAGTCCCGGCGTGGACGTGTTCGACTGGGCGAAGCGGCGCGAGGCGTGAGGGAATGGGGCTGTTCGAGGCGCGAACCGATACGGGCGGCGACGAAAAGCGGCGTGCGCGCGAAGGGGAGCGGACGAGCGAGCGGCTCAATATCGCCTTCGGCGTAGAGCGCCTGGGGCTTATCGGATTGCGCGCGCCCGTGCCGACGCTGATCGCGCTGGCGCTGCTGGTGGTCGTCGCCGTAATGGGGATCGGCCGCCTCAAGGTCGATGATTCCTTAAGCGAACTGTTCCGCGCCGAGACGCCGGAATTCAGACAATTCGAGAAAGAATCCAAGACTTTCCCGTCGAACGAATTTGACGTGTTGGTCGTTGTCGAAGGCAAGAACCTGCTCGGCCGGGCGCAGATCGAGGCGTTGCGTCGGCTGGTGACGGATTTGCAGCTGGTCGACGGCGATTCCGGCCTGGTCTCGCTGTTCTCCGCGCGCCAGCCGGCCGCCCAGGGCGGACTGCCGAAACCGGTGTTTCCCGAGGATCTGCCCGAAGGGCCGGCCTATGACGCGCTGGTGCAGAACCTTAGGGATAACGACCTCATCCGCGGCAAGCTGCTGTCGGAAGACGGCACGCTGACGCTGGTCGTGATGTCGCTCGATCCGGCGGCGACCCAGGCCGGCAAGCTCGCCTCGGTGGTCGGCGAGATTCGCAAGACGATGGAGGAGGATCTGCAAGGCGTGGGGCTCGACGCGCAGCTTTCCGGCGTGCCGATCATGCAATTGCAGATCCGGCAGGCGGTCGAACGCGACCGCATCGCCTATAACGCGGTCGGCTTCGCGATCGGCTGTCTGGTGGCGATCCTGTTTTTCCGGCGGCTGTCGTTTCTCGTCATCGCCACCGCGCCGCCGCTGCTGTCGATCGCGCTGGCGCTGGGCGCAATCGGATGGCTCGGTCTTAAGCTCAACATGTTCCTGAACGTGATGACGCCGCTCATCATGGTGATCAGCTTTTCCGACTCGATGCAACTCACCTTCGCCGCGCGCGACCGGCTGATCCAAGGCGACGATCGCGCGAGCGCGTTCGGCTCGGCGATTTACACCGTCGGTCCGGCCTGCGTGCTGACCCACGCGACCGGCGCGCTGTCGTTCATGGCGCTGCGCCTTTCCGATTCCGACATGATCCGCGCCTTTGGCCTGGCCGGCGTGATCGGCATGGGAATTGCGCTCGTGACGGTGCTGGCGGTGCTGCCGGCTCTGGGCATGCTGATGGCGCCGACGGGGGCGCGGGTGGCGAGCCTGTCCAGCGTCGACACCGGCGTCAACGCGCTGCGCGGCTTCTGCGACTGGATCGCCGACCGCATGACGCGACGGCCGGGGCTGGCGAGCCTGGGCGCGCTGGCCGTTCTGATCTTGCTGAGCCTGGCCTATTTCGATCTCGAACCGCGCTACCGGCTGGCCGATCAGGCGCCCGACCGCGAGCACGCCATTGACGCGATCAACCGGATCGACGCCAAGCTCGCCGGCGCCAATCCGGTCGACGTGATGATAACGTTCCCCAAGGGCCAGGGCGTCTATTCCCCGGAGACGCTCGACGTGCTGGCGCAGGTGCACGGGGTGGTCGAGGCGCAAGCCGGGCTCGGCAATGTCTGGTCGATGCAAACGCTGCGCAACTGGCTGAAAGAGAAACTCGGCGAGACCGACGTCGCCAGCATGAAATCCTATGTCGACATCCTGCCGAAATTCCTCACCCGCCGCTTCCTCGCAGCCGACGGCCAGTCCGAACTCGTGGCCGGGCGCATTCCCGACAAGGACGCCAGCGAATTGCTGCCCGTGGTCAACGCGCTCGACCGCGGGCTGGCGCCCGTCCGCGCGGCCCACCCCGGCTACGGGATCGACGTCACGGGCCTGGCCGTCATTGCCGCGCGCAACAGCGCCGGCATGATCACCAAGCTCGGGCAGGGGT